>DTRN01000200.1 GCA_012965905.1 Nitrospirales bacterium | reverse complement strand
AAATCTGATGCATGTATGCGTTGGTCGTAGCGCGATGACGCCCGTAACCCGGCCACACTCATTCTGGAAGAATGATCGATGTAATGTTGAGGGTATCCTATCAGAATATGTAAATCTGTATTAAGATTGCGAGTGTTGCGTTCGCCTAACTGCACACTTCGTGCGGTATCCCTAGAGGAAAGGACAATGCCATGCCACAACAGAGTTCGAAGAACACCGGAACGCTGCAGGGTGTATCGGTCACCCTTTTTGCGCTGACGTCGATCACCCCGCTTTTGGTTCTTGTGATGATCATCGATCGGTTCGACCTTCTCCAGCAATCCGGTATTACGATGCTTGTGACATGTACCGCGATCGTGTCGTTATTAGGGTTTTTTAGCTTCCTGCAGACGATCAAGCAGATCTCGGCCCTTGCGGATGGGATCAGCCAAATGCAAGCAGGGCAAATGGATGCTATAAAGAGGCCTGTCCATCATCGAGAATTGGCTGAGGTGGCTAAGATTCGCAAAGCTCTCGCTTCAATGATGACTGAGCTGCACGCCACGCCGAGAGAGCTTTCAGAAAAGGGCTCTCGGGTGCGAGATGAGTGAGATGTTAGCTCCCACAGTCTTCCTTCGTCAGGATGATCTGACCAATCGCATAATCACCATCGTGTGACGTGGTCGCATAGATTGTTGATACCTGTTTCGCGTCCAACAACTCTTTGACTCTCCCCGAGGTGTGTATCATCGGTTTCCCCGCGACATCAGTAGAGACTTCGACTTCAACCCACCTGACGCCGTTGCTCCACCCGGTACCGAGTGCTTTAAACATGGCTTCCTTGAGAGCAAACCGGCCGGCGAGTGCGGGAAACGGTATCGCACGCGCGAAGCATGCATCACGTTCGGCTGGCGTGTAGACGCGAGCGAGAAAACGATCGTCCCAGCGTGTGGCGATCGATTGAAGGCGATCGATTCGCACCAGGTCGATCCCGATGCTTACAATCATGGGAGAGGCGTATGGAATCTATACAAGCAAGGCTTTCATTTCGCCCACCGCTCGGTCTAATCCGACGAGAACCGCGCGAGCGATAATACTATGGCCGATGTTGTATTCCTCGATTTCCGTAAGGTGTGTCAGCATCGTGATATTGTGGTAGTCAAGCCCGTGACCAACGCTCACGCCGAGATGTAGCTTGTATGCAAGCCGTACACAGTCAGAGATGGCATCGAGTTCGGTTCTCTCTGACTCCGGGCTTTGGGCATTGGCGAACGGACCGGTATGAATCTCGACGGTATCCGCATCGACTTTGTGCGCAGCTTTGAGTTGGTCAATCGATGGGTCGATGAATAAGCTGACCGGGATTTCTGATCCGTGAAGCGTCTTGATGATCTTCTTAAAATCATCTTTGCGCCCGATAACATCGACGCCGCCCTCCGTTGTCAGTTCCTCGCGCCGTTCAGGAACGAGGGTCACCAGGTTGGGTTGGACATCCATGGCGATGTGAGCCATCTCGTCTGTGGCTGCCATTTCCATGTTCAGCCTCGTTTTAACCATCGCCTTAAGGAGACGCAGATCGCGTTCCTGAATATGGCGGCGGTCCTCGCGAAGGTGAATGACAATGCCATCGGCGCCGCCCAGCTCAGCAAGGGCGGCAGCAGTGACGGGATCGGGTTCGTCCCCACCGCGGGCTTGCCGCAGAGTTGCGACATGATCAACATTGACGCCGAGTTTTGCCATAGAGTTTAAAGTGTGAGCGGAAAAGCCATTATTACAGATGAAGGAAAACGTCGCAAGGCAAAAAGACTCAGGCCTGTTGGGTCTACTCGGTCAATAAGATGCACAGTATCCGGAAGCCGATCTTGCCTTTTGTGTGAATTGCGACACAATATGTGGACATGATGGATTCGACCAAGGTGATTGCTGCGAAAGAGACGGTTTCCAAGATCCGCGAGAATATCGAGCGGGTGATGAAGGGGCAATCAGCGGGGATTCGCAAGATGCTTGCCGTGCTTGCCAGCGGTGGGCATGTGCTCTTGGAGGACTTTCCCGGAACAGGAAAAACGACGTTTGCAAAAGCGCTAGCACTGTCGATTGGTGCCGAATTCAAGCGCATACAATTCACCCCTGATCTCTTGCCTTCTGATATTCTGGGTGTCTCGGTCTTCAACCAGAAAGACCAGACCTTTGAGTTTTGGCGTGGACCGGTCTTCGCCAACATCGTATTGGCCGATGAGATTAATCGCGCATCGGCGAGAACCCAGTCTGCACTCTTGGAGGCGATGGGGGAATTTCAGGTCAGTGTTGATGGTATTCGGTATCCGCTTGAACAGCTCTTCTTTGTGATTGCGACGCAGAATCCGGTCGAATTTCGCGGAACCTATCCCCTGCCGGAAGCGCAAATGGACCGTTTCGCGATGCAGTTTGGTTTGGGGTATGTCTCGCCTGAGGATGAAGTAGAGATTCTTTCGGCACAACAGCATCATCACCCGATCGATGATATCGGCCCCTGTGCGACACTACAAGACATTGTAGCGATGAGGGATCAGGTAAAGGAGATCAGGGTCAGTGTGGAACTGCAGCGGTATCTTGTGGAGATCGTGCGGATGACTCGATCGGCAACAGGCGTGCAGCTCGGTGCAAGCCCGCGAGCATCGCTGGCCTTATCTCGCGCAGCGCAGGCCCTTGCGCTCTTTGATGGAATGGAATTTGTGACCCCCGAGCACGTTCAGGAACTGGTCGTTCCGGTCATCGCACACCGACTGATGCTCGATCCGCAGGCGCGTTTTTCCGGTGCCACGGCTCAAACCATCGTTGAGGATGCAGTTAAACAGATCTCTGTTCCTTCGTAGTTACTCTCGTTCCGTGAAACGCCTCCAATATCGCTACTTTCATTTTTTGTCCGCACTCAATCATTGGGGAAGTCGTCGCATTACCAAGGCTGGCGGCCTGGTGATGGCTGGCGTGGTTACGACCGGTGTGCTGGGGTTGGATACCACCCGCACGATGGCGTATCAAGGATTTTCCCTGCTCGCGTTTCTTTTACTTGCGGCCATTCTCAGCGGGTTGTTTTTTCGGGTGCCGTATTCAAT
Source organism: Nitrospirales bacterium (assembly GCA_012965905.1). Lineage (GTDB taxonomy): Bacteria > Nitrospirota > Nitrospiria > Nitrospirales > UBA2166 > UBA2166. Next base: position 3,221 of record DTRN01000200.1, on the reverse strand, counting down.
CCGGCGGGTTCTTCCCCGCTTTGCGACTGTCGGCCAGCCTCTCACATACCCGCTGTGTGTACGGCACCAAGGCTCGCGAACGCAAGACGGCCTCATGCTGTTGGACGATATGGCCGACCCTCGGCCGTCGTTTGAAGAGTTTGCGGACTCGTCGTATACGTTACCTTATCGCGACGACAACTGGTGGGAGCGCTGGGTCGGATATGAGCGATGGCGTGCAATGATTGATGCGAAGCAGATGGCCCGCATTGAGCCCCATGTATTGCCGCGAATGGCGCATGATACTGAATGTGACATTCGTGCAACACTCACACCACTCCGACGAGGATATCTTCGCTTTACCGGTGCAACCCTGGCCAAGCCTGATCTTTTTGGACTCTTCAATAGCCTGATAACGGAAGATGCGCCCGGATCGTTATTAGTGCTTCCCAAGCGGTATCCCGTCCCGACGCTCGCCTTGCCTGGAACGCGTATGCATCATCTCGGCGGCGTCCCGTTGGCCTCATCGGTTGGAGATTCGGAAGAATTCGTATCCCTACGCGAATATCGATCCGGAGATCCCCTTCGCCGGCTTCATTGGGCATCTTGGGCCAAGACAGGGACACCTTACGTCAAGGAGTTTCAGGCTGAGTTTTTTGTCCGGCATGCCTTAATCCTGGATACCGTTCAGCCTGTCTCGAACATCGTATTTGAAGAGGCAGTATCGGTCGCGGCATCGTTTGCCAGTACCCTCTCAACGCAAGAGTCGTTGCTCGATCTCCTGTTCGTTGGAACGCAAGCCTATTGTCTCACCGCAGGTCGGGGTGTTGGGCAGGTGGAACATCTGTTGGAGGTTCTCGCCTGCGTACAGCCAGGTGTGAATCAATCCATCGAGTCGTTACATCCGCTCGTCAATCAACGTGCGGATTCGCTGACTGGGTGTATTTGTATCCTGCTGGATTGGGATGAGGCACGGCAAAATCTGGTGCGGCGACTCCATGTTCTTGGGATCCCAACGCTGGTTTTTGTAGTGACCGATGGTGCGGATGATGTTCCACTTTCCCCTGGTCCGATGGCCAGTACACCGGAGAGGCTATGCCAGTTGTATGTAGGAAAGATTGCTGAGGGATTGGCAAACGTATGAAAGCACCACCGCTGCTTCTTGGGGTAACACTCGTTTTCTGGGGATGGCAGAACGAGCTGCTCGTGCTGGCGGTTGTTGCCGCGACGCTGCTTGAAGGTTCGCGGTGGATTGGATGGCGCTGGGTTCTCACCGAGAAAGATTTCGGACGTGTATGGAGTCTTTGCATCTACCTCTTTGTTGGAATGATAGGGTATTTTGTCCTCACGACAGACATGCAGGGCGTCACACGCGCGATCTTGACGTTGTTTCAGTGGTATCCTCTGTCGGTCCTTCCCATCGTCCTTGCTCAGGTCTACAGCACTGCTGGCTCCGTCGAACTCAGCGTTCTTTCGACGATTGCAAGACAGAGAAAGAGAAGGGGATCAGGGTCAAGCTTGGGCACGATCGATCTTTCATTTCCATACTTCGCGATTTGCTTACTGTCGACCAGTGCGACCCATGTCAAGAGCCCATGGTTCTACGCTGGGTTGTGTCTGCTGGTAGCATGGGCACTGTTGAGCATTCGACCACAGGTATGTTCCCCATTGCGTTGGACGAGCGTGTTCGTCGTTGTGGTGATATTTGGGTATGGCGGGCAGGTCGGGCTGCAGACCATCCAGAAGACGCTCGAAGGGACACTGACTGATTGGCTCATCAGTATGACTGGAGGACACGTCGATCCGGACCGGTCGTATACCGCGATTGGCAGCATTGGAGAGATCAAGCTCTCGAATAAAATCGTGTTACGCATGACGTCGCATGCCCAAGACAATGCGTCTGTGTTGCTGCGACAAGCCAGCTATAACCGCTATTTTGGCACGCAGTGGTTTGCGCGCAACGTAGACTTTCGGGGTGTCGTGGCTGGTGTCCTGGGATCCGGATCACGATCAGAGGCCATGACAACAATATCAACTGAGCTGGAAGGAGGGGAGGGCATTCTCGCGCTCCCGCCTGGGGCTGCACATCTTCAGCAGTTGCCGGTTGGCACCGTTCAGCACAACGCATTGGGAACGGTGAAGGTGGAAGACGGACCCGGGCTCATCACGTACCGTGTCGAGTCAACCGGAGATGCAATGCGTGATGCGCGTCCCGGCGATGCTGATTTGCATATTCCGGAAGCTGAGGTCGCGGTGCTGGCCCAGATCGTTGAGAAACTTGGATTAACATCCGAGACTCCACGAGAAACCCTCCGGAGATTGGCCATGTACTTTAACGCCAATTTCCAGTACTCGAGATTTCTGCGAAAACATCGGTTGAAAAACACGCACCTCTCGGAATTTTTGAATACCTCCCGCTCAGGGCATTGTGAATATTTCGCAACCGCCACCGTTCTGCTGTTGCGTGCAGCAGGCATTCCAGCTCGATATGCGGTTGGGCTTTCCGTACATGAATTTAGTGCGCTCGAAGGTCGCTACATTGCTCGTGCCCGTGATGCCCATTCTTGGGCTCTCGTCTATGTCGATGGTGCCTGGCGAGATTTTGATACCACGCCGAAGTCATGGGTTGTGGTTGAGGAGAGCGCAGCCCCGTGGTGGGAACCGCTCTCTGATGTCTGGGAATGGGTGACATTCAAGGTGGCAGAGTGGAAGTGGAGTGAACGGGAGAACGATCTCACGACCTATGCAGGGTGGTTGCTGCTTCCACTCTTCCTCTTTTTGGCGTGGCGTCTCTATTTCACCGAACGCGTCACGCGTGGGGGAGTGGATGAGAAACGGTCCCTGCCGCGGCTGGTTTGGCCCGGCGAAGATTCAGAATGGTACGAAATTGAACATCGCCTCAATGTGTTCGGAATCGTGCGACATCCATGGGAACCGTTCTCACGGTGGTTGCAGCGTATCCGTACGACAAAAACGGGGAGTGCATTCGCAGATTCTTTAGACGCGATCCTCTCGCTGCACTATCGGTATCGATTCGACCCCAACGGTATTACCAAAGTAGAACGGGAGACGCTCACGTCTCGCGTGAGTATATGGCTGAAACAGACGCCTGCATTGAAACAAAGAACGTGATCCTCCAGCACGTCAATCTCGACATCTTATGTCATTGTCGCGTCCTTGTCATGAACCTATCCCTGTGCTAGTTTCCCGCCGCAAGGAGCCTGTCGGACTTAGGACTGTCC
>DTRN01000199.1 GCA_012965905.1 Nitrospirales bacterium | reverse complement strand
TGCTGAGTTACGTTCGCTCACGCGGAAAACACTTTGGTCTCGAAGAGAGTATCTTCTCGGAAATTGACATTCACGTACACGTCCCTGCAGGGGCCATTCCCAAGGATGGGCCATCGGCCGGCATCACGTTGGCGTCCGCGTTGACTTCGGCGCTGACAAACACTCCTGTTCGACATGACATCGCCATGACCGGTGAAGTGACCCTTCGTGGACGTGTCCTTCCCGTTGGAGGCCTCAAAGAAAAACTCCTTGCTGCACGACGCGAGAAGTTGTCGCGCGTCATCATACCGAAGCGAAATCAGAAAGATTTTGAGGACATCCCAAAACACCTACTTCGCGGAATGCATTTCATCTTTGCGGCCACCATGGACGATGTAATTCAAGCGTCCCTCTACAAGATGAAATTTCGACCCCATACTCAGCCTCGAGGAGCCAGCAAGACCGTTTAGGATGCTTCCGAAGCATCAACTCGCAGAATTCGCACTAATCCAGCGTATCGCGAAGCGATTTGGAGGTCTTCGAAATCAAACCCTCGTCGGCATTGGCGATGATTGTGCGGTCACACAATCCAACGCTAAAACTCTACAGCTGATTACGACGGATCTCCTGGTCGAGGACATTCACTTCAACCGACGCTTCGCAAGCTGTCGTGATATCGGGTACAAGGCAATGGTTGGAAACCTCAGCGATATTGCCGCGATGGGAGGAGTTCCACGTCAGTTTCTTACTTCGATTGCTATTCCACCATCATTCTCCAGAAACAACGTGGACATGCTGTATGAAGGGATGATGCAGCCCGCAAAACAATCAGGTGTGGCATTGATTGGGGGAGATACCTCCAGCTCACCCAGGACACTCTTTCTGTCACTCACGATACTCGGCGAAGTCAAACCCGCTCACGTGATCCAACGAATAGGACTCCAGGTCGGCGATGAGATATTCGTCACCGGAACCTTAGGTGATTCCAATGCGGGACTTCGTATTCTTCAAACGCCAGCCCACAAACGTGTTCCTCGCTCATGCCGGACATGGCTTATCCAACGACACCTTCGCCCCATCGCTCGTCTTGATGCAGGACAGCGGCTGGCGAAATATAGACTGGCCACGGCAATGATTGACCTTTCAGATGGATTCAGTGGGGATTTGGCGCACTTATGTAAATTGAACGCCGTTGGAGCCACTATCAATGTTTTTCATCTCCCCATTTCTGACGCATTGCGCACTTATGCACATCGTATGGGCGAGCAGGCTTACGACATCGCACTTCAAGGCGGGGAAGATTATGAACTCCTCTTTGCCATCCGACCAGAGTCTCTTTCACGCCTCAAACGGTGGATTACACGCGGCCTTCTCAATGCGACGCATATCGGAACCATTACACCAAAACAGCAAGGGCTTCGGATGATCACACCTACGGGTTCAATCCGGCGCATGCCCATCCGAAGCTATGAACACTTTCGGAGCAAACGGGTGCAGACACGTCGCCCGACAACGTGAGTCACCGATGGACACGCCTACAGACGCGGCACACTCTCGAGTATACGATGGCCCAACGGAGTACGACGGACTCTCACTCCTTGCCGATCCAATCCACACGTATATTTCGCTGACCGTACCCACCGCGTCACATCCTGAAGAAACGACAGAGAAAGATCTCATCGATTCCCTTTGGGTCCAGCTC
>DTRN01000198.1 GCA_012965905.1 Nitrospirales bacterium | reverse complement strand
ACACACACACAAACACACACACACACAAATACATACACGTACGACCAGAATTTTCAAGACACAAATTACTTGTAGGCAACAAAACCATATCCAATTGATTACGGGCCTCGAGCGAGAGAGAGAGAGAGAAAAAAAGAGAGAGAAAATGAGACAGATACAGTAGAAGACGAAGAACAGGAAGGGTTGGACATCAGCCAGCAAAATGAAAGTGCGTATTCCTGATACTGAGCATAGGAGGCGGAGACATCCATGAAGCTAATCCAGGCGGTAATTAAACCATTCAAGTTAGATGAAGTGAAAGAAGCGCTTGTCGACATAGGCGTTTACGGAATGACCGTGTCCGAGGTCAAAGGATTTGGACGCCAAAAGGGGCATAAAGAGACGTACCGCGGTACTGAATATACCATCGAGTTTGTTCCCAAGACTCGACTGGATGTGGCCGTTCCCGACGACAAGGTGCAGGCCGTTGTCGACGCGATCGTACGCGCGGCGAAAACCGGGACCATTGGCGATGGAAAAGTCTTTGTGACTGATCTGCAGGACATTGTGCGTGTAAGGACTGGAGAGACCGGTTCGAATGCCATCTAACGACAGGCATCAACGTGGTCGCAGTCACCCCGCTTAAGGAACAGATTTCCAAAAAACGCTCGGACATTCGAGCGGCCCACCAGAACGGAACACGTGGCCAGGAGATTTCCTCAGCCCTGGCCACGCTGGCCGAAGATATTATTGCTCAGTTGTATCAGACCGCGTTGGGGGAGTTGGAGACCAACGTGCGTCACCAACTCTCAGAGCGCATCAGTCTGGTCGCTCTTGGTGGATTTGGGCGAGGAGAAATGTCTCCACACTCTGACATCGATCTCATGTTTCTCTATCGCGGGAAGCCGGCTGACTCGGCGCAGGAGTTTTCCTCCGCGCTTCTTCGGCGTCTCTGGGACGTGGGGTTTCAGGTGGGGCATAGTGTACGCACCATTGATGACTGTATTGCGCTTGGAAAAGCCGATGACCCTGCCAAAACCGCATTGATGGAATCTCGTTTTCTGATCGGCAGCGCGCCTCTGTTTCGTGCGTTTCACGAGCAGTTTGAGAAACGTGTCGTCGATCACCGTGTTGATGAATTCCTGCTCAGCAAAATCAAGGAGCGTTACCAGGAGTATGATCGCTATGGCACGTCGGTCTATATGTTGGAGCCCGATATCAAGCGGAGTAAGGGCGGGTTGAGGGATCTTCACATCATTCAATGGGCGGCGTTAGTCAGATATCGCATTGCAACGTTAGACGACCTTCACCACAAAGCCTTTCTGTCCAGTAAGGACTTTCACGCGTTGACCCAGGCGAGGGAGTTCTTGTGGCGTGTGAGAGCAGAGTTGCATTTTCATGCGGGGTCTGCGCAGGACATTCTTACCTTCGATGAGCAAATCCGACTTGCGGAACAATTTGGTTTCGCCGATGAACCTCATTTATTAGGGGTTGAGCGGTTCATGCAGCAATATTACCGACATACCACGGCGGTGGCCGATATCAGTGCGAGGTTTGTCACGCGATGTCGCTCCGTTTCGGTGTGGGATCGACTGAGCGGCCTGCTACCATCGCGACGCCCGGAGCGTGGGTTCCTGATCACGAATCGTCGCCTGACCATCGATCCCGCATTCCGTGGCGAAGTCATGAGCAGTGGGACTCGGCTGATGCGTTTGTTCTTCCTCTCGGTGCGCGAGAATATTTCAATTGCCGATGAGTTGCTTGAGGAGTTGCATGTTCAAATTGATGGCATGACTCAGGATCAGTTTTCCGATCCCTCGATTAGTGAAATGTTTTTGTATATTCTGGCAGGCCCTCACAAGATCATTGCAGTGCTCGATCTAATGCATCGGGTCCATCTGTTAGAGAAGATCATCCCGGCGTTTGGGTGGGCACGGGGATTGATGCAGTTCAATCAATACCACAAATACACTGTTGACGAGCATACCCTTCGAGCTGTGGCCTGTGCCGAAGCATTTGCGAAAGACTCGCGCGAGCCGAAAGAACGGTCGGATTTCTCGCAGGTCTATCAGGACATCCGTCGAAAGGATTTGCTCCATCTGGCGCTACTCTTACACGATCTCGGCAAGGGGAGGAAAGGAGATCATAGTCTCATCGGAGCTGATCTCGCCCGCGAAGCGTCTCAGCGACTCGGGTTGGACGATCGTGAGACTAGTCTGTTGGTCTTTCTGGTCGAGCACCACCTTCTCATGTCTCATATTGCGCAGCGACGGGACTTGTCTGATCCCAAGGTCATCCGACAGTTTGCGAAACAAGTGGGAACCCCGGACCTATTGAAGATGTTCTACGTGTTGACCGCTGCGGACATCGCGGCTGTTGGGCCGGGAACACTGACCACCTGGAAAAAGGATTTGCTCACAGAACTCTTTCTGCGGACGCTTGATGCTGTAGCAGGCACGACCACCGTTTCGGACGATCGCGATGCTGAACCTGTTCGTCGGGTCGGGGCAAAACTTGTTGCGGCAGCTCCAGCATGGTGGGATGAGATGAGGGTGGGATCTGATCACGAGAGCTGGGAGAAATGGGTGGAGGCGCAGGCAGCAGTCATGCCGGTTACGTATCTGCTCTCAACTCCTCATGAGGTGATGTTGTTGCACCTGCGCCAAGTTATTCAGCTCAGGGCGGAGGATGTTGCGGCAAAGGCCGTGTTTGATGAGGACCGTGGGTATATTGATGTCACGGTGTACGCTTTTTCTGACCTGACGCCAAAGATCTTTTCGAAGATTGCCGGCGCAATGGCAGTGAATGGCCTTCAGGTCCTTGGTGCACGGATTACTACGAGACTGGATCACCTTGCCATCGATGAGTTTCATGTGCTGGATTCAGATTTTTCCGGTCCGCCTCCGGCACATCGATTGGAGGAGATAGAGTCAACAGTCGTTCGAGTGCTCACCGGAGAGGTCGCATTAGACACGTTGATGCGGCAAGCAAGCCGGCGTTCCGGATCTCATGTTCTGCCTACCAGTGGCGAGGAGCCAAAAGTAGAGATCGATAACGAGTCCTCTGACCGCTTTACCATTATCGATATCTTCGCGGATGATCGACAGGGATTATTGTATGTGATCGCGAACGCAGTCTCGGAGATGGGTTTGCTCGTCCATTCCGCGAAGATTTCTACAAAACTGGATCAAGTGGTGGACGTCCTGTATGTCTCTGATGCCGCAGGCCAGAAGATTCTCGACGCTGACCTCTTGCAGAGAATCCAGGCACAACTCCTGGCCGATATTCGTCGACCCGTTGAGTGCCACCAAGTTGTCTCAGCCGCATGAACACTCATATCACACCTAGAAGGGGGGAAGCATGACTAGTAAAGAAGTTATTGAGTCGGCAAAGAAAAATAAGGTGGAAATCGTAGACGTCAGGTTCTGCGATTTCGTCGGACTCTGGCAGCACTTCTCGATTCCTGTGTCTGAGTTCTCGGAGGACACGTTCACGGAAGGGCTTGGATTTGATGGGTCCAGTATTCGTGGGTTTCAGACCATTGATGAAAGCGATATGTTGCTGATGCCAGATCCTGACACCGCGTTCATCGATCCGTTTACGGAGCACACGACACTCAACCTGATCTGCAATATCAAAGATCCTATCACGGGGCAAAAATATTCCCGTGATCCGCGGTATGTCGCACAGAAGGCAGAAGCCTATCTCAAAGATACCGGCGTCGCTGATGTCAGTTACTGGGGACCGGAGATTGAATTTTATATGTTTGACAACGTCCGGTTCAATCAGACCTATAACGAAGCCTTTTACCATGTGGATTCAGAGGAAGGATTCTGGAATTCGGGGGATGCCACTAAAACGAACCTCGGCCATAAGCCACGATATAAAGAGGGCTACTTTCCAGTGTCGCCCATGGATCATCACCAAGATATTCGCTCGGAGATGGTGCGGACTCTCCAAAAAGTCGGCATCACCATCGAGGTACACCACCACGAGGTTGGCACCGGGGGCCAGGCGGAGATTGACATGCGGTTTGGTGAGTTGACTGCCATGGCCGATAATGTTCTGAAGTACAAGTACATTGTGAAGAACGTGGCAAAACAGCGCGGCAAAACCGTCACCATGATGCCCAAGCCGTTGTTCATGGATAACGGAACCGGGATGCATGTCCATCAGAGTCTTTGGAAGGGTGGGAAGAATCTCTTCTTCGACGCCAAGGATTCATACGCGTTGATCAGCGAGACCGCGCGTCATTACATCGGAGGTATCCTCACCCATGCCCTCGCACTGTGCGCGTTTATCGCACCCACGACAAATTCATATCGTCGCTTAGTGCCCGGATATGAGGCCCCGATCAATCTGGCGTACTCAAAACGGAATCGAAGCGCATGCATCAGAATTCCGATGTATTCCAAGAGCGAGAAGGCCAAGCGTATCGAGTTTCGATGCCCCGATCCGAGTGCTAATCCCTACTATGCCTTTTCGGCCATGTTGATGGCCGGGCTGGACGGGATTGAGAAGAAGATCGAACCACCGGCTCCGTTGGATAAGAACATTTACGATCTGGAACCGGAGGAACAGGCCAAGATCAAGGGCGTCGCCGGCTCGCTTGAAGAAGCCTTGGACAACTTGGAAAAGGATCATGCTTTCTTGCTGAAGGGCAATGTCTTCACCCAGGACGTGATCGACACCTGGATAGACTACAAGCGGACCAATGAAGTAGATGCCATACGCTTGCGGCCGCATCCCCACGAATTTGCCCTCTATTACGATATCTAGTTCTTCGCATCATGCCCCTGTCTGCACGTGGTGCGGGCAGGGGAGACCCTCTCGCCATTCGGTGTTGTTTCCCTGTAGATCATCATTCACGGTTCAGATACAATTGATGGAATGAAAAGAGTGCGCAAGATGTGTCTTCATCGAGAATAGGATGGCGCGTGACCTCATTGCAAAACATCAATTATCTGGCGTTGATGAACGCGATCGAGGGTTTAGTCGCCAAGTCACCATTGAGCAGGTTGATGGGCAATATCTGGCGTCGTTGCGGTACGAATCGACAGTCGTTGCAACGGGCGGAGCGGATGATGAAACATCGGCACTTGCTGAGCTGATTGAAAAATTGCACCGCATGGGGTATGGACAGTTACAAACACAACAAAGTTTCTTAGGTGAAATATATCTCGGTACGCAAGAAGCCTGCGTTGAATATCCTGATCCTGAGCGCCCAGAGCAACTTGTAGATCCGGATGGTATCCTAGGTTGGATACGTCGATTGTTTAGACAATTCTAGTTGTGATGAGCTCTGCATGACCGCCATAAACTCTGACAAAGGATTTCAAGGGAAACGAGTTGTCGCGTTTGAGAGTCGAATGGCAGAGCAAATGCGGACGTTGATCACGAGATTCGGCGGCGACCCGCTGGTGGCACCGTCCATGCGGGAAGTCCCGCTGGAGGAAAACGGTGACATCTTCGAATTCGGTGGGCGGTTACACGCTGGACAGGTTGACCTCATCATTCTGCTTACGGGAGTCGGTACCAGAACGATGCTCGCTGTTCTTGATACACGTTGGCAGCGCGAGAAAACGATCGGAGTGTTGGGCCAGCTTCCTCTCGTCACCCGTGGACCTAAGCCAGTCTTGGCATTGCGTGAGATCGGTCTCCAACCAACCATTAACGTACCTGAACCGAATACGTGGCGGGATATTCTGATTGCGCTTGACGGACAAGATCTGGAAGGTAAGCGCGTTGCCGTTCAAGAATATGGCATCTCAAATCCACAATTGCTTCAGGGCCTTCGCGACCGCGGCGCCATCGTTGACGCGGTGCCAGTCTACCGATGGGCCTTACCCGAGGATCTTAACCCCTTGTTGCAAGCCATTCACGAAGCAGTAACCCACAAGGTTGATGTGGCCCTGTTTACCAGTGCTGTTCAAGTAGAACATCTGCTGCAAGTCGCGGAACGTGATGGCCACACTGCTGAGCTAAAACGCGTGTGCGCGCACATGATGGTCGGCTCAATCGGGCCCATGGCATCTGAGCGCTTGCGTCTGAATGATCTTCCAGTTGATTTCGAACCCACGCATGCCAAAATGGGAGTGTTTGTGAAAGAAGCCAGTGAGCAGGCAGATAAAATTCTTTCGGCAAAACGGGAGTGACCCGAATGTTTGAGAATAAATCAATTATTGCTGTTTTAAGCGTATTGGCTGGGTTCGTGACCGTCATCATCGTTTTGCGCGTGGTTGATGGGAGTCCGCCAACCGTCACGTTTTCAACGCCGTTCGACGTGGTGGGGTCGAAGATGGCGTTGAGACTCCGTGTTGAAGATATGCGTACCGGTCTGAAGC
>DTRN01000197.1 GCA_012965905.1 Nitrospirales bacterium | reverse complement strand
CACCAACTCGCGCCGATTGAGTTGCTTGGAGATGTAGGCTATGTGCGACTTCAAAACGATCGAGCAGTTTTGCTTTGCGATGTCGCGCCCATTGGGCCAGATCATCTTCCCGGGCATGCACATGCCGATTCGTTGTCTTTTGAACTTTCTCTGGATGGTCGGCGGGTGTTAGTCAATGGAGGAACTTCAGTGTATGAGCGCGGTCCGGAGCGCCAGCGCCAGCGTGGAACTGCCGCGCATAACACAGTTGTTGTCGATGGGGAGGATTCATCTGAGGTTTGGGGTAGCTTTCGTGTGGCGAAACGGGCACATCCGTTTGATGTCACGTGGGGTAGTGAAAAAGGGAAACTATGGCTTGAGGCGGCGCATGATGGCTACAAGAGACTGCCGGGCCGCGTGGTCCATCGGCGGAGGTGGGTTTTGCGTTCGGAAGGACTGGATGTCGAGGATAGGGTGGAGGGTCGGTTCGAGACAGCAAGTTTGTATCTGCATCTCCATCCTGACGTAGCTCCTCGCGTAGATGAACGATCAGGTGAGGGTGTCGTATTGGAAGGAAATGGACGCGCTCACATCCGGGTTTCAACTGATCCGTTGTCCAAACTTCGGATGGCTGATTCGACATGGCATCCGGAATTCGGGAAAACACTTGAAAACAAGACGGTGACGGCATCGTTTCGTGGCGGGTCGGTTGTGACGCGTTTGCGTTGGTGATGGAAGAACACCGCATTCTTGTATTAACGTTTTACTATCGCCCAGACTTGTCTGCGGGCGCGTTTCGCACGACCGCACTGGTTGAGGCGCTACTCTGCATGGAATCGTCTGAGGTCAAGGTTGACGTCATCACGACCCTCCCAAACCGATACAGCGACTTCAATGTTCAAGCGCTGGAATGGGAGAGTGCCGAGCGGCTTAACGTTCGAAGGATTCAACTGCCACCGCACAAGAGCGGCATGTTGGATCAGGCAAGGGCTTTCGTCCACTTTGCATGGGAAGCATCCAACCTAGTTAAGGGCAAGCAGTACACATTGGTTTATGCGACATCCTCCCGTCTACTGACTGCGGTGTTGGGGGCCTGGGTTGCCAAGCGCGGAAATTTTATGTTGTATCTCGATATTCGGGACATCTTCGTTGACACGATCACGGATGTGCTACCGAGGGCCCTGGCATTTGTAGTGAAGCCCGTCTTTTTAGCCACTGAGTGGTGGACGATACGTCGTGCCATGCATGTCAATCTCGTCTCGAAGGGTTTTGAATCTTACTTCAAAGCGCGTTATCCAGAGCAGTCATTTTCGTTGTTCACGAATGGCATTGATGAAGAGTTCATGCTGCGTGGAAGCGCAACTGGATATAATAATAGCCCTCAGAAGGGTTGTGTTCGCGTGCTTTACGCTGGCAATATGGGTGAGGGACAGGGGTTGCACAAGATCATTCCCGCCGTTGCCCGAAATTTGCAGGGACGTGCGATTTTCAAGCTGATTGGCGATGGAGGGCGCAGGGCACAATTGGAAGCGGCGCTGGACGAGTCTGGTGTAGATAATGTTGAACTGGTAGCGTCTATGCCTCGCGCAGAACTGATCAAAGAGTATTTGCGCGCGGATGTGTTGTTCTTGCACCTGAACGACTACGAGGCATTCAAGAGGGTTTTGCCGTCGAAAATATTCGAGTATGCCGCGCTCGGAAAACCTATTTGGGCTGGTGTTTCTGGTTACGCAGCGGAATTCATTAATGGACAGGTCAGTAACTCCGTCGTGTTCCATCCCGGTGATGTGCAAGAAGCGATTCAGGCATTTGATCAACTCGAAATGAAGGATAGTCCTCGCGATGAATTCGTTCAGAAATTTTCGCGTGCGGCGATCATGAGAGCGATGGCAAGAAACATTCTTGATTGTATGGTGCAGCAAAGGGAGTTGGCATGAGGGTCTTGGTCACTGGCGCGTCAGGGTTTATCGGGAGAAGGCTCGTTGAGAGTCTTCTTCAGATAGGATGTGAAGTGCGGGCGTTTGTTCGTGATGGCTCATCGCTAGTGACATGGCCACAGACCGTCAAGATCGTCGTCGGAGACCTTCAAGATCCCTACAGCATCAACAACGCCATGGCAGACAATGACACGGTGTTTCATTTGGCAGGAAAAGTCCATGAGATGTCCGAAATGGAAGACCTGGACAACACCTACTATAAAGTCAATGTGGAGGGCACGCGGAATGTTCTCGAGGCCTCGGCTAGATACGGCGTCCAACGGTTCGTGTTTTTTAGTAGTGTCAAAGCCATAGGCGAAGACACACTGGAGTGTCTGAGTGAAATTTCCGAGGCCCGACCGGTAACGCGATATGGAAAGTCAAAGCTCGCCGCTGAGGAGTTGGTTCTCGATTATGGGAAACGCACCGGATTACATGCGGTGTGTTTACGTCTTCCTTTGGTGTATGGATCGGGAAACAAGGGTAATCTGTTTCGCATGATAGCCGCAATTGATCGTGGACTCTTTCCTCCTCTTCCTGACATCAAGAATCGTCGCAGTATGGTTCATGTGTCCAACGTGGTGGATGCGGCGATCCTGGCAGCGACCAAAGTACAGGCAAACGGGCGATGCTATATCGTGACGGATCACGAGCCGTATTCGACGCGCGAAATATATGAATGGATTTGTGGGAGCCTTGGAAAGCGCGTCCCTCAGTGGCATGTTCCGATCGGCGTGTTGAAGGTGCTTGGGTATGTGGGCGACGTGATAGGCCGAGTTCGGAGACAGCGATTTATGTTTGACTCCAAAGCTTTGGACAAATTGATCGGTTCGGCCTGGTATAGCTCTGAATCCATCTCACGGGAGCTGGGGTATCGCCCTTCCGTGACATTTCACGAAGCTCTTCCCGAGCTCATTCAGTGGTATCGAAAGGCATCGGTGTGAACCTTGAGAGTTTTGTTGTTGCTGCGTTCCTCCTCGTGCTGTCTTCCTGGCTGACCCGCCACCTCTCCTCACCCAGTTCCCGCCTTTACTTTCTTGATTATCCCAACGAACGCTCCTTACATAGCCATCCTACGCCTCGAACCGGGGGCATTGCGGTATTGGGGAGTCTCTTCGCCGGACTTCTGTTGACCTATGCTGGCCATGTCTCTGGGTGGTTGCATGACGGCCTCTGGTCACATTCCGATCCCTTACAGATGCAGCAGATCCGGTGGATTCTTCTCCTAACCCTGTGCATTGCTGCGGTGTCGTTTGCGGATGACCGGGTGGGTGTGCCACCTGGTATTCGGTTCGGAGTGCATGCTGTGGTGGCAGGCAGCGTGGTTTTCGTTGCGGGTGCCAAGATCGATGCCATTACAATTCCACTCATTGGAACGTGGGTACCAGGAGATACTGCGGCACTTCTGACGACTTTGTTTATTATATGGATTGTGAATTTGTACAATTTTATGGACGGGATGGACGGATTTGCCGGTGGAATGACGGTTTTTGGATTTGGCTTTCTCAGTTGCAGTGCCTGGATTGGTGGGAGTGAAACTCTTGCGATGCTCGCGCTGTTCATTTCGGCTGCGGCTTGTGGATTCCTTGTGTATAACATGCCTCCAGCCAAGATTTTTATGGGCGATGTTGGCAGTATCTCACTTGGATTCCTCGCGGGAGCACTTTCTGTCGTTGGGATTTGCACCGGAGTATTTGATGTGTGGATCCCGATTCTTATTTTCTCTCCATTCATCATGGACGCGACCGCTACACTCTTCCGTCGCTTGTTTGAAGGGAAGAAAATATGGTTGCCACATCGAGAGCATTATTACCAACGGTTGGTTCTATCCGGATGGGGGTACAAAAAGACGGTATGGGCGGAGTATGTGCTGATGTGTGTCTGTGGGTGTGGCGCGATTCTGTATGCGTTTTTGGGCGATGGCGCACGGCTTATTCTGCTATGTGTCTGGGGGATGCTTTATGCGGGCCTGATGGTCGTGGTGCGAATGGTGGAGCGGGAAGTTTCCAGAAAAGTGTCAAATTAGTGACCGTTGCGGTATGATTGGCCTGCGACACGATAGTTGGAATGAAAGGTGCGCGGGTAGAACGAATGGATTTCGCATAATTTTGGCCTCGTTATGAAGCAATTAATTTTGGACTTTCGCCGCCCGCTCGTTGTTCTTTTGCATGTGGGCTTGATTGTCCTAGCCAACTTTCTCGCCTTCTGGCTGATATTTGGGCCGGTCATACCAGATGTCCTGTTGGGCCGTTTTGTCGACATGGTGCCATGGTTGGTGGTTATCCGAGGGCTGGCCTTTATCCCATTTCGGCTCTATGAAGGGTTGTGGCGGTACGCCGGTATCTATGATCTTCGCAATATCATCGGTGCCGTCGTTGTCAGCACAATCGTTTTCTACATGGTGGTCTATTGGGGATTGGGCGAGGATACGTATCCCAGTTCGATTTTCCTCATCGATGCGATTGTGCTGATCATCTTGCTAGGCGGAAGTCGGATGGCACGCCGTATTTATCGAGACGTGGGTCGTTTGAAGCCAGGGAAACGAATCTTGATTTATGGTGCTGGTGGTGCAGGCGAGCGGATTGTGCGTGACATGCAAAACAATCCGTTCTACGAGTTCGAGCCGGTTGGGTTTCTCGACGATAATCCAGCAAAGATTGGTCAACACATCCACGGAGTCAAGGTACTGGGAACGCGTGGTGCCCTTGCCAAGGTCCTGGAAGATACCCGCCCTAATGCCGTTCTCATCGCCATTCCTTCAGTGAAACCAGGCCCAATTCGGGAAATCGTCCAGATCTTATCGCCATTCAAGATTCCGATTCAGACACTGCCAAATGTTCGCGATCTATCTAAAAGTGACGTCAACATGAGTCAGGTGCGAAGCCTTTCCATCAATGACCTGCTGGAGCGTGCACCCGTAGGACTTGATCCCGAACCGATCAAACACCTGATCCAAGGCAAACGAATTATGGTGACCGGTGCCGGCGGTTCTATTGGTGCCGAGTTATGTCGGCAGATCATTTCGTTCCACCCATCGGCGCTCATCTTATACGAACGATATGAATATGGGTTGTATACGGTCGCGAGTGAGTTGTCCGCTGAGAACAATGCATGGCCCGTACACGCGGTGATTGGGGATGTGACCGACGAGCAGCGTGTTGATGACGTTCTGGCTGAGCATCAGCCGGAGGTAATTTTCCATGCCGCGGCACATAAACATGTTCCACTGATGGAGTTGAATCCTTGCGAAGCGGTAAAGAATAACGTTATTGGAACGCAAGTCATGGCAAAGGCAGCGCAACGCCATGGTGTGCGACGTTTTATCCTTATCTCAACAGATAAAGCGGTGAGCCCGTCCAGTGTTATGGGGGCCACGAAGAGGGTAGCAGAGTTATTAATGCAGGGAGTGCATTCCAGCAATGGGCATGCGTTCACCGGAGTACGGTTTGGAAATGTGTTGGGAAGCGCCGGCAGCGTGATCCCGCGTTTTTTGGAGCAAATCAAGGCGGGAGGCCCGGTGACGGTGACGCATCCGGAGATGCGGCGATACTTTATGCTGATTCCTGAGGCGGTTCAGCTGGTGTTGTATGCCGCAGCACTAGCCAAGGGAGGTGAACTCTTTGTGCTCGAAATGGGTGAATCCATTAAGGTTGTCGACTTAGCACGGAATATGATTCGTTTGTCCGGGTTTGTCCCCGAGGAGGAAATCTCAGTCACCTTTGTGGGGAGACGTCCCGGGGAGAAATTGCAGGAAGAATTAATCGATACGAACGAGACGCTCGAGCCTTCGTCGGTTGAGCGCGTGTTTAGGATTCGCTCCAGTTATGTCCCGGAACCGGCGTTTTTGTCCAAGACGGTGGAAGAATTAGAAAAGCGTGCGGGAGTCGGGGACACTCGAGGCGTGATTGACGCACTCAAGAAAGTCGTCCCCACGTATCGACCGGCGGATCCGCCACTTTCTCCTCCCGTCCCATCGGCGAAGAATTCCGAAGCATGAGGAAGATCAGTGCTGCTGTGTGGAACCGATGATCGAAAATCCAGAGATAGTTTTAGTGTTCATTCAATCTGTTTTATAGAGGAGGAATTGATGAGGCAGAGAGTGAAATTATTCGTAGGCAGCGTCATATTTATTGGACTTGTGAGTGTTGTAATGGTCATGAGTGCAGCTGTAGCTCATGCAGACCACAATGTCAATGTCAACACTGCTACAGTGAATGAACTGAAGACGGTTCCGGGGATTGGCAAGGTGATTGCTGAGCGAATTGTAGAATATAGGGAAAACGAGCGGGCGTTTAATACAGTAGAGGATCTGCTGAACGTCAAAGGTATCGGGAAGGAGACGTTAGAAAAACTTAGAGACCATGTCACTGTAGGTGAAG
>DTRN01000196.1 GCA_012965905.1 Nitrospirales bacterium | reverse complement strand
GGAAGCTCGATCGCTCCCGGCACATCGACGATGTCAGGCTGGGTTGCTAAGATCCCAAAGACTCGTTCCATAGCGCCTTGAGCTTCTTTGACCTTCGAAAACAGTCGCGCCATGCTCCCGACAGGCCCAATCAAAATTCCTGCAAAGAGGACAAATGCAAACAACTCTCCAGGCGTCATCGTCCCTTTGACGACCTGGCTTCCGCCGTAGAAAAACACCCCAGCCGCAGCGGAAAAAGTCAGAAACGTGATGACAGGGATGAAGAGTGCAAGAACCATCGCCCGCCGCAATCCAAAATGAATGGACTGGGAGAGCACGGCCGAAAACCGTTGTTGTTCGAAATTCCCTTGAACGAAGGATTTAACAACGCGAATGCGGGACAACACTTCTTCCACAATGACAGACAGGGCCGCCGTCTGATCTTGAATATTTATCGACAACGCTTTGAGTCGTGTCCCAAACAACCTCCCCACGAGCACAAGCAGCGGAAGAAGAAAAAGAATAACGACACAGAGCTTCCAGTTCATATAGATGAGAAATGCCGTTGCCCCGCATAAAATGACGCCGTGTTTCGCAACATCCACTGGCGTTTCCGTGGCCATCACCTGAATGGTTCCCACATCGTTCATCAGACGAGAGAGCAATTCACCTGTCCGTCGTTTTGCGAAGAAATTCAATGAGAGTCCGTGAAGATGCTGAAACAGGTGGCGTCGAACATCCGCAACCACATGTTGGGAAATCCAGGCCTTTAAATAGAGATGGCCGACCGAGAGCACCGCTTGCACGAAAAAGAGACTGACCAGCATGATGGCTGTTTGTGCGACCATCGCACCGTCACGATGGACGGTCAACGCATCCCACAGTGGGGCCGTTAAGCGGATTAACCATAGATTAATTCCGGCTGTCGCCATCACGAGCAGCAGCGTGAACATAAACTTCACACGGTATGGACGAAGAAATGGAAGCAGTTGGCCGAAGCTAGACACTAACCTTTCCTTCCCTTCATCGCCAAAGCAGCTTCTTTGAGTTGGGTAAGACAGGTCTTCATATCGTCAGGAATGGGAACTTCATATTCACAGTAATTCTGGTGGATGGGATGGGTAAAGCCAAGAACGGCGGCATGAAGCATGGGACGGTCAAATATCACATCCTCCAAAACATGTGCGTGTCGACCGCCATAAATGACATCTCCAACGACCGGGTGGCCAATCGACGAGAGGTGCACTCTGATTTGATGCGTTCTGCCTGTTTGCGGGCGAATTTCAAGTATCGTCGCAATTTTACCGACACGCTCGACAACCTGAAACTCTGTCACAGAGGCCCGAGGTTTTGCGGTCCGTGACGACATCTTCTTTCGTTCTTTCATATCACGCCCAATCGCAAGGTCAATGGTTCCTTTTGATTTCTTGATGCTTCCTGCCACCACCGTCCGATATACACGAGTAATCGAATGAGCTTTAAACTGTTTCGCAAGCAGTTGGTGTGCACTATCGGTTTTCGCCACCACCATCACACCTGAGGTGCCTTTATCAAGCCGATGGACCAGACCGGGGCGTTCACGCCCACCGATTGATGAAAGGCTTCCCAGATGACCGAGCAGCGCGTTGACCAACGTGCCCGTCCAATTCCCCGGTGCTGGATGGACGACGATACCGGCGGCTTTATTGAGCACCACCAGCACTTCGTCTTCATACACAATATCAAGCGGTATCGCTTCAGGTCGAATCTCAATGGGGGTGGGCGCAGGAATATCAACGGTGATGACATCCAATGGTCGAACCCGATAACTTGACTTGATCGGAGCCCCATTGACCATCACTTGCCCCTCCTTTACGAGGCGCTGGATCGCCATCCTGGTAAGGGAGAGCCCTTGGACCGTCAGATAGTGGTCCAGACGCTTGGGGGATTCACCTGATGCGACGGTGAACAATTGCGGAGGACCTTTTACGGACTGAACCGCCGTCTATCACTCCTTCGCGGGCGCACGTTTTGAATCAGATGGCAATGTCGCTGACAGGGACCCGAAAGAAAAATTCAGGATTAGCGCAACTACTCCAACACTAATGGCAGAATCTGCGACGTTAAACGCAGGCCAATGGTGCCCTTGAACAAACACATCGAGAAAATCAATCACTTCCCCATAGCGGACCCGATCGATCAGATTTCCGATCGCCCCACCGACGATCGCGGCCACACTCAGGTGCCCATACCAGTCATCCTTAGGCAATCGGACAAAAATTAGCCCCAGCAGCACAAGGGCGACGATCGAGGTAATAAGAAAAAACGCAAACCGAAACGCTCCACTCCCATCAGCCATGATGCCAAATGCCGCTCCAGGATTTCTGATGTAGGTGAGATGGAACAACCCTTCAATAATCGGAATGGATTGGTAGAGATGCATGGAGATATCGATCGCATGTTTCGTGACTTGATCCAGAATGACAATCACACTCACCAATACAGCAAGAACGCCATATTTGACCCACGGCTTCATGCGGTGGTCTCCGAGTGCATCGTGATTGCGTCAACACAGCGATCGCACAGTTCGGGATGATTTGCGTCCGATCCAAGCGTCAGATGATACATCCAACATCGCACACACTTTGTCCCCGCAGCTCTGGTGACTTCAATCCCAAGTTTCAGCACTGCATCGCTTTCAGGATCCGCTAACGCGACGACCGGAACAGTTGCGGGGCACGCTGACATCGGAGCACGCGTGAGTTGCGAAACGATGAACAGGGGAACATGCTCCTCCGACGTTTTGTTTAAGAACTCCATCAGCGGTGCATCTGCATACAACGCCACCTTGGCCTCCAGTGGAGAGCCAATAATCTGATTGCGTCGCGCGTCTTCCAACTTTCCGCTGACTTCACTGCGAATCGCAAGAAGTTGATCCCAGCGTTTTGAAAGTTCGGGATCTCGATATTCAGCACACACGCTTGGAAAGTGTGACATGAACACGCCTGGGCCACGACGCAGCCGATCCGGCAACGCGCGCTCTACTTCGTCGATGGTAAACGAGAGAATTGGCGCAAGCAATTTCATCACTGCCATGACAATTTCATAAATGACAGTTTGAGCAGCTCGCCGACCCTGAGACGATTTCCCAAACGTATACAATCGGTCCTTAAGAACATCAAAGTAGATCGCGCTCAAGTCGACGACGAAGAATTGATTGACTCGGTGAAAGATTAGATGAAATTCAAACTCATCATAAGCCCTGGTGACACGTTCAATACACTCATGAAGTCTGAGCAGCGCCCACCGATCAATATCAAAGAGTTGTTGGTACGGCACCCGATCCGTATCGGGGTCGAAGTCCGCGACATTCCCAAGCATGAAACGAAAAGTGTTGCGTATCTTTCGATATGCGTCAGCCTGCTGCTTGAGAATCTCAGGAGAGATTCGGATATCCTCTCGATAATTTTGCGCGGCAATCCATAGCCGAAGAATTTCGCTCCCGTATTGTTTGATAACCTCTTGAGGTGAAATAACATTCCCAGCCGATTTCGACATCTTCTTGCCTTCGCCATCGACAACGAAACCGTGGGTCAACACCGCACGATAGGGCGCCTGATCGTCTGCAACCATCCCTGCAAGCAACGAACTCTGAAACCATCCGCGGTGTTGATCTGAGCCCTCTAGATAGAGGTCGGCAGGCCACCACTGTCCACGTGGTTTAAGCACAGCCGCATGCGTCACCCCGGATTCAAACCACACATCGAGAATATCCGCGGTCTTCTCCCACGTCGATTGCCCACAATCGGGAGTGGGACAAGAGAATGCATGGGGAAGGAATGTCGGAGCGGGTTGATCAAACCAGATCCCCGCACCCTCTTTACTCACCAGATCCGCGACGTGATTGATATGATCCGCCTCCAGTATCGTCTCATGACATCCGGCACATCGAAACGCGGGAATCGGGACGCCCCACACTCGTTGCCGCGACAAACACCAGTCAGGTCTCGCTTCAATAGTTCCGGACATGCGGTCTTGCCCCCACGGCGGAATCCACTGTACCTTCCTCACCTGCTCAAGCGCTTTGGCTCGGAGCTGATTCTGTTCCATAGACACGAACCATTGCTCCGTCGCCCGGAAAATGATCGGTTTTTTGCATCGCCAGCAGTGAGGATATGAATGATTGATGGTGTCAGCATGGACCAGCGTTCCACGCTCACGAAGTGCCTCAATAATCCTACCATTTGCATCGAGAACGCGAGGCGAATGCTCAAACAGGATGCCTACGTCTTCAGGAATATCCGACATGATGAATCGACCCATGTGGTCAACTGGAGCCCACGGTTCGAGGCCATACTGTCTCCCGACAGCATAGTCGTCTTGTCCATGGCCGGGTGCGGTATGAACACAACCTGTTCCCTGTTCTGTCGTCACATGTCGCCCAAGAATCACGACCGAGGATTTCCCTCTTCCTTGCTCTTCCCCAGATAACGAGCTAAGTGGGTGCCGGCACATGCGCCCCTCGAACTTCGTGCCTTTATACGTTGACGTCGCGGATAAGTCAGGGAGTTTTATGGCACTCGAAACCAGCGGCAAACACGCCTCGGCAATGATCCAGGATTCATCGTCCCCCACATTGACGACAGCATAATCAAACTCAGGGTGAAGACAGACAGCCTGATTAGCCACCAGCGTCCATGGAGTCGTCGTCCAAATAACGAATGATGCCTTTCGATCCCCTATCGTTGCCTTCAGCCAATCCGGAACATCCAGCAACGAGAACTTGACATAAATGGAGGGCGACACATGGTCGTCATATTCAACTTCTGCCTCTGCTAATGCGGTCTCGCATGAACCGCACCAGAATACCGGCTTCTTCCCCCTGTAAATCATCCCACGATCTACAAATTTGGCTAGTTCGCGAAGGATGCTGGCTTCGTAATCAGGAGTCATGGTGACGTATGCATGTTCCCAGTCCCCCCACACCCCCAAACGTTTAAACTCATCGCGTTGGAGATCAACGTACTTCTGAGCATAGTCGCGACACATCCCACGGATTTTCTGGTTCGAGAGTTCCTTGCGTTTCCCACCCAAGTTCTTCAGCACCTGGTGTTCGATGGGCAACCCATGGCAATCCCATCCGGGAAGGAATGGGGCATCATAGCCCTGCATGGTTTTTGCCTTGACAATAATATCCTTGAGCACTTTATTGACCGCGTGCCCAAGATGGAGATGCCCATTTGCATACGGTGGGCCATCATGAAGAATATAGAGCGGACGCCCTTTCACCTCAGCTCGAATCTTCTCGTAGAGGCCTTGTTCTTCCCACCGCGCAAGAGTTTCCGGCTCCCGGACCGGCAAATTCCCCTTCATGGGAAACGAAGTTGTCGGGAGATTAAGCGTCGACTTATAGTCCATGACTAGTGGGTTGTGTGAATGTGAGAAAGGTCAGGGCTAACGACTTAATGAGATCATGCGATCAAGCGCTTGACCGGCCCACAGCTTGTCGTCGTCAGGAACGGAGATGCGATTGACCACGTTCCCATCCACAAGGTTTTCGAGAGACCAAAGCAGATGGATGGGATCAATACGATACATGGTGGAGCATTGGCAGACGGTGGGGGAGAGAAAGAAAATCTTCTTGTCCGGCTGTAGTCGCTTGAGTCGATTGACCAGGTTCAGTTCCGTTCCGATCGCCCAGATCGTTCCCGGAGCAGCCGCACTCACCGTTTGAATGATCAATTCCGTAGACCCAACGAGATCGGCTTGCTCGACAACCCCTTCACAACATTCCGGATGGACGATGACCTTCACATCCGGGTAGCTAGATCGAAACGCCCGTACATGCTCAGGACGGAACATCAGGTGGACACTGCAGAACCCTTTCCAAAGCAGAACAGTTGCGTTGCGGATCGCCTCAGGTGTATACCCCCCATTCGGTAGAAAGGGATCCCAGACAAGGAGATCGCTCTCTTGTAGCCCCAAGCTTTTTGCCGTATACCGTCCCAGGTGCTCATCAGGAAAGAACAGGACCTTCTCTCTACGTTCGAAGGCCCACCGAAAGACCGCTTGCGCATTCGATGAGGTACATGTAATCCCGCCATGCTTGCCACAGAACGCCTTGAGATCTGCCGCCGAGTTCACATAGACAACCGGCATCACAACCTCTTCCGCTGGAAGAATCTCACTCAGAGATTCCCAAACCATCTCGACATGTTCGAGGTCCGCCATATCGGCCATCGAACAGCCAGCGGCTAAATCCGGAAGAATCACGACTTGATTGGATGGACTGAGAATGTCAGCGGTCTCTGCCATGAACGACACGCCGCAAAAGACGATATATTCTTTATCTGACAATTCCGATGAAATGATAGACAGCTTCAGAGAGTCCCCCTGAAAATCTGAAAA
>DTRN01000195.1 GCA_012965905.1 Nitrospirales bacterium | reverse complement strand
GGACGGAGCAGTGAATTTTTACCGGTGGCAATGCCAGCTCTTTCACGATTTCGGTGTTCTTGATCTCGTATGCCTGCTCGACGGTTTTTCCCTTGAGCCATTCGGTGGCGAGACTCGAACTGGCGATGGCGCTCCCGCAGCCAAAGGTTTTGAACTTGGCGTCAACAATGACCTCATTCTCGACTTTGACTTGCAGTTTCATCACGTCGCCGCACTCGGGGGCTCCAACCATACCCGTGCCGACATTTTCTTCGTCCTTGGCAAAGCTGCCCATGTTGCGGGGGTTATTGTAATGATCGTTGACCTTGTCACTGTATGCCATTGGAATTCCTCCTTAAATTGAGCACACCGTTATCTAGTTTGCGGCCCATTGGACCGTTTTTAAGTCAATGCCTTCTTTCGCCATTTCATACAGCGGCGACATTTCGCGGAGTCGGTTGACGGTCTCAATGACCCGACCGAGCACGTAGTCGACCTCTTCTTCTGTATTGAACCGTCCCAGCCCGAAACGGATTGAGGAGTGGGCAAGGTCGGATCCAACACCAAGCGCACGCAATACGTATGAGGGTTCAAGGGTTGCCGATGTACACGCTGATCCGGATGACAGAGCAATGTCGTTGATGCCCATCAGCATGGCTTCACCTTCGACGTAGGCGAAGCTGATATTCAGATTGTGTGGCAGTCGTCGGGTCGGGTGGCCGTTGAGATAGACTTCATCCAATGCCTTGGTGATCCCAGCATGAAGACGATCGCGAAGCGCGGACAGCCGTGTGGCCTCACTTTCCATTTCGTGTTCACAAATTTCGCATGCTTTGCCGAATCCGACGATGAGCGGGACCGGCAACGTACCGGAACGGAAGCCTCGTTCATGTCCACCACCATCCAGCATTGGAGTGACCCGGGCCCGAGGTGCTTTGCGTCGAAGATAGAGCGCTCCGATGCCTTTGGGGCCATAGATCTTGTGGGCGGAAAAGGACATGAGATCAACCCCCAGGGCGGACACGTCAACTGGAATCTTTCCCACCCCCTGGGTTGCATCGCAATGAAAGAGGATTCCCTTCTCTTTGGCAATCTTTCCAATCTCAGCGATTGGATTGATCGTCCCGATCTCGTTGTTGGCAAGCATGATCGAAATCAGGATGGTTTTATCGGTGATGGCATTCCGCACATCATCCGGATTAACCAAACCATCCTTGTCCACGGAAAGGTAGGTCACTGCATGTCCGCGCTTCTCGAGGGCTTTCGCCGAATCGATAACCGCGCGATGTTCTGTTGTGGTGGTGATAATGTGGTCGCCTTTTTCACGGTACATCTCTGCCACGCCCTTGAGCGCGAGATTGTCTGATTCAGTGGCTCCGCTGGTGAAGATGATTTCTTTCGGATCGGCATGAATAAGTTGTGCAATCTGTTTTCTTGCTGTTTCTACCGCGTCCTCGGCCTCGAACCCGAAGGCATGATTCCGGCTCGCCGCGTTGCCGAATTTTTCCGTAAAGTACGGCAGCATGGTTTCCAAGACTCTCGGATCCACCGGCGTGGTCGAATGACTATCCATATAAATATGGCGCTTCATCGTGTTGCTCCTTCTGTCACGAAATGTGATTTAATAGCATCAATCGAAATGAGGGTGTTCTGCACTGCCATGTCCTCAATGGTCATGCTCTCAAGAAGCTGCACAATCGATGTTTGGATGAATTGGAGAGGCGTACGTATGTTGCAGGTTTCTTGTTGTTGACACTGCTCATCGGGTTCATGCATGCATTCGGTAATTCCGATCGGCCCTTCAATGGCACTGATGACGTCGGCAATCGTCACCGCTTTGCGGGATCGATAGCCGCCTTTGGGACCGTTTTGACTGATGACCAGACCATGTTTCGCCAAACGTTGAAGGACTTTCGCCAACAGCTCGACTGGGATATTGTATTGATGCGCGATTTCTTTCGTATTGATTGGGCGAGAAGGCGTCACGGATGCCATGTGCTGCATGGCGATTAGCCCATAATCGGTCTTTTTTGAGAGTTTCATCATGGTGGTGAGTTAAATAGGACCAAATTGATCGGCGACTAAAATGATCGTATACAGTTCTATCATCATGATGTTGCTTGTGTCAATATGAATTCTTGGGGGTAGAGACTGGGCCTTTTGGGGTAGCAAACACCATGGAATCTATCGAGCAGGAAATACAGATTGACACAGAGCAGGCGGAATCAGAGCCCGCCTACCAGGTCAAAATTGACCAGTTTGAAGGCCCTCTTCCCTTGCTTTTGGAGCAGGTGAAGAAAGAGATTCTCAATATTATTGATATTCGGATTTCCCACATTACCGAACAATACCTTCAACACCTGGAAGAGGCCAAGCAACCAAGTCTGACCGCGACGGGAGAGTTCTTGGTGCTTACCGCGACCTTGATCTATATCAAAACACGCCAACTTCTTCCCATGACTCCCGACACGCCTCCGCTGGAGATCGACGATGATCTTTTACCCTTTGGGGAAGATTCACCTCTCCTCGCTGAGTACCAACAGCTCAAGGAAGTCGCGCGGCAACTCGAAACATACCAGCACCAATGGAGGGAGGTGTATGGGTGGGATCGGCAGCCCCAGTCTCAGATAGGGACGAGCGATGACGAGGCGTCGGTATTAGAGGGCGTGACCCTCTACGACCTGTTTAATGCGTTTCAGGTCGTGATGAGTAAGACAACCAAACGGGTTTTCACGATCCGTCGAGACCCCTGGGAGGTCAAGGATGGGATCAATCTCATCCTGAAACAACTCACGGACAACGTGACGGTCACATTTTCGGATCTGTTTCCGATAGATGCAGATTTGGGGCTGGTTATCGTGGTGTTTTTGGGGTTATTGGAGTTGATTCGACGTGGACGAATCAGGGCGTTTCAAGAACCTGAACATGGCCCGATCCTGGTTTCCCTGACAACCTGACACCCACGGTGGAACGTTGGTCAAGGCACTGGTTGGCAATGTTATCCGCCTCGGCGTTTTGCTCCCGCGGGACCCACTCAAACTCTACTGGGATGTTGAGCTTTTGAACAATAGCGATTGCCTGGTTGTAAAATACTCTGAGGCGAGGCTCCTTTATTTTCCATGCGCCCGTCATCTGGTTGACGACTAACAACGAATCCATCCGAATGATCACCCGCCCGACAGCAAGGCCAGTCAGTAAGCCCACGCGGGGCGCTGGACCTTCCATGACCTCTTCGGTAAACTTCAGGGCACCCACAGCCCCCTGCCATTCCGCGGAATTATTTGTTCCTGAGCCGAGAAACATCCCCCCACGACCTACTTCTGTTTGGTCCGAGAGGCGGGCAATAACGCCATAACTTGATGGACCCGGGTTTCCCCGGCAGGCACCATCACAATAAAGTATAAAATCTAACTTTTTCAACCCCATGACCGCTACATAGCATACCGAGTTGCGGAGTTATCCACAACCTGTAGATGGCATGGTCCGCGGGTTACATAAATGATGTGTTGATCATGTGACATATATGTATTATATTCACTCAATTAGAAATATACAGTTACTCGATTTGGAGCATGCGATGATGATATTCAAGAGAGGCTTACAGCCCCATACGAAATTGACTAAGACAGTTGTAACTACGCATAAAACAAGCAGAAACGGAAAGCAAAAGATGAATGGTGCGGACCTGACGGCGGTTCTACACAATGCAAATCGCATTGGCGCTGGATTACGCACGAATAAGCGCCTTCCTATCAATGGTCCAGTGACGATCACCATGGCGTTCTCGGACAGGGATGGCGGAAAGGGTCAGGAAACATTGTCTGGAAAAGTCCAGTGGGTTAGGAATTACACCAACAGAGGCACGAAAGGGTATTTGCTGGGGGTGGCGTGGGACTCGATCCCCACGAAGGAGTCTAATCCCTGGTTATACGACTATCTAGATATCACCCTGCGGTCTTATTAAGACCTGCAAGCTCCCTTATCACAATATCAATAGAGAAAGTAACGTATAAATCATATCGGTATATGATTTATACGTGAATGCTACTGGTCTGCTGGCCTGTACAGCGAATCTTGTCTGAACCTCCACAGGTGAATATATGAAAACGGGGCGAGTAACTCAGAAAAAATCCATACGAAAATCGCCATCAGCCGCGCGACGTGCCGCAACAGCGGGAACGAGAATTGAAAAAGATTCAATGGGTGAGATGCGCGTCCCTTCCACGGCCTACTATGGGGCACAGACAGCGCGAGCGATTGAAAATTTTCCTATCAGCGGGCTTCGATTTCCTCCCAGCTTTATTCGCATGCTGGGTCTCGTGAAGTGGGCGGCATCACAAGCGAATGGGGAACTTGGCGCCATCGACCCGCCGGTCAGCAAGGCCATCGGGGAAGCTGCAAAGGAGGTTGCGGCGAATAAATTAGATGCACATTTTCCCGTTGATATC
Organism: Nitrospirales bacterium; assembly: GCA_012965905.1. Classification (GTDB taxonomy): domain Bacteria; phylum Nitrospirota; class Nitrospiria; order Nitrospirales; family UBA2166; genus UBA2166. Next base: position 1,947 of record DTRN01000195.1, on the reverse strand, counting down.
TTCCAAACGGGGTCTGGTACATCGACGAATATGAACGCAAATGAAGTCATCGCGAATCGCGCGGCGGAAATCAGTCGAAAGAAGAAGTATCAAACCCGCAAGATCCATCCCAACGATCATGTTAACCATGGTCAATCCAGTAACGACGTCATTCCAACCACCATCCACCTCGCGGCAATCGACTCTATCGTGCACCGCCTTCTTCCCGGCCTTCGTCACCTGCATCGTGCGTTAGCGGAGAAGAGTCAAGCATTTTCCTCGGTAATCAAGATTGGCCGTACTCATCTTCAGGATGCAACCCCTATCGGGCTTGGACAGGAGTTCAGCGGATACGCACAGCAGATTCGACTTTCTATTTCTCGTGTGGAACACGTTATTCCGGTTCTGGGTGAGTTGGCGATTGGTGGGACTGCGGTTGGGACGGGCTTAAATACACACTCGGATTTTGCGCGACGAGTCATTGCACGACTGGTGTCTGAAACGGGTTTTCCGCTGACCGAAGCGCGAAATCATTTTGAAGCGCAAGGCGCTCAAGACGCATTGGTTGAAGCCAGCGGGGCGATGAAAACAGTGGCGGTGAGTGTGACGAAGATTGCAAACGACATTCGCTGGTTGGGCTCAGGCCCACGCTGTGGGCTCGGCGAAATCCGGCTTCCGGAAACTCAACCAGGGTCATCAATCATGCCGGGGAAGGTCAATCCGGTGATCTGTGAGTCGGTTCTACAAGTTGCGGCGCAGGTCATTGGGAACGACCTGAGTGTGACCATTGGGGGCCAAGCCAGTATTTTTGAGTTGAACATGATGATGCCCGTGATGGGCCACAATCTTCTTCAATCGATTGAACTCCTGGGGACGTCTGCAGAAAATCTTGCCAGCCGATGTATCGAAGGCATTGAAGCGGATGAAGAACGATGTCAGGCGCTGATTGAGCAGAGTTTGGCGATGTGTACGTCGTTAGCCCCTGAAATTGGCTATGATGCAGCGGCCGCATTGGCAAAAGAGGCATATCGAACTGGAAAGACCGTTCGAGAGGTTGGCATGGCCAGGAAAGTGTTGCCAAAAGAACGTCTTGACCACCTGCTGGATCCTGCCAAAATGACAAAACCACGCGGGAAAGCGAAGGGAGGCAATGGTCACCCCAGCACCCGTCGCCGAGCATGAAATGAGAAGTCAGCAGTCAAGATTGCATGCGACTACCTGTCGAACGCGACCATCCCATACGATCTTCGTGGCATGGGTTGTCGCTGGTTTCTTATGGCTGCCTCTGGGGTGCGCCAGCATGTTTGTGCCCCATCACGGGCATCATGATGATGCTGGCTTGAACGGGACGCGTATGCCTCCGAGTGTTGCCGATCCCGCTCGACACGATAAGGCACAGAGCAATGACCAGGGTAGTATGGTATCAAGCGGATCGGACCCGTCGATCGCGGCACTGACGAAGGAGAACGAGTTTCTGCGAAGCGAACTCATTTCGGTGTGGCATACGCTTGCCCAGGCCGAACAGGCGCGCGCCAAAGATCAGGAAGCATCTCAACAGGCCATTGCAGATCTGCAGGAACAGGTTGATCGATTTCAGGTAGTCACGCTTGCCCAGGACGCGTTAGTGGAAAAGGCAGAACGGGCCCTTCAGGATCTCAATCGTTCTGTGACGCAGCAAGGCAAAATCATACAAGAACTTGGGAAGCGCTCCACGCGTGCAAACCCTGATCCTGTCCCAGCACCCCCTGTGGCAGGCATTCCTCGCGCACTCCCAACTGTCGATCTCAACACGGTCCCGGCAGCTGCTCTGGTGAGAGGGCTTTCTCTGACACGACAAGAGGCTGAGGAGATTATCAAGCATCGTCCCTATAAGCGAATCGGTGAACTGGTGAGTATGAATGTGATCCCGAAAGTGACGTTCGATCGTATTCGCAAACAGCTTGTGATCTCTACGCCACGCGAGTAGTC
>DTRN01000194.1 GCA_012965905.1 Nitrospirales bacterium | reverse complement strand
AGTGTGGATAATCAAGCCATTATTCCTGATGTCATCGTTGTCCGGTTTGAAGGAAAATGGCATGTTCTTCGCAATGACGAAGGGCTTCCACGCATTCGGATTCAGCCCGAATATAAGGCATTGGTGGGAAAAGGGCCGGTCGAGTCGGAAGCGACGCAGACCTATCTGGGAGAAAAAATGCGATCGGCGCGTTGGCTGGTCCGAAGCCTCGATCAACGCAATAAAACTATTATTCGTGTGGCGGAAAGCATCCTTAAATTTCAGGAACCATTTTTCTCCAAGGGGCGAGCGTACCTGAAGCCGTTGGTGTTGAAGCAAGTAGCAGATGATGTGTCGATGCATGAATCCACCGTGAGTCGGGTGACCGCAAACAAGTTTCTCTATTCCCCGCATGGAATATTTCGCCTGAAGTACTTTTTTTCCGGAAGCATTGCGCGTACGGGCAATGAGATGCCTGACGTGACGCCCGGCGCCGTTCGGGAAATGATTCGAAATATGATTGCTGAAGAAGATGCAGATCATCCGCTCAGCGATCAGGAGGTCGTGAACCGACTCGATCGCCAAAAGGTTGCTCTTGCTCGTAGAACGGTTGCGAAGTATCGCGCAGAACTTCGTATTGCTCCGGCGAATCAACGGAAGAGAGCATTCTAGGCATTCTCGTCTACATGGAGAGTGAGTGTGTCCATAGGAGGAATGAATGGCGATACATCTTACTGGTAGGCACGTCGAACTTGATGACGCGTTGAGAGACTATGTGGACAAAAAAGTGCGGAAACTTGAGCAACATGGGGCTCGACTTCACGATGTCAGCGTGATACTCGGGATGGAGAAATATCGAGCGGTGGCGGAAGTATCGATTAATGCCGATGGGCACTCCGTTATTGCGAAGGACGAAACAAAAGAACTCTATCAGTCTATTGATGGTGTCATGGAGAAGATCGAACGGCAAATGATGCGTTATCGGGGTAAGCGTGTGAAGGATAAAGTGCGGGCCACTGCTTCGCGGCCGGATGCAGTACGTGATGTGGTTGATGAAAACTCCAACCATCGAGGAGTCGAGACACGCAAGGTGTCTGTCCCGTCGATGTCAACGGAGGATGTGCTTGCGATGATGACGTCGCCTGAGTCTAACTGCATGGTTTTCTCAGACAGGGGCGTTGGAATGCTCCGTATCGTGCATCGCCGTGCGAATGGGGAAATGGAGATTATCGATCCTGTGACGTGATCGGCAGCAGCGTCTGTTTTTTAAGGGGATGAGCAAGCTTCGTCATAATTTTGACAGAATCATTGCCACATCAGATCTACTCGTGCATAATCTCATATGCAGCGATCTCCAAATATTGTCTAAGTGTAGGTGGAACCAGCGATTTTCACGTCTTAGCTGGGGCTGTTTGGTGTAAATATGGCATTCCGTATGACATGATCTTGCGTCACCGAGATATGGCGCAGCCATAGGACGATGTTGGGATAGATCACGCTATGGGGTTGTTTTCAAAAGAGAAGTTGGTTGTTGGGCTCGACATCGGCTCACACGCGATCAAACTTGTCGAGTTGTCCTTGCACAAGGATAAGTACAGGATAGACAAGTTAGGTATCGCGCCCCTTCCTCCTGGGGCTGTTGTGGATGGGGCCATCATGGAACATGCTCAGGTGGTCGATGTCATAAAGGAGTTATTTAAGTCTAAAAAGGTGAAAACAAAGAATGTGGCGATCTCCCTGTCTGGGCCGTCAGTGGTTGTTAAAGTTCTGCATGTCCCGCTCATGACAGAGGAGGAACTTGAGGAACAGGTGACTCTTGAGGCGGAACAACATGTTCCGTTTGATCTCGATGAGGTGAACCTGGATTTTCACATCTTGAGGGATGATGTAGTCGATGCCGAGGGTGAGGCGATGATGGCTGTTCTTCTTGTTGCCGCCAAACTAGATATTCTGGAGGCCCGAACTGCGGTGGTCAAAGATGCGGGACTCAATCCGGTCGTGATGGATGTCGATGTGTTTGCCATCGAGAATATGTATGAAATCAACTATGACGTGTCTCCCGAAGAGATTACCGCGCTGGTCAATGTGGGCGCGTCCTACGTGAATATTAATATCTTGGCTGACGGTGGGTCCGCGTTTACTCGTGACGTGCTGATCGGGGGGAATCGATATATTGAAGTGCTCAAACAGGAACTGAGTCTATCAGATGAAGACGCCGCGGCGACGATGAATGGAATCCCTGTTGACGCGGTCCAACCAGGTGCCGCAGACATGATTCTTGAGTCTGTGAATGGTGAGGTGACAACGGAAGTGACCCGATCGTTCGATTTTTTTCGATCCGCCATGGTGGGAGAAGAGATGGAGGAAATCAAAAAAGTTGTGCTGTCGGGTGGCGGCGCACAGATTGCCGGATTGGCTCAGATGTTGAGTAATCAGCTTGGGATTGAGGTTGAATTCGCCGATCCGTTTCGACAGATGGATCTCGCTGATAAGGACTATACCCCTGAGGCGCTTGCGGAGCTTGCGCCACTTGCCGCAATTGGAGTTGGGCTGGCGACACGAATGGTTGGCGATCGATGATTCGAATCAACCTGTACCCTGAGCAGCGACGCAGCCAGCTTCAAGCGCGATCCGATTTGCTGAAGCAGGGTGTGGTTGTGATTGGGGCCATCGTGGGAGCAGTGATAGCGTGCGCGATCATTGCGAGCGTCAAAGGGAACGAGTTCAAGGTGGTTGAGGAGGAGAAAGCACAAAAAACAGTGCGCTTAGAAGAGCTGAAAAAAGAAATTGGAGTGGTTGATAACCTCGAGAATGAAAAAGCGGCGCTCGATGCGAAGCGACAGGGCATTATCCAATTGCGGGAAAATCAGGAAGGCCCAGTGCTCATAATGGATCATATTAGTCGCAGCATGACGGAGGCGAAGGTGTGGTTGACGAGTCTTTCTGTCAACGGAAAGAGCGTGAGGTTATCCGGTATGGCGTTGACGAATGAAGATATTGTGGACTTTCAGACGACGTTGCAATCGAAGCCATCCTTCTCCAAGGTCAATCTGATTGTGTCTCAAAAAGAAGGGGGAAGTGCTGACCAACCGCTGTACAGGTTTGAGCTGAGCCTCGACGGGTGATGAACCCTAAGGAGAACCCGTTTCCAGACGAACGCGAAGTGATGCGAAAACCTGACACAGTGCAAAACCATACAGCCTGATGGATCTGATCACACCAGAACAAAAAGAGAGCCTTGCCAGAGCCCAAGCGGCGATTCAAGCGCAGTTACAGGTTCTTCCGCTGAATCAGAAGATCGGTATCCTTGTTGCCCTCTTAGCCCTGATTGGTGGTGGATATTGGTACCTGTTCTTTAGCCCGTTACAAATCCAAATTGACTCCGTGCGCGGGGAAATCACCGAGCTTGACCAGCAGATCACGATCGATGAGGCGAAAGCCGGTCGCCTTGATGAGTTGAAGAAAGAGTATGAAGAGATCGGTCTCGATCTCGCGCGGTTGCAAGAAGCGTTGCCTCCTGAAGAAGAAGCGGCGAACTTACTACAACAAATCAGCGAAATGAGTCGACCCAAAGGACTGGATCTGACCTCGTGGACTCCCGGGCAACGAAATGAGAGTAAGGATGGATTGTCTGTAGCGCTGCCAGTGACTATCAGCATGTCGGGAGGCTATCATGCGATCGCAACCTTCTTCGATCAGATTAAGAATCTCAAGCGGGTGGTTTCGGTCAGCGGCGTGAGACTTGGAAGTGCAACGTTAGAAGAAGCGAGCCAAGGTGCCGTTCAGGTTGGCGGCACCGAGGATGACCGCGCCGCCCAGTCGCGGATGAAAATTCAGGGGTCGTTTACCGTGACGGCGTATGCCTCTCCACGGGGGAGTAGCAAGGAGGGTGCCGCATCAGCGCAGTGACAAGAATTGCGCGCTCGATCATCGCCGTCATAACGATCTTGTGTTGGTGCAGCGGGGTGAGCGCATATGCGTTGGTATCAGAAATAGATCCTGCCGCAAATCTGAGTGATGACAGGTGGGAACGGCGAGATCCCTTCTTCCCACTGATAGACTTCCCACAAGAAATCACATCAGAATCAGCATCTGTCGTTGGAGTGGCTGCCACGACGGAACAAGAGGAGTCGTACCGATATCATTCGGAGGGAAGGCGCGATCCGTTTCGATCTATTCTCGATGTCGAGCAAAGTTCTGTCCGGACCGGTGCTCCTCTCACTCCGCTAGAGCAATTCGAACCCCACCAGCTCCGTCTCGTCGGCATGATGTGGAACAGCACTGGCTACCATGCGTTGATTGAGACCCCAGATGGAATGGCCTATACTGCCCGATTGGGAACCGCAATTGGTGTGAGCGGGACAGTATCAAGTGTCAGTGAAGATCACTTGGTCGTGCAGCAATCAGTACGTGATGTTTTTGGAGAAAATAAATTCCAGGAAGTTGAGCTGAATCTGTACCCAGACGAGGAGGCCGTCACGCTTTCCGAAGCGTCCACTCCGCTCGAGAATCAGAACACGACCCAAGATGATCATGACGATGAAGATGAATGATGACTTGCAAGATTGAGGAGCGACAATGGGCACGATGCGATTGATCATCGTTGTCCTCTTGGCCGGCGCGTTTGTGAATGGGTTTGGTTCGACTGAGGCAGCCACGGACGAGGCTCCCGCTCTCGAAGCCGCTACTCTGTTGAAGTCAGTAGGGGTCCGGCAGGAGCCAGCGCGGATTATGTCGCTGGTTGAAGGTAATGGGGCGTTTCGCTACGAAGTGAGCTTGTTGGGTGACAACCGTCTTGTTCTTGATCTTCTCGATGTGGAAAACGAGATTACTGAACCTGTGATCCCCGTCGATCACCCTCTTCTCCATCGCATTCGTATCGGAGTTCATCATGACCCAAGAATGACGCGGCTCGTTTATGATTTGAGAGATACCGTCCAATACTCCGTTGTTCCGATCGGTCGTCGGCTGGTGGTAACGCTTCACGAGTCTATTCCGGCGCCCCAAGATGTTGCAACGGAACTGACCCTTCCACTCCCTGAGGGCCCCCTTCCCGATGCAGAGCAGCCGCCGGTGCAGGAATCCACTGTTGATGAAGGCGTGGGAGATCTGTTTGAAGACGCAGGGGAGCATGTCGAAGAAAAGATGGTGATCGACGTGCAGGGTCTGAAGACCTCCCCTTCCGGATATACCGGCCAACGGATTTCGCTCGATTTTCAAGCTGCCGATCTTAGGAATGTGCTGCGTATGATTGCCGAGGTGAGCAGACGTAACATGGTCATTGGGGAAGCGGTCAGCGGACAGGTGGCCATTCGGCTTCTCAACGTCCCGTGGGATCAAGGGTTGGACGTGATCATGCGTATGCATTCTCTTGGAAAAGTCGAGTGGGGAAAGGTTATTTTTATTGACACGGTTGGAAATATTGCTCGGCAACAGGAAGCAGAGCTGCTTGAACAAGAGATTGCCTTGCGTGTCAAAGAAACGGAGCTTTCGACACAAGAACTGGTCACCGAACTGATTCCGGTGAATTACGCCGACCTGGCTGAAGTTGCGGCTATTGTGGCGGATCAACTCAGCTCGCGGGGTGACATCAAACAGGATCTGCGCACCCAAACGCTTATCGTGCGCGATGTTGACGCGAGCATTCATGAGGTACGGGAACTCGTTCGAAAAATTGATAGTCGCACCCCACAAGTGCTGATTGAAGCTCGAATTGTTTCGGCGAACCGAAATTTTGCCCGTTCATTGGGTATTCAGTGGGGCATACGACAAGCCGTGGCAAATCCCACCAATCCGTTTACGTTTCAAGGTATTGGGGGAGGCGAGTTTGGTAATCCCCTGGAGGATTTTATGGTGAATCTTCCTGCTCAATCGTTGGCGACATCCACGGCTGGTTTTACCTATGGAAAGTTGTTGGGGGATCTCTTGACCCTTGATATGCGACTCTCTGCGGGTGAGACGTTGGGCTTGACGAATATAGTCTCGTCTCCCAAGATCATCACGTTGGATAACAAGAAAGCCCTCATTCAACAGGGAACCCAGATTCCGTTTCAAACGGTTTCACAGAACGGGACCCAGACCACGTTTGTGGATGCGGCTCTTGTCCTCGATGTGTTGCCGCATGTAATTGCACATGACGACACCATTGGCCTCAAAATCACCGCCACCAGGAACAGTGTTGGGGTACAGACGGATGTGGGGCCAAGCATCGAGACGAGGGAGGCCCAAACCGAGGTGTTGGTGAAGAATGGGGAGACCATCGTAATTGGTGGCATTCTTGAGGAAACGAAGACTGATCGGAGTGGAGGCATTCCATACCTGTCAAAAATCCCGGTGTTGGGCTGGATGTTCAAGAACAAAAGCGTCACCGTGGTGAAAACCGAGCTGTTGATTTTCATCACCCCCACCATACT
>DTRN01000193.1 GCA_012965905.1 Nitrospirales bacterium | reverse complement strand
GGCCGGCTCTGGCTGTTCACTTCAACATCATAATCCCGCTCAAAAAGCCCCTTTCCAAAATGAACCATCGCAACGACAGCCTCGCGATTGAGGAAACGCGTTTCGATGCTGTCGAAATGCAATGCGAGTACAGCCTGTTTTAGTGCGGCGTCGGCCATCACTTCCGGTTCTATCCCTAGAACGAATCCCCAGTCTCCAAGCGTTGGCACGTTGATGTGGTAGGGGAGGACGCTAAAGCCGGCCTCCTCCATGGTTTTTTTAATTGAAAGGAACGCCATAGGCGCAAAGAAAGGACTCGTTGCCTGGGTGACGATGGTCCCTCCTTTGTTCAGGTGCTTGCCGGCTAAACGATAGAATTCCAACGAATACATTCGAGCGAGATCGACGGATTGTGGGTCGGGAAGATCCATGATGATGGCATCGAAGCGTTGGTTGATGTCACGGAGATACGCCGCGCCATCCTGATTGAGTATGGTCACCCGCGCATTGTTCAATGCGTCGTGATTGATCCTTACGATGACCGGATGAGTTGATCCAAGTTCGGTCATGGTTGGATCCAGATCAATAAGGGTGACGCGCTTGACGTCGGTATACTTCAACACCTCACGCACCGCCAACCCGTCACCTCCACCAATAATCAGGATATCCTCTCGATGGTCGAGGAGCGACAGCGCTAGGTGGACGAGTGGCTCGTGGTATCGCTCTTCATCGTACGTGCTGAACTGCTGGTTGCCATTAATAAAGAGCGCGTATTCATCTTTCCAGCGGGTCATGACAATTTTCTGATACTGAGTTTGTTGAGAAAAGATGACGGTATCCCGGTATTTCGATTTTTCTCCATAGAGGATGATCGGATTCGCAGTCACAAGAAGTCCGATCAGGAGTATGCCCGTCGCCGCCCATCCCGCGGATAGCCGGCGTGGGGTGGCGAGTTTCGGATAGCAGCGAACGAGAAGGAGTGATGCGGCTGCGGCATTGATTGTTCCCAAAATAATTGGGGTGTAGGTGAGACCGAGAAAGGGGAGAGCAATGAGGGCGAAAAATAGACCACCAAAGAGCGCGCCGTAATAATCTTTTTCCATTACCGCAGAAATATTCGTCCTCAGTTCTTCGTAGGTCGCATTGATGCGCGTAATCAGCGGGATTTCCAGGCCGATCAACAGGCCGATTCCGATCGCCCACGGATAAATCACCAGTTCAATAGTTCGGACCCATGGCGCGAGCGCATAGGCTACTACTGCAGATGTTGCGCACAGGATCGAAAGGATGAATTCAAGAATGATAAAGGTTTCGAGAAGATGGGTGGTGAAGTGGCGACTCAGCCGGCTTCCCACGCCCATTGCGAATAACATGAACGAGATGATGAGGGTCCATTGCAGGACCGCGTTGCCAATGAGGTACGTGGCGAGGGTACAGAGGACAAACTCCGCCACAATGCCAGCAAAGCCTGTGGCAAAAAGGCAGATCTTTAAAAGGTTAGAGACACCAGCCGATGATGAAGGACGAGCCAATATAGGAGAACATGATGATATAGGCTGCGCCGAGGTTTGGGCGTTCTTGCTCGACCAGTTCAGCAGCCATGCTCGCGCCGGGCAATAAAATCTTGTCCGTTGCGATGCGGATGAGTGGAAGGGCAACCAGGCCGATGGCGGCATAGAGCCCGAAGGTTGTCAGGTTTGCGTTCCATGATTCAAAGTCACCGCTGACTGCATAGCGAAGGATATTGCCCATGCCAATGAGGGCCCCCGCAAACGCCACGCCTACGGCGACGTTGTTGCGTTCGATATGCTCGTGAATGCTATATGGCGTAATGCGCTCGTAAAGCAGGCTGACGATCACGAGTGCAACTTGCCCAAGTCCCCAGAATGCGAGGGCAGTCCAGATGGTTCCACCTTCTCCCGAAATCGCTCCAAAAAGAATGAGTCCGGTGGCAATGTATGTCGCACTGACAACCACGCCGGTTCCGACATTCTGATCGCGAATAATCTCCGTCGTGTTGTCGAATCGGTAGAGAATGAGGCGATTGTTGATCACCGTTGAAATGTTCAGCAATACAATTGCGAGCAGCCCATAAAGAAAAATATCGATAAGGTCGTCTACTAACCCGGCGGATGGGCCGACAATGGCGCCCCCGATCACGAGGACCAGCCCGAAATAGTATCCCGCAAGGCTGATTGCGAGTGCTGCGTTGTCTTTCTGCAGGAGTTCTTCGTTGACTTTAAATTCCCGATGAATGAGATCGAACACCACCTTGCCTAGCCAGAAGAGGCTGTATGCGCAGGCGAGGTAGATCAGCGCGAATATGGCGGTATCGAGCGACATGCTATTTCCCAAATCCCATTCCGCCGCCACGGCTCGGAAAACTACTGCGCCCCGCTCGACGCTTAAACTTGTCCTGAAAGCTAGCGCGTTTCATCCGATCTTTGGCCACACGGCGATCGAAAAAGGTTGACTTCGTTTGCTTAGTGACTGTGCCTTGGGTCCCGTATTTATGAGTTCCACTTTTGTTCTTCGGTCCATAATACGGGCGTCCCTGGGTACGATGGGTGCGATAGGTGTCATAGTTACGTTGATAGATTGTACCGCGTCCCATGCCCAGCAGATTACTCATGAGGGCGTACTGGCCATAGAACGCCCAAAACGATCCCCCACTCCCTTGCTGCCACGACCCATATTGGGAATTTCCCACGTACCCATACCCCGGTGGCTTTGCTGTTGAGTCCACGCCGTCGGCTGTTTTCGAGGCCAGGGTCATGCCTAAGAACTGCTCATTTGATTGATAGACCGACTTCGATACTTTCATCCAATCGGTGGTCACAGCACGGGCGCCCTGAACGATTCGATACTTATGATAATAAATCGGAACAAAGGTGCCGGATTCTTGCATGTCTTCAAAAATAATAGAGTAGTCGGGCGCGGATGCGAGTTGCGTTTTGAGTTGCTCGAGGGGAGGGGTGCCGGAGCATCCAATAGTGAAAAGAAGGAGCAGTGCCCCAATGAGGCCAAGATTGAGTGAGAGGTTATGTCTTGTGGTGCGTTGATACATAAGTACATTGTTAGGGATTCTTATCCCTCTGTCAACGTCTGTTGGCGTGGGGGAGTCTTGCGGCCAAAGTGTTCAAATGCCTTGGCGGTGGCAATCCGTCCACGTGCGGTGCGTTCAATAAATCCGGCTTGAAGCAGGTAGGGTTCGTAGACGTCCTCGATAGTCGCGCGCTCTTCACTGATCGCGGCCGCTAGAGTATCGATGCCGACGGGCCCGCCTGCAAAACGATCGATAATCGTCAGCAGCAATTTCTGATCGGTGTCATCAAACCCTTCCGGATCGACACCAACCCACGCAAGCGCGTCTTCTGCAACCAGCTTGGTGATCTGTCCGTCAGCTTTTACCTGTGCAAAATCTCGGACACGCTTGAGAATGCGGTTGGCAATGCGCGGTGTCCCTCGCGAACGTTTGGCGATGACTGCAGCGCCTTCCGGTTCAATCACGACGTTGAGAATGTGTGCCGATCTGGTGACGATTTTTTCAAGTTCCTGCGGGGTATAGAATTCAAGCCGATGTACCAGGCCGAAGCGATCTCGCAACGGCGATGTGAGCAACCCGGCTTGGGTTGTTGCTCCTATGAGAGTAAAAGGAGGGATATCCAGTTTCATGGTTCGAGCCCCAGCACCCTTTCCGATCATGAGGTCGAGATGGTAGTCCTCCATGGCGGGATAGAATGCTTCCTCGACGGCTCGGGGCAAGCGATGGATTTCGTCAACGAACAGGACTTCACGGTCGGCAAGGGTGGTGAGGAGGGCGGCAAGGTCCCCGGCATGGGCCAACGCCACGCCTGACGTCGCCCGAATCTTTACCCCGAGTTCGTTGGCGATTACATGTGCGATGGTCGTTTTCCCCAGACCCGGCGGACCATAGAAAATCGCATGGTCTAAGGCTTCACCCCGTCCGAGAGCCGCTTGGATACAGACGTGAAGTTGCTCCTTCAGGCGGTATTGACCTACGTACTCGGAAAATGTCTTTGGCCGGAGGGTAGCCTCGAAGACCCGTTCGCCTTCATCCGGTTCTATTGTCAAGACGTGTTCACTCATGTGTCCGTGTTAGACAGCTTCCAGATTTGTACTTTTACCGATGCTAGCACATAAGGTAACGGAATGCTTACATGGAATTCTCACGCTGTTTCACGACTAGGGGGAGATTTCATCAGAATCTGCGCCTTGTGCGACTTCTGTTTATAGTTGTCCTTCCATTGATTGGGTGTTCCGTGTCCTTGCGAACCATCGAATACACATGACACAACCAACTATAATGAGAAAGGAGGCGATAACCCGCATGCTTGAGAGGAGTGCTCCAATTGTAGAGCTTACTTGAGAGAGTGCAAATGTTATTGACGTAGTCAGATTGATTAAGTATTGGACAAAAAAAGGATCAAGAACCTAGCTCGGATGTGTCTGTACATCAGGATTAGGGCGAGACAAAAAAAAAGGCTGGACGATCCAACTCAGCGAGTCGTTGAATGTAAATAAATCCCTCCACAATAGAAAATCACAATAAGTCACAATCTAACTCATAACCCAACCAATGATAGATCGACCCACATAATCTTTTGAGCAGCAGGCATCACTTCGCAAGTGCCTTAAGTGCGGCGTTAATCAAGTCCTGCAGATCGTGATGGTCGCTTCGGAGGGCCTGGAGTGTCTTTTTTACCTCCGCAGGCTTGTATCCTAGGTTGACTAGAGCGGATTGCGCATCGGCTAGTATCTCGTCACCGTCGGGCTTCGACCCGGTTGCATGGGGCTGATCGGCCGTAACCAGGAGTTCAACTTTGTCGTTGAGTTCGAGGGCGAGTCGGCTTGCCGATTTTTTTCCGATGCCTGGCACTGCCGAGAGGCGTGCGATGTCGTTGTCGAGTACCGCTGTGACCAATTCCCTGATGGACAACGTTGAAAGGACGGCAAGCGCGGATTTCGGACCGACACCAGTGACATTGAGCAGGATGGTGAATGCGTGCTTCTCCTGCTGGGAAAGAAAACCATAGAGTTGTGCTGCGTCATTCTTGAGGGTGAGGTAGGTATAGAGCGTGACGGTCGATGGCGGTTCCGGAAGATGGAAAAAGGTGCTTAGCGGAATCCACAGTTCGTATGCGATACCGTGGTTGTCGATAAGCGCGCGACCGGGTGTTTTCGAAACCAGCTGGCCGGTGAGCGACGCGATCATATCGTGCGGGTAATCAGGTCACCCTAGGTCGTCAGACAGCAGCCGCAAGCTTTTCCATGATTGCATCGGGAATGTCGTAATTGGCATGGACTTTTTGAACGTCGTCGTTGTCTTCAATTTTGTCGATGAGACGGAGAATCTGTTCAGCGGGTTTTTCATCGATAGCAACGGTGTTGCTAGGTATTGACGTGACTTCGGCGTGATCAATTTCAATCTGGTGATCAGCGAGCGCCTTTTTCACGGCTTCGAAGTCTGCAGGTGTGGTCAACACCGTATAGGTGTCGCCGTCAGTGCGCACATCGTCTGCGCCAGCTTCGAGTGCAACCGTCATCAATGTCTCTTCCTCGACCTTGGATCGATCGGTGACGATGCATCCTTTTTTCTGGAACTGCCACGCAACGGCGCCAGCTTCCGCCAGGGCCCCGCCATGTTTGGTGAAAATGTGGCGAATGTCCGCGACGGTTCTGTTGCGGTTGTCGGTCGCGACCTCAACTAGCACGGCAATGCCGTTGGGACCATATCCTTCTAAGATCGTTTCTTCGTACACGACGCCTGGGAGTTCGCCGGTGCCTCGTTGGATGGCTTTCTTGATGTTGTCAGCAGGCATATTGGCTTCTTTGGCTTTTGAAATGACTAGTCGGAGCCGTGGGTTGATATCGGGGTCACCACCGCTGAGTCGCGCCGCAATCGTGATTTCGCGAATGATCTTGCTAAAGACCTTTCCGCGTTTGGCATCGACGCTGGCTTTATGCCGCTTGGTAGTTGCCCAATGTGAGTGTCCACCCACGACCTAAACCTCCTACTAGAAGGCATTGTTAACACAAGGTTTCAAAGGTGTCAATTGACCATTTCTACCGTCATTCTCAGAAAGTTTTACCCGAAAACTGCTGCTTATCGATGTCAGAGATGAACAATGAGGCGCAAAATAGAGCAGGTTGGGCGATGCCAGCGAATTGACAGATTTTAACATCCTCCAATACAATAGAGAGCTTACTAGAAAGTACTTGCCACGTGATTGGTACGTTGCGTGTGATATCCAATACAGCGAGGTGATTGTGAGTCCTTCTGCAGTACTTCAGAAAGTCGGGCGGGAAATTGAAGATTATCAGTCACTTTCTCCTGAGGCGATTTACGAGCGGACCGTTCAGGCAAAGGAGGCCCTTGGGAGTCGTCTGGTTATCTTAGGGCATAACTACCAGCGTGATGAGGTGATTGAGTTTTCAGATTTTCAGGGGGACTCTCTGAAGCTGTCTATCATTTCATCGGAATTGTCAGATAAAGAATATATCGTCTTTTGCGGCGTGTCGTTCATGGCGT
>DTRN01000192.1 GCA_012965905.1 Nitrospirales bacterium | reverse complement strand
GAATGCCTGCACTCACAGTTCGAACAATGTACCCTGCACCCGGTTCTCGGAGGCGGATCATGAGATCTTTTAACCGACTCCGTTCTTCTTCTCCTTCGATTCGACGAGAAATCCCGACGTGGTTAACCCCAGGCATCAGGACCAGATGCCGACCGGGAAGCGAGACATATGATGTGACCCGAGGACCCTTTGTCCCCAGTGGGCCTTTGGATACTTGCACCATAATATCTTGTCCCTGCTGCAATAGCTCCTCAATCGGTGTACGACTCCGTCGACGGAGTCGAGACGCTTTCTCTGACTCTTCCTCTCCTTCGTCCGCTTCTTCCTCCTCGAGCTCCACGCTCTCTTCCGGTTCCACCATAGTTTCAGCAGGATCGGATGGAAAGATGTCGGACGCATGAAGAAAGGCCGCGCGATCAAGCCCAATATCGATGAATGCCGCTTGCATGCCTGGCAACGTCTTGACGACCTTTCCAACATAAATATTGCCAACCAAATCGCGCTTTTTTTTGCGATCAATATACACTTCGGTCACGACTTTATTTTCGAGCAGCGCCACCCGCGTCTCTTCCGGCATCACGTTGATAATGATCTCAGTTGCCATACGTCCTCGATGATTTCTTTACCACACGCATAGAATTATCCATCAGCACAATTATGTGTTCGTCCCGTTGCCTATTTTGTATCTGTACCCCATACGAGTGCATCATTCAACTGAAAAGGCGACGACGTTTCACATTCAGCAATAGCCCCAGCACAGCGAAGGTCATGACCATCGTCGTCCCCCCATAGCTCATCAACGGTAGTGGGATCCCAACAATAGGAAGCAGCCCAACCGTCATACCAATATTGACCATCAGGCAAAAGCCAAGGATTGCGGTAATTCCAATAACCAAAATGACGCCCGATGAATCTCGGGCGCGCTCTCCAACTCCGATCATGGTCATGAACAAGAGATAATACAGAAACAACAAGACGATGACGCCAAGAAAGCCCCACTGCTCGGCGAACGCTGAAAATGCGAAATCCGTGTAGCCATCCGGGAGGAACTGTAGTTGACTCTGCGTTGCGCCATAGAGCCCTTGCCCGGAAAGCTGACCGGATCCAATGGCAATCTTTGACTGTAATGCTTGATACCCTTTTCCCATGGGATCAGACGTTGGATCCAAAAAGGCGAGAATTCTTTCCTTTTGGTAGCCTCGCAAAGGTGTCGATAGCCTCTTCCACAAAAACGGGAGAACCATGAGGATACCCAATACTCCAATGGTCAGACCACGAGTCCAAGGACCGACAAACAGAACAATCGTCAGAAACACGAAGAGATATGTGATGGCCGTCCCCAAATCTGGCTGAAGCAGGATAAGTAAAAACCCTGGAAACATCAAAACTCCAGGAATGATAAGCCTATTCACCATTCCCTTGGAGGACTGGGTGGAAAAATAGCGAGCTAACATAATCACCAAGGTTACTTTGGCAATCTCAGACGGTTGGAACGAAAAAGAACCAATGGCTAACCAGCGCTGAGCGCCTCGTGTACTTCGTCCCTCGAGAAAGACCACAACGAGAAGAAGCAGGCTGAGGACATACAACACATAGGCGTATCGCGAGAGTCGATGATAGTCATACGCGGACATAGCCAGAAACGCTAATCCTCCAATGAGCACCCAGACGACCTGCTTCAGATACAATGGCGCCCATCCGAGGCTGTGGGACACATCCTGTGACGCACTATAAATAGATAAAATCCCCAGGCTTGAAATGGTCAAGATGAGGACTGGAATCCCAAACTGTCGCTCAAGCGCCCCCCCAAGACTCGATTTTCTCCATTCGCCATTCATGACCTGCAACCGCGACTACGGTACCATGACCACACGATCAGGTTGGAAGTACTCATCAATGATCGCCCGTGCGATTGGCGCGGCAATAGCCCCCCCATGTCCCATGTGCTCAACAATAACAGAAACCGCAATTTTCGGGTCGTCTGAGGGCGCATAGGCGACGAACCAGGCATGGTCCCGCAACGCATGTGGAACATCGTCCTCGGACTCAACATTGTCTAAACTCACCACCTGCGCTGTCCCTGTTTTCCCGGAAATAGTGATGCCCCGTGATTGCGCGCGTCTTCCAGTGCCGCTGACGACAACATCTCGAAGCGCCTCATGCAGTGCGGTCAGCGTTTCTTGTTGGAGTTGTACGGTCTCCGAACGCGACGGTGCAATGTCGACAAGCGTGCCGTCTTGACGTTTCTTAAGTTGCCTGACCACGCGTGGTTGATATTGCACCCCATTGTTCGCAATCGTTCCAATGAGGGAAGCCATCTGCAAAGGCGTCACAGTAACAAAGCCTTGGCCGATCGCGACCGAAATCGTTTCCCCGGGATACCAGGGTTTACCAAGCGCACGTTCCTTCCACTCACGAGAAGGCACGATACCAGAATTTTCAGCAGGGAGATCAATCCCCGTCCGATGTCCCAACCCTAACTGCACTGCATAGTGTGCGATCTGGTCGATCCCCAACTGCTGCCCGAGGGTGTAGAAATAGATGTCACAGGAATGCACCAGCCCCTCATGTAAAGTGACGAGGCCATGCCCTCCCTTCTTCCAATCCTTAAATACGCGATCTCCGATTGCGAATTGCCCACGACAGTCAACCGGCGTAGACCTCGAAATACTCCCTGACTCAAGCCCGGCTGCCGCTACCACGAGCTTAAACACCGACCCAGGAGGATATTGGCCTTGGGTCGCCCGATTCGTCATCGGCTTTTTCGGATCATGACGAATCTGATTCCACTGTGACACGGTCAACCCGCGTGCAAGGGTATTGGGATCGAACGTTGGATGACTCGCAAGAACCAGAACATCCCCATTCCGTGGATCGAGTGCGACAACGACGCCGGCCGAATCTCCTAATAAGTCCTCAGCAAGACGTTGAAGGGGCAAATCAATCGTCAGATACAGATCATCGCCTGGGATGGGCTCTTGTATTTGAATGGCCCTTTGTTCATGTCCACGCGCATCAACCTCGATCGTCTTTTGTCCCACGCGACCTCGAACAATTCGATCATATTCGAGTTCAACACCATACTTGCCCACGGCACTGCCGGGAACAAGATTCTGAAACTGTTCTTCCTTCAAGCCTTTCGCCGATACTTCCCCGACATAGCCAATGATGTGAGCGGCAACCGTGCCCTGCGGGTAGGAGCGCTCAGTTTCTGCTTGAATGACTACTCCCGGAAGCTGCGCCAGACTAGACTCGATTGCTGCTGCCTCCTTAAGCGTGAGTCCCTCCTTCAACTTAAGTGGCAATCGAGGCGTGTGATGTTTTTCCATCGCCACACGGACATCATCCACACTCACCCCAATCAATTCGGAAAGATCCTCCCGCAGACGCTGCCGATCATCAACATCGCTCAACACAACGTAGAGGTTAAAACTCGGGATATTGTTGGCGAGCAGATTATGATGGCGATCATAAATCAGCCCCCTGGGCGGCTTGAGATACACCATGCGAACACGGTTTTGCTCTGACAAGACGGCATACTCTTCACCTTTGACGATTTGGATATACCACACGCGAATCAACAAGATCGCAAGCACCACGACCACACTCAACCGGAGAACGATAAGCCGCCGTTGGATTCGGCGGAGGTTCTCACTCTGATTGGCTACGGATTCCATACTCTCCGATGCAAGGTGGGGAACAACCGAAAGGTGGCCAAGAGAACAATCGCCCCCAATACCCCGTCATACAGCGCTTGCGGCAACACAATGCTCAGAAGAGCCTGCACCACGTCCATCTCAGAAGAGCTTGCTTGCAAAAGAAAAAGGATAATCAACCCGGAGACAAATGATATTCCCGTGATGAGAATTGGGATCATCCAGCGTATCAAGGATAGCGGCGTACGCCCAACGATTCCAATCGCTAAACCGATGAGTGGCTTGGTCATGAGGTTGAGATACACCGTGGCCCCGGATAAGAGATCCTGCAAGAACCCGAGAACAAGACCAAGCACAACGGCTTCAAATTCCCCGCGCCACAACCCAACCAAACATACCGTCACGAGAACGGCATCAGGAACAATGCCCTCAATGGCAAACCGGTGAACGACAACGACCTGGAAGGGGATGATCAACAGCACCACCCCCCCATACACAAGGAACTTCATTCCTCACGCACCTCCCTCACCATCATCTTTGTGCGGCATAGAGCACTCGCTATCACGTCCATCGAGTGGAGTTGTTGCTAGCAAGACGACAACCTCCTCAAGCGTTGAGAAATCAGCATGGAGGGTAAGCGTAGCAGACTTGAACGGTGTGGCTGTCTTCTTCTCGACCCGATTGACGATCCCAATCACCATGCCTTTCGGGAACCGATCGTCGAGACCTGATGTGACAACGACATCCCCTGATTCCACCGATGCGAGCGGCGGAAGGTATTTCATCATCGCGCGGCCGTTTTCGACTCCTTGTACAATTCCCTCGTCACGCGTGCGCTGAACTAACGCGGTAATCGCATTGTTCCGGTCGAGGATCAACTGAACGACGGAAAACGTACGGTTGACCTTCAGCACTCGTCCGACCACCCCCAAGGGCGTGATCACCCCCATGCCGGCAATGACGCCATCTCGCTCACCTTTTGCAATGACGAGGCTCCGATGCCAATTGGTTGGATCTCGTCCGATCACTTGAGCCACAACGGTAGGATACGGGCAATGCTGCTGAAAATCGAAAAGCGTGCGGTATCGTTCCGCCGCGGCTGCAAGTTCCTCCAGCCTATTGTGTTCAATTTTCAATCTCGCTAATTCGTCAGTCAGAACCTGGTTTTTCCCGTGGAGGTCAATCAGGCTCTGCAGGGCTTTCCCTCCTGCTTCCAACGTTTGTTCGATCAAGGACACGATGGTCAACGGGACCTTGATGATCTCAGTAAGCGGGACCGCAATGGCGTTGAGCGGTTCTTTTGCTGACAAAGGGAAAAGAACGAGTCCGGTCAAGAGAAGGATAAGAAAAATCTTCCACGCTTTCTTGGCCCGCGAACGGGAACGGAACATTCCGTGGCCTCCGCTAGCTTAAGGACCCGTGGAAGACAGTACAAATGAGCAACACGTGATCCTCCGACGACAGAGCCCAGCACAGATCACGATAAGGAAATCCAAATCTGTTCCTAATGATGGTACGAGTTGTAAAATTTAACGTCGCACCGCAAATTCAGATAGATTCGCGATCTGCGACCGAAGGTCACTTTCTTCGAGCAACCTTCCAAGCCCATGCACGACGGCGGTGAGAGGATCGTCCACGATGATGATCGGGAGTCCTGTCTCCTCCTTGAGTCGCGTATCCAGCCCTGCGACCATTGATCCTCCGCCAGCGAGGACGATCCCTCGGTCAATGATGTCGCCTGCGAGTTCCGGAAGCGTCCTCTCTAAAGATTGCTTAACGGTGTCAATGATAATGCCGATCGGCTCTGAGAGTGCTTCATAAATTTCACCGTCGTCAACAACCACCGTCTGCGGAATTCCAGACACAAGATTCCGGCCCCTCACCATCATGGTTTTCTTCTCGCCTAACGGATAAGCCGACCCGATTTCCTTTTTAACTCTCTCCGCCATGTGGTCGCCAATCAGGAGGCCATGCTTTCGCCTCATATGGTTCGTGATCACCTCGTCCATACGATCGCCCGCGACATTGACCGATTCGCTATTCACAATGCCACTGAGAGAGATCACCGCGATATCTGTGGTACCCCCTCCAATATCGACCACCATGTTTCCACACGGTTCTGTGATGGGAAGCCCAACCCCAATCGCCGCTGCAACAGGCTCCGGAATCAGATGCACCTCTCGAGCGCCGGCGGACTCAGCGGAATCAATGACAGCACGTTGATCAACTTGGGTAATTCGAGACGGGACGCCGATGACGACACGAGGGTGCACAAAGGACGAAAGAAAACCAGATCCATTGGCTTTACGAATAAAATGTCGCAACATCAATTCAGCGATGTCGAAATCGCTAATCACCCCGTCTTTCATGGGACGGATGGCTTCAATCGTGCCTGGCGTTCTCCCAAGCATTCGCTTGGCTTCAAGTCCGATTGCCATCGTCTTTTGAGTCTTCTTTTCGACAGCCACCACTGAGGGCTCATTGATGACGACCCCCTCTCCACTGACATGCACAAGCGTCGTCGCCGTGCCAAGATCTATCGCGAGGTCATTTGACATCCATCCCAACATGTTCATGTTCGTACGCCACCCAAAAAAACTCATCGTAGATCAATACTCCTCACGCCATATCGGTCCGATAGTTGCATCGCCACTTGCCGCCCACAATATACCAAAAACCTCTATTAATTACACACTTCGCTTCTGATATCGGCGATACACCGTTGAGAAAGCGGGTTCGTCGATTCTCTCTCCGAACTCATTGCCTTTTTTTACGCCCACAGCCTACAATGAGAGCTCAACTTTTGGCTTGACTCTCGAACAAACCATCACAATCTGGAGGCGGCACTCATGATTAAGCTCATTCGAGAAGGCGCCATG
>DTRN01000191.1 GCA_012965905.1 Nitrospirales bacterium | reverse complement strand
ATTAATCTTCCTTTTTGGAAAGAGCCGGTTCACGCTTCTGAAGTTCTGCCTCCCGTTTATCAATTCCAGCGACTCTCCGCTCAAGATTGTCCTCTAATTTCTGCACGCGTTTCTCGGTCGAGGCCAACGCGTCTTGACGCCGCTTGCGCTCCTGTTCAAGTTCTAATTTTGCCTTAAACGCAAGATCCTTTGCTCCGAGCCGCGCTTCCCTAGTTTTGGCGTCCGCGTCCCGCTCTGCATCATGGATGATTTTGGCAACCTGCTCATCAGCTTCTCGACGATTTGTGGACAGCAACGTCCGTTGAAGAAGCGCACTGATTCCGAAACCGGCAATGATGCCGACCAGGATCACCACAATATAAATGTAAGGTGTAACCCCACTCATGATAAACACCTCCCAATCTATGACTCGATCTTAGCCCAGAACAATGACGCGGGATGAGTGTCGCACGCTAAGGCGTAACAGGACTCGCTCCGCACAGAGCTAAAATCGCATCCAGAACTATTATGACGGGGATAGAAAAACGGGACAGGCCGTGAAGCAAGACTGCGAGCGGGATGCTATGGAACTAGAAGCCTGAGTGTAATAACGTCCAGATGGAAAGTATTATTCCTGTATGAGCCTAGAGATCATGAGTCGACAGAAACCCCTTGCAATAGAGTTTTTCTCACGAGGTCAACGACGCCCCTTCCGCTCAAGACCCACATATGATTCCTCTCTCTTCCAATTCCATACCGTATTTAGAACACCCATACCGCAAGCATCAGAGTGTCAATCTGCTGACATAACACTCTGGATCAGTCTTTCCTCCCTCACACTCAACCTTGACCCGGGTACACTCTCACTCTACCCACCGTCGTCGGTTAGGAAACGATTGTCTCATTCTCCTAGTCTAATCTGACACTAAGTATGCAGTAAAGTTCGGCAAAAATAAACAACAAAGTCTGTGCATATCATCTTTCGTTCTCACCATCAGACTCCTACCTCCATTTCCTTCTCAATTAAATCAATCGTACGTGTTGCCCACGAACTAACCGTGTCCTCATTACCATCACGTTCTTTCCGTAAACGAAACAACTCATCTGCGAAGTTAATGGCGACTAACGTAGCCAACTGTGCAGCAGTTGCCGTACGCATATTTCCAGCTAACTCGACCATCGCCTTATCCACATATTGCGCGATTTCCTTGATATAGGCTGGCTCGCCGTCACCAATGATCGTATGTTTCTGCCCAAAAACCTCAACCTCAACTTCATTTTTCACCGTTCACCTCAGCGGACCCCGGTGAAGCACCTACCAACTCGAGCTCATTCAGAACAGATTCGATCCTGTTGCGAACCGTCTGTCGCTCGCCCTCCCATCGTCCAACCTCATCTGCTTGTCGTTTCAGACCCGATTCTGCCTTCTCAAGTTGCATCGTCATGAGTGCATTCTTACGTTTCAGATTCTGGACAACTTGAAGCAATTCTTTAACTTTCAAATCGAGAACATCAAGTGTCTTAGCGTCCACGATGCCCCAACATATTGTATGTTTTTGCCATAACCTAGTTAAAAACGATACGGCGTTCAGCAGTGTTTGTCAAGAAAACTAACCCTGCAATCGGTCCCATTCACCCGGTGATATTCTCTATATGTCTGCAGCACACGCTTCACGTAATTTCGCGTCTCCTTATAAGGAATAGATTCAACAAATTTCTCTTCATCAGACACATTCCCTCCCTTATCCCATGGCGATTCCGCCATTTCAAGTCTCCAACGCGCGACTGCGACAGGACCCGCATTGTACCCGGCAATCGAAGAAACAAGGTTTCCGTCAAACTGCGTGAGCAATGAGCGAAAATACGAGACACCAAATTGAATGTTGAGGTGTGGATCAAGCAACATGCCCGGATCAAATGACTTCACTGCACGGGAACGTGCGATCTGGTCTGCGGTCTGAGGAATAAGCTGCATCAATCCCAATGCGCCTGTCTTTGACCGTGCATTTGTGTCAAACGAACTTTCTTCGCGAATCAACGCAGCGATGACATAGGGATCGATCGGGTCGGTCTGGTTTTCGGCAATGGCATCCCGGATCACGGGCATATATGTCTTTGGATATGCCAAATCCCAGAACAGCGATGGCACACCGTCATGCCCTCCTCGTATGATGTTGGCGAAGCGGCGTTTAATCAGCCGTAGCGACCGATACGTATCGCCGGCAGACTGCAACTGTTGGCTGAGGGCCAAGTACTGCCCTGGATCAAGAACATTATCTCTCAGAACTGTTTGCAGAACCATCATCGCATCGTTGGTCAATCCCAAAATGATCATTTCCTGAACTTTATCGAGGGATCGATCCGTTGGTGCTGGGAAGCCTTGTTCAGGCAGCCGTATCTCGCCAGATGGAGGCATACCAAGATAAAGACGCGTATTCTGGCAGTAGTATCCATGCGGAAAATTTTCGCAGAGATCGAGAAACGCCACACGACTGTTTTTTGCCTTTCCTAAGCGCTCTAGCGCGATAGCTTTCCAATAGAGGGCTCTCTGAATTTCTCTCCCGCTTGGGTCTTCAAGCATGCGGTCAAATGCTTGAACTGCCTCGACATAGTTTCCCGCCCTAAAATTGATCCACGCCAACTGCCACAACACACTACGAGTCCACACACCCGCATGAACGCCAATAGCCGTCTCCATCGCACACTGATACGTCCCGCGTGCTTCGACCATACCCTGCTGATCTTCCTGCCATAAACCAAGAAAATACAGAATGGAGACATGAGTAGATGGCGGGAAAGATAACGTTGCCACCTGCTGGCTAAGGGACTGGAGTTGCTCTCCATCTCCTAATCGAAGATATGTTCGCGCAAGCCAAACATACGCCTCACGCGTAACATCATCAGATGGAGTGTGCTTAATTGCGTTCTCCAGCACGATCCTAGCCTCAGCTAAGCGTCGTGTCTTGACTAACGCGATGCCACGCTTTATCTGTCCGTCCACACTGTGTATATGATTTTGGGTGATCGCAACACGAAGGTACACGGTGAATGCGTCCGCAGCCTTTGAATATTGACCAGCATCAAAGAATGCGCTAGCTCTCCGCCACAACTGGTCGATGGTGGCATGTTCGCTGGAAATACCCAATTTTCCAAAGGCAGTAAGAGCAGCTTGCCTGTCTTCTTCACGAAGGAGATGGGGCATATCTGTCCAGACACGCCAGAGGATGTCTGCGGCATCCTCTTTATTCCCACCTTGCAGGTAACAGTAGGCAAGAAGGAGCCCAGATGCCGGACGAAGACCAGAAGCCACATCCGCATGGGCTGGATGACCATCAAAAACCACAGCCAACGTTATTTGAGCAGATTTACAGTCTCCAAACCGATACCATGAGACACCTTCAAAATAGCGGGCGCGACGGATCAAAGGACTATCGTGAAAATGTTGAGAAATCAATCGGTACGCAAGCGCAGCTTGTCTGAAGTTATCTTCTATGAACAATGAATTGGCAAGCGACCATTGAACATAATCAGCAACAAGGGGAAGCTTGTCAGACAGGTGTTCAAGAGACGAACGTCCAGCCGGATCGCCATGTTCAATCAACTGGGTTCCGACCAAGAAATGAGCCCGGGAGGCCCATATAGAATCAGGAAATTGAGTCACAACCACGCTCAAATCGCGAGACTCAAAACAGGCTTGGGCGGTCACACATGGTTGAGGTTGGTCAATCGTCATTGTGTCAGAATGGGCATTACCAAACACCGGAACAGGAAGGATTCCAAGGAAACTGACAACGATGACGCTCCAAAACACCGCACGGACGTACCACATGGGAGCATTGTAGCATGGGAACTTCACGGTCTTGCTCAGCATAGAAGGCCTATGATAGCGTGAATTTCATGCCACCCCTGACATCAATAGAAAAGCTCGATCTCCTCTCGCTCACAAAAGTTGGCATGGAGAAGTTTGTCCATGCGCAAGGTTGGAAACCATACCGTGCCGAACAAATTCTGCGGTGGATGTATCAGCGAGGGGTCACACAGGTCGAACACATGACGGATCTTTCAATTCAGGACCGAACACACCTCGGCGACATCGCGACGATCAATTGGCCAACGATCACCGACGTTGTTCAGTCTCGGGACGGCACGGCGAAGTTTCTCATCCGATTGCACGATGGCGCTTCAATTGAAACCGTCCTCATCCCGGAACGCGACCGTCGAACGCTGTGCATCTCAACACAGGTCGGATGCAGCTTAGACTGTCGATTCTGTCTCACCGCGGAACTCGGCTTAAAACGGAACCTCACCGCTGGGGAGATTATTGGACAGTTTTTATGCGTACAAGAACATATCGAGAAGACAAACAAAACTCCCCCACGCTTGACCAACGTGGTGATGATGGGAATGGGAGAGCCGTTGGCGAACATCGGGCCGGTCAGAGATGCCATCCAGAACATGATTCATGGACGGTGTGGACTGGGCCTCTCACCACGGCGGATCACCGTATCGACGGCTGGGATTCATCACAAATTCAAAGATATTGTTGAACTCGGGGTGAACCTTGCCGTGTCCTTGAATGCCAGCACCAACGAACAACGAAATGCAATCATGCCCGCCGCAAATCAACTCTGTTCTCTGCCCGATTTGCTCGCAGCGTGCCGCAGTCTCGCGCTCCCACATCGTCGTCGCCTCACGTTTGAATATGTTCTCCTGCGAGGCGTGAATGACTCGCCACAGGATGCCGTCCGGCTCGCCGGTTCCATCCGAGGCATCCCATGCATGGTGAACGTGATCCCATTCAACGAAATTCCTGGATCACCCTATACCAGACCAGATGAAGCCACTATTCTTGAATTCCAAGATATTCTTATTCGGCGCAACATCGACACCTATCTTAGAAAGAGTAAGGGCCCAGATGTCTTAGGGGCATGTGGACAACTAGGCGCAAGTGCGAGACAGATGTTATGACGCAGACTGAAACATCAAAGTACGAGATGCTTCAGAGCGTCATCGAAGAGATGCAATCGGTGCTGGTAGCATTTTCCGGAGGAATCGATAGCACGCTTGTCCTCAAAGCCGCCTATGATCGTTTGGGGAAACACGCCGTTGCAGCTACGGCCTGGTCTGCCACTTTGCCGGAACCAGAACTCAGAGCGGCCATTCGCCTCTGTTCTGACTCCATTGGAGCGCAACATCATATTATTGCGACCGATCAGCTTCTTCATTCAGACTTCACGAAAAATGATGGACAGCGATGCTACCACTGCAAAATTGACTTATATACAAAACTCCGGACACTTGCCGATCAATTAGGTATTGTTAGCATCATTGACGGGACGAACTATGATGATCTACAGGACGAACGACCTGGAACCATTGCGGCACTATCTCTCAAGGTCAGAAGTCCACTGGTAGAAACAAAGTTAACGAAACACGATGTCCGAATGCTCGCACAAGCGAACGACCTCCCGAATTGGGACAAGCCGGCAGCCCCATGCCTGTCGTCACGAATTCCCCGCGGGATTCCGGTCACCTATGAGCGGCTAGACAACGTCGCGGCTGCAGAAGAGGTACTAATGAACGAAGGGTTCCACCACGTCAGGGTGCGGTGGTACCACGATGCAGCGCGAATTGAAGTGGCAGTGGAAGACCTTCCGCGCCTGTTAAGAGAGGACACACGAAGCCGAGTGTTGACGCAGCTCAAGACTCTTGGCTTCCGCCATGTGACGATGGACCTGGAGGGATACCGCCAAGGAAAGGCAAATTAGAGCGATCAAGAGCTAGGCAGCTGATGAGTATCAGCTGCGTATGACTGTGCGATAGACATTTAACAGACCTGCAGTCCCACCAAGAAACACGCCCACAATCGTTGCCCACGGCTCAGACCCAAACCACCGATCGATCCCATACCCGAGAACCGCGCCAACACCGACAGCAACCACCAATCCCAGCCCCAGGCGGGTGGCTAAGGCAAGCCCCTTCGCAAACGCTGTCGGACCAGGATCCACCAGTCCCCTTTCACAACCGGAAAAATGCGGGCGGGATGGTCACACGGTGATATGAGGCATCAAGCAGGTACGTGATCAGACACAGTGTAGCCGCAGGCTGTGTCGCGACACACGACTTGAGGCTCTGCTTGCTTTCGAGCCTTTTCTATTAAGAAGGCAGCTCCACAGGAAGGACAGGGTTTGTTGACCGGCCGAGACCACAGCGAAAACTCGCATTTCGGGTAGCGGTTGCAGGCGTAGAACATACGCCCTTTTTTGGTTCGCTTCTGCACGAGATCGCCGCCACAGTTCGATTCAGGGCATTTAACTCCGATACCAATGGCCTTGGTCGTTTTACATTCCGGATACGCGATGCACGCTAAAAACTTTCCAAAGCGACCTGTCTTGATGACCATACCACTTCCGCATTTCTCACAGATCTCATCGGTTGGAATTTCCGGCTTCTCAAGAACGGCAATGCTACCTGAAGCGTCCTCCTTGAACTCCTTCGTACTCTTACACTCCGGATAGGCGGAACACGCAAGAAAGCGTCCGAACCGCCCCCACTTGGCCACCATGGATTGTCCACATTTTTCACACAAGATATCCGTTGCGACTTCTTCCCGCTTGACGTTTCTCATCTCTTTCCGAGCAACGTCCAGCCGCTCAGCGAACGGCTGGTAGAATTCTC
>DTRN01000190.1 GCA_012965905.1 Nitrospirales bacterium | reverse complement strand
CCCGAAGTTTTTGATCGTGGTCTCGATGGCCCCTGTGGTGTTGGCCGGCGGCGTGATTGATGTCACCCTTGTAACCCTTCTTCCTGGCGTCAGCGTTCGACTTCGCGCTGATGCCTTAGGGCTGCTCTTTGCCACCACCGCCTCATGTTTGTGGATTCTGGCGACGATCTATTCCATTGGCTACATGCGCAGTCTCAACGAACATGCCCAAACCAGATTTTATACCTGCTTTGCGTTAGCGTTATCCGCCACGATGGGGGTGGCGTTCGCGGGCAATCTGTTCACGCTCTTTCTGTTTTACGAAATTCTCAGCCTCTCCACCTACCCGCTAGTCATGCATAAAGAGACCAAGGAATCCTGGGAAGGCGGGAAGATGTACGTCATCTATTTGGTTGGCGCATCGAAGAGCTTCTTTCTTGCCGCCATGATTCTGACTTACATGCTGACCGGCACCTTAGAGTTTCAACGGGGAGGGATGTTCACGGGCGTTGAGGCATCGTCCCTGTTGCTGACCATTATCTATATCCTGTTCATCGCGGGGCTGGCCAAAGCCGCGCTGATGCCCTTTCACAGTTGGCTCCCGGCTGCGATGGTGGCGCCCACCCCGGTGAGCGCACTCTTGCACGCCGTGGCCGTCGTCAAAGTGGGTGTCTTCTCGATTGTACGCGTGATCCTCGACGTGTTTGGGGTGGACCTCATGCAGCAACTGTACCTCGGCATCGGCACCGCCATCGTCGCGTCCATCACCCTCTTGTGGGCGTCCACCTATGCCTTGGCCCAGGACAATCTCAAGATTCGACTGGCCTATTCTACCGTTAGTCAGCTCTCCTACGTCATCCTGGGCATGGCGCTTCTCACGCCCGCGGCCATGGCGGGAGGGATGATTCATGTAGCCAACCATGCCTTCTCCAAGATCACCCTCTTCTTCTGTGCCGGGGCCATCTACGTCGCCGCCCATAAAACCTTAGTGAGCGAACTCAGCGGGTTGGCCAAGAAGATGCCCTACACCATGGCCGCCTTTACCATCGGCTCGCTCAGCATGATCGGCGTGCCCTTGTTCGCTGGCTTTGTGTCCAAGTGGAATATCGCGCTGGGGGCCATTGAGGCGCAACAACTCATCTTCGTCGGCGTCCTGCTCCTGAGTACCGTGTTGAACGCCAGTTATTTTGTCCCCATCGTGTACAAAGCCTATTTCGAGACGGCGCCGGCCACGAACGAGAACGACCACATCCAGGAAGCACCGGCAGCGATGGTCGTGCCGATCATGATCACCGCGGCCGGCACCATCGCGCTTGGCATCTACCCCGACTATTTCATGGCATTGATCACCCTCACGCTTGGCTAGGACTGGTGGGATGAAACTCAGCTTACGATGGATTGAGAACCCCGGCATGTTAACGCGGATGTGGCAGGGCTTCGTGGGAGTCTTGGTGGTCCTGGTGGCCGTGGATGTTATGTTTGTCACCCATGAACACACCTTTCTGATCTTTGAGACCATCCCGGGCTTCAGCGCCGTCTATGGCTTTGTCGCCTGCACCGCGCTGGTGGTGATCGCCAAAATCCTGCGCAAAATATGCAAGCGAGATCTGAAATATTATGAGTAGCGGCGTGCCTCCCGTCCTGATCTTCCTGCTGGGCGCACTCCTGGTGCCCTATCTCACGGGCCGCGCCAAAGCCGGGCTCCTGCTGGTCGTCCCGGTAGTGGCCTTCGTCAATCTGCTGCTGCTGCCCGAGGGCACCTCCTGGACCTATACCTTTCTCGGGCACCAGCTGATCTTCGCGCAGGTCGACAAGCTGAGCCTGTGTTTTGGCTACATCTTTTGCCTCGCGGCATTTGCCGGCATGCTCTATGGCCTCCAAGAGCGTGATGATCGTCAGTACATCACGATGTTGGTGTATGTGGGTAGCTCCATCGGCGCGGTGTTTGCGGGGGACTATCTCACCCTTTTCTTATTCTGGGAACTGATGACCTTTGCCGCCGCCGTCCTGATTTGGGCCGGCAACACCGAGGCAGCGGGCAAAGCGGGGATGCACTACCTGCTGGTCCATGTGTTCGGCGGGTTTTGTCTCCTAGCGGGCATCGTCATCCAAACCTCCCAGACGGGGTCAACGACCTTTGGGTACCTCGGCCTCGATGGGATCGGCTCTGTCCTCATCTTCCTGGCCTTTATCATTAATGCCGCGGTTCCGCCGTTGCATGCCTGGCTGACCGATTCGTACCCGGAATCCACCATCACCGGCACCGTCTTTTTGACCGCCTATACCACCAAAACCGCCGTCTACGTCTTAGCCCGTGCCTTTCCCGGTGAAGACATCCTGATTTACCTGGGCGCCTTCATGACGGTGTATCCCATTTTCTATGCGGTGATTGAAAATGACGCCCGCCGCGTGTTGGCCTACAGCATGGTCAATCAGGTGGGGTTCATGGTCACCGGCATCGGCATTGGCACCGCCCTCGCCTTAAACGGCGCCATCTCCCATGCGTTTAATGACATTCTGTTTAAGTCCCTGCTTATGATGACGGTGGGGGCCGTGATGTACGTGACCGGGAAACGGTACTGTACCGACCTCGGGGGGCTCTACAAGACCATGCCGATCACCACGGTCCTCTGTATCGTCGGCGCCGCCTCGATTTCCGCCTTTCCGCTCTTCAGCGGCTTTGTCAGCAAATCCATGGTGATTGCGGCGGCGGCCGAGGGTGGCTACTCGGTGGTCTGGTTCATGTTGCTCTTTGCCTCGGCTGGCGTCTTCCACCATGCGGGCATCAAGATTCCCTATTTTGTCTTCTTTGCCCACGATGCCGGCATCCGGGCCAAAGAACCCCCGTTGAACATGTTGCTGGCCATGGGCTTCCTGGCGTTTCTGTGTGTGCTCATTGGGACGGCCCCGGGGCTGTTGTACAGTCTTCTACCCTTTCCAGTGGACTACCATCCCTATACGGCCGCCCACGTGGTGGGGCAGTTACAGCTCCTCTTCTTTTCCGGCCTCGCCTTTATTTATCTGATTGTGAATGGCCACTATCCTCCGGAAAAGGTTGGGCTCAATCTCGACACCGACTGGCTCTATCGCAAAGCCGCCACCCTCTATGTCTGGCTCTCAGACAAACCCGTCGTCGCCACGGAAAATGCCCTCGCGCGCGCCTATCGGTCCGTCGGTATCAGGCAAAACATCAGGTTTGCACAGTTGTGTTTGACATTCGACATTCATGTGATTGATCGGGCGGTGAATGGGGTTGCGAACATCTTCGCCAGCTTGAGCAAGACCTTGCGAGTGCTCCAAACCGGCCAACTTCAGCACTACGCCATGGTGATCGTCCTCGGCGCCTTTGTGCTCCTAAGCGGATACCTATTCTTCTGATGGAATATACCGGACATCTCCTTAGCTGGATTATTTTCCTTCCGCTCGCCGGTGCAGTGCTCGTCACGCTCATCCGAGACGAGAAATGGATTCGTCTGGTCGCACTGGGAGTCACGGTTGCGGACTTCGCGGTGTCCCTTCCACTCTGGACGCAATTCGATACCACCACACACGCCATGCAATTCGTGGAACGGGTTCCGTGGATCAAGACATTTAATGTCCACTATGCCGTCGGCGTCGATGGAATCAGCGTCCTTCTGATCCTCCTCACCACCCTCGTGACCCCAATGGGCATCCTTTGCTCATGGCAAGTCATTCGCAGTCGGGTCAAAGAGTACATGATTGTCATATTAGTTCTCGAGACCGGGATGATTGGCGTGTTCTGCTCCATCGATTTCTTCCTCTTCTTCGTCTTTTGGGAAGCCGTGTTAATCCCGATGTATTTGATCATCGGCGTATGGGGGGGACCTCGGCGCATTTATGCTGCCTTCAAGTTTTTTCTCTACACCTTTGCCGGGAGCCTGCTCCTATTGGTGGCAATCCTAGTACTGTACTTCCTTGGCGGAGAAACCTTCGATATCCAAGCCTTGATGGAGTCGACATACTCACCGACCGTCCAGATTTGGATATTCTGGGCATTCTTCCTGGCTTTCGCCATCAAAGTCCCCATGTTTCCATTTCATACCTGGCTGCCCGATGCCCACGTGGAGGCGCCGACAGCTGGAAGCTTATTTCTCGCCAGCATCTCACTCAAAATGGGAGCCTATGGGTTCTTGCGCTTCTGCCTCCCGATGGTTCCGGACGCCACCATCATGTTCGCGCCCATGCTCATCGGACTCTCATTGGTTGCCATTTTGTATGGCTCATATATGGCCCTCGCCCAAACTGACATGAAAAAGCTGATCGCGTATTCCAGCGTCGGTCATATGGGCTTCATTACGCTGGGAATCTTTGTTTTCAATGCCCATGGAATCCAGGGCGCCATCCTGCAGATGATCAACCACGGCATTACCACCGGAGCTTTGTTCCTTTGTGTGGGCATGATCTATGACCGCACGCATAGCCGTCTGATTTCTGTCAACAGTGGAGTTGGGCAGCAGATGCCAATCTACGTGACCCTGCTTGCCATCTTCTCCTTCTCGTCATTCGGAATTCCAGGCACCAACGGATTTATCGGTGAATTTCTCATTCTCGTTGGGGCCTTTGAATACAACATGGCTGTCGCCGCGATCGCACTCCCAGGCGTCATCTTAGCCGCAGCCTACATGCTCTGGATGCTACAGCGCATCGTGTGGGGCGAACACACCAGAGACAATGAGACTCCACTGGAAGACTTGAATCTTCGCGAACTTTCGACGCTCATTCCGCTTGTGGTTCTGGTGTTTTGGATCGGCTTCTACCCGAAACCATTTTTAGGTTTCATGGAGGTCAGCGTTGAGCATCTCCTGACTCAGGTCCACACCACGCAACCATTGACACTCTCACAGGTATTTGGCGGATCATGACCCCAACCCTTGCCGATGTCGGTGGCGTTCTGCCTGAGATGATTGTGGCGGGCTTCGCCTGCCTCGCCCTGCTCATCGAAGCCTTCATTTCGAAATCATCCAAAAGAGACATCTTACCGATTACTGCCCTCATCGGCGTGGCCATTGCCGCGTTTTTTACCGTGAATTCGATGTGGGATAGCAGGGCGGTGATGGGTGGAACCTTTCTGGTCGATCCATTCAGCAATTACTTCAAGTTAATCCTGTACATGGCAACGGCCCTGACCATCATGCTCTCGATGAACTATTTGAAGCAGGAAGGGATCAACGTTGGTGAATATTACGCGTTTCTGCTGTTTGCCCTGTGCGGGACGATGATCACGGTCTCGGCCGAAGATCTGTTGCTGGTGTTCTTGGGTTTCGAATTGACCGCACTGTCGTTCTACATTCTGGCTGGATTCAAACGCTTTCGGCAAAAATCCATGGAGGCGTCGGCAAAATACTTTGTCATTGGATCATATTCGTCTGGCATCTTGTTGTTCGGGGTTTCACTCCTCTATGGTTTGGCCGGCACCACCAACCTTACAGCGATAGGCCAACACCTTACGTCGACGGGACCGGGACTCGACCCTGCGTGGATCCTCGCGCTTATCCTGCTCATCATCGGATTTGGAGTGAAAGTCGCAGTCGTTCCCTTTCACATGTGGACGCCGGATGTCTACGAAGGGGCGCCAACACCCGTCACGGCATTTTTATCCGTCGTATCAAAAATCGCCGCCCTTGCGGTTTTTATCAGGGTGTTTATAGAGGCCTTCGGCGGCATCCAGGACATATGGCAAATTCTGCTGATCATCCTGACTGTGATGACTATCTTCTTTGCCAATATCGTCGCCCTGCTTCAGACCAACATTAAGCGCATGTTGGCCTATTCCGGCATCGCCCATGCCGGCTACGGGCTCATTGGCATCCTTGTGGCAACCCACATGGGAACCTATGCCGTGATGCTGCATCTGCTGTTCTACGTGTTCATGACCATGGGGGCCTTCGGAGTCGTGATTCAACTCCGCAAGAACGGACTGGAGAGCGAGGAGATCGAAGACTTTGCAGGATTAGCCAAACGCCAACCTGTTGCCGCGTTCATCATGCTCATCTTTATGTTCGCACTCGCCGGCATTCCACCGACTGCAGGGTTCATTGGGAAATTCTACATCTTCATGGCCGCCGTTCACGCCGATCTTACCTGGTTGGCCGTTCTCGCCGTGATTGGATCTGGAATCTCCATCTATTTTTACCTGAAGGTCATCATGGTGATGTACATGAAAGAACCTGACGGCAACGTAACGCTGTCTACCTCACAACCCGCCATCATTGCACTAGCCATTGCCGCCATCACAGTCATCGTCTTTGGAGTCTATCCATCTCCAGCCATCGACTTTGCCGACCAGGCCGTGTTGAGCATCACCCCACCCGTCATCGTCGCGACGCCGTAAACACTCCACATATTTCCTTCCGCGCATCCTGAATAGAACGAGCACCGCGTCGAGCAATCAATCGCGTGGAAATCGTCCCGAGCAAGCGGGGAAGATCAGGAAGAGCAGCTGACGACGATGGGAGTGCTGTCAGCCGTCGCAGGGTTGGCATAGGCATCCATGCCCGGTTGGTCGGTGAAGGGGTCAGTGAGCAAGTTGAGCAATCGATCGATTTCGGAATAGTCCTGGTGTTCTTCGGCTTGTTCAATTGCTTTCTGGGCGAGATGATTTCGTAACACGTACTTCGGGTTCGTCGAATCCATCCATATCTTTCGTTTCTCATCCTCGCTCTTCTCGTCTTGTAGACGCTCTCGGTATCTCTCCGCCCAGTCGTCAAAAGCATCGCGATGGATGAATTGATCTCGAATTGTCGCGTTATCGTTAGGGGAATCTTGGTGGAAATCCCTGAGCGACCGAAATGCGTTGGTGTAATCAGCCCGACTCGAGTGCATCAGGTTCAGAAAACCCTTTCGGAGCGCATCGTCCTGCGCATGCTGTTCCGTCAAGCCGAGCTTGGCATTCATCAATTCTGAATATCGTTCTGTGAATGCTTGCTCGTAGATCTCTGGTGCTCCATCGACATGTGTCTGCTCCAGCAATGGCGACAACGCATGGGCAAGCGCCCGAATATTCCAATAGCCGACGTCCGGCTGGTTCTGGAAAGAGTATCTCCCCTGATGGTCAGAATGGTTGCAGATGAATTCAGGATTAAACTGTTCCATAAACCCGTACGGACCATAATCCAACGTCAACCCTAGAATTGACATGTTATCGGTGTTCATCACGCCGTGGGACCATCCGACTACCTGCCATTGCGCAATCATGTGGCCAGTACGGATCGCTACATCGTGCAACAACCGCGCGTATGGATTCTCGGCTTCCGTCGCATGTGGAAAGTGTTGCTGGATGATATGGTCGGCCAAGATTTTGAGATTCTCGTGCTGCCGTCGATAAAAGAAAACTTCAAACGATCCGAATCGAACATGGCTGGGAGCCATACGTACAAGCATCGCTCCGGACTCACTTGATTCCCGATAGACTGTCTCATCCCCACTGGTAATGCAAAGACTGCGCGTCGTGGGAATACCCAACCCGTGCATAGCCTCGCCACAGAGATACTCTCGAATGGTCGAACGCAATACAGCGCGCCCATCGCCATCCCGGGAAAATCGCGTCAGACCTGCGCCTTTTAGGTGCAAATCCCATGTTTCGCCTTTCTGGTTTCTGATTTCCCCAAGCAAAATGGCGCGCCCATCACCTAATTGCGAGACGTAGTGGCCAAACTGGTGCCCTGAATACAGCATGGCGATCGGATCACTCCCTTGGAGCAAACGCGCACCGGAGAAATATTCAGCAAAATCATTACGTGCGACCTCATTGAGATCGAGATCGATGAGTTCAGCCGCTGCGGGATTGAAACTTACCAGACGTGGGCTCGGAAAGGGGGTTGGTTGCACCCGCTCATAGAATACGTCAGGGAGCCGAGCATAGGTATTGTCAAATGTCAGTTCTTCAAGCGTCCGCATAAATTCTCCTGAAAGACTGAGCGAGAGTGTCCAGCGTGCTATTTTACATTGACATACAGTAGCCGAAAGATGAAAGTTTCGTCTACTATTATTTGTGCCTAATCTTTGTGTGATATGGAACAGATGATTCCAGACATGGATCCTCATGACATGATCATGACCTATCATGAGGAAACGAAGCATCACTTTGGTCGCTATGCCCGATCGCCTGGATATATGGATTGGGCCAATCAACCGAATCCCTTTCGGCGATTTGACGGCGCACCATTGATTAGGCTTCCTCTCCTGCCGCCCGATAGCGATCCCATGTCGCCTCAGTACGATGCCCTCTACGACGCGAATTCGGTTGACACTCAACCTGTCACCATTCGAACCATCTCTCGATTCTTTGAATATGCCCTTGCGCTGTCCGCGTGGAAACAAGCCGGGACCACGCGCTGGGCGCTGCGATGCAATCCCTCGAGCGGAAATCTCCATCCGACTGAAGGATATCTCATTGCGGGAACAATCCCTGGTTTGGAATCCGGTCCAGGCGTGTATCACTACGCACCCAGAGAACATGGACTCGAACAACGTGCAACGTTTGCAGAAGAGATATTCCCAACGCTCATGAACAACTACCCCAGTGATGCATTTGTGGTAGGGCTGACATCGATTCATTGGCGGGAAGCGTGGAAGTATGGCGAACGGGCGTTTCGATATTGTCAGCACGATGTGGGCCATGCGATTGGCGCGATCAGGATTGCAGCCGCAACACTGGGGTGGAACATGCTGTTGTTGGATGATCAATCCGATGATGAGATTGAAATGCTCTTA
The DNA here is from genome assembly GCA_012965905.1 of Nitrospirales bacterium. Classification (GTDB taxonomy): domain Bacteria; phylum Nitrospirota; class Nitrospiria; order Nitrospirales; family UBA2166; genus UBA2166. The sequence continues at coordinate 12,454 of DTRN01000190.1, read as the reverse complement.
GGCCTCAACCGCAAAGAAGATTTTGTTGGAGCAGAACCTGAAGCGCCTGACTGTATTGCTGTCGTGTTCCCTAATACGTGGAAACCTAGCCACACCCCTCCGCTCGCGCTCGATGCGACCGTTCTCAATCGCGTGTGGAACCCGTTATGGGTGGGCAAAGCCAATCGACTCAGTCGTGATCCCGTGTTCCCATGGAGCATTATTGATGCGGTGTCTGTGGCATCACGTCGTGGGGCAATAGACACACGCGCGATCCACCCCAACGATGACACCCAGTCTCACGGGCGCGTTGGTGGGTCGCATACTCAAGAATCGCCTCTCTCAGCTGGTCAAATCATCCGGCAGCGTCGCAGTGCCGTCGCGTTTGATGGAACCACGTCGATCTCGATGGAAAGCTTTTTCACCATGCTTGCACGTGTCGTTCCACATGCAGAGCGCAGTCTTGTCTCACGCCCGATGCCTTGGGATGCTGTTCCATGGGAACCATCAATTCACTTGGCAATATTCGTGCACCGCGTGGTGGGCGTAACGCCAGGGCTCTATGTCCTCGTCCGCGATCTGAACAAACTCGATGTACTGAAACAGTCATTCCATTCGCATTTTCCATGGCAATCCACAGCGCAGACGCCAAAAGGCTTCCCCTTGTTTCTGCTCGAAGAAGGTGACGCGCAAGAGTGTGCCGCGCGAGTAAGTTGTGGGCAGGATATCGCCGGAATGAGCGCATTTTCGCTCGGCATGATTGCAGAATTCGAACCGATGTTGCGGAAATATGGACCGTCGTTTTACCCACGGCTGTTTTGGGAAACCGGAATGATCGGGCAGGTGTTGTATCTAGAGGCAGAAGCGGCAGGAGTTCGCGCGACCGGCATCGGGTGTTTTTTCGATGATCCCGTGCATCAATTGCTCGGAATTTCCAATCGAGCGTTCCAATCGTTATACCATTTCACGACCGGAGGGGCAGTGGATGATTCCAGACTCACAACACTGCCGGCATACGACGATGAGCGGTGTACTGGATAACTTATAGGCTTTGAGGATTACTCAGACATTCGAAACACCCGCTGGGTGAAATAGTTGAGCAAATTACTGATGGATAGGATGCCGACGATCTTGTCATCATCGGTGACTCCCAAGTGACCAATCTTATGCTTCCGCATGAATGCATTCGCTTCTTCAATGGTTGCATACCGATCCATGGTAAACATCGGCGAGGTCATAATCTCTGAGACCGACGTCGTCTCGGTCTCCATCCCTTTTGAAATGACTTTCTGGGCAAAATCTGTCTGGGTTACGATTCCGACAAACTCATCACCATTCTTGATAAACAGCGACCCTATATTATGCAGTTTCATGGATTGGGCCGCTTCCTCAACCGTCGCGTCAACCGGCAGGCTGATAGGTTTCTCCGTCATGTAATCCCCGATGTCTGACATGGTTCTCCTCCTTCCAGGTAAAGGTTCACCCCAGCCGCTTTTGAATCGCGCGTGGATACTCGGGAAAATAGTGTTCGATGATCGGAAGATCAAACGTGGTTAGGATTGACTCTTTCGCTTCGCGTTCGAGAAGAAATTCAAATGACAGCTCGATCAGGCGCTCGGCCGGCACATCGCCACCATAACGCCGACTGTCCTCATCGAGTGCCGTTACGTTGTGAACGGTTTGGCTGTCACCTTCCACGACGGCGACGCGAAACGTATTTTCACTGATGCGGGTCACGGTAATCTCTGCCATATGGTGGACTTAGACCATCAGATCACGCAGGATGTTCAAAAGGAGCGTCCAGCAAGGTCGCAGCAAGCTGCACGGCGAATCGTACTACTGTACATTGAGCCGAGCAGCGAAGCGAGAACACAGCTGGTGGGCTTTTTCAACCTCCTGTTCACCATCAGCCCATATCCAGCAGTGTATGGTCAGGATTATGCTTGCGGGCATAATTTTTCGACCATGGGGAGCGGAACAATACCACCGGGCGTCCACGACCATCTTTGACAACCACCTCATCGCTGGGAATCTTAAAGGTCGCGATGGGCCCCTCCAACCACGCGCTGGCTTCAAAACTCATGATCTCCAACACCGCATCAACTCGATATTCACTTTTCAATCGAAACTCCAAGACATCAAACTGGAGCCTACCGACCGCGCCAATAAAGAAGTCCAGCTCATCTAAACTCCGCAGGATTTGAATCGTTCCCTCCAGCACCAGTTGGTTCAGCCCCTTATCGAACGATTTTCTCATCGTGGTATCAGCCGGTCGTACACGTGCAAACACCTCAGGTTGAAACTGTGGAAGGGGTTTGTAATTGAAGCCATCGGTCAGGGAAATGGTATCCCCAATCTGAAACACGCCTGGATTGATAATGCCAATGATGTCACCAGGATAGGCCACATCGACTGTGTTGCGATCCTTGGCGACCATACTATGTGGGCGCGAGAGCCGAACCTTGCCCTTGCCTTGATGATGTTTCACAACCATATCCCGTTCGAAACGACCCGAACACACCCGCAAGAATGCGGTACTATCGCGATGGCGCGGATTCATGTTCGCCTGCAACTTGAACACATACGCGCTAAACGGGGTCTCGACCGGATCGAGAAGGACCTCGTCACCGTCGGGAGTATCGGCCAATCGTCCTCGGGCCGCCGGAGCCAACTGCACAAACGCATCAAAGAACGCTTCCACGCCAAAATTCGTCAACGCCGACCCAAAAAACACCGGCGTCACCTCGCCATTCTGGAACGCTGCGAGCGAGAAGGGATTTCCCGCTACCTCCAATAACTCTAGATCATGCTCCAGTTGGTCCCATACATGAGCCGCAAGCCGGTCCCTGACTGACGGGTCATCCAACGGCAATTCCGTCAAGTCAGGTTTGCTCGCGCCTGCGGAGGCTGTCTTGGTAAATAACAATAGCCGGCGTTGTTCGCGATTGACCACTCCCCGAAACTCCCGGCCAGACCCCACCGGCCAATCCATCGCTGAGGCGTGAATCCCCAATACCTCTTCGACCTCGGTCATCAAATCAAGCGGTGGACGCCCTTCAAGGTCCATTTTGTTGATGAAGGTGAGAACCGGAATCTTTCTCAGCCGGCACACTTCGAACAACTTACGCGTCTGGGTCTCCACGCCTTTGGCGGCGTCGATGACCATGATGGCACTATCAGCAGCCGTCAGCGTACGGTAGGTATCCTCACAAAAATCTTGATGGCCGGGAGTATCGAGCACATTAATGATGGTGTCTTTATAGGGAAACTGCATGGCCGACGCGGTAATGGAAATTCCCCTCTCCTGTTCCATGGCCATCCAGTCGGACGTCGCGAGCTTTCGACTCTTCCGCGCGCCCACCATTCCAGCCGTTCTGACCATTCCCGAATACAAGAGAAGCTTCTCCGTGAGGGTCGTCTTCCCGGCGTCCGGATGACTAATAATGGCAAAGGTCCGCCGCTTACTAGCGGCTGCGCGAATTTCTTGTGTGAGTTGGGACGTCACCATGTGCCACTCCGAGGCATGCAGTATAACAAATAGCTTTCTCGTCTTATGTGTGAGAGATCAGCACAAAATATGATCGCACACACTGAACATCTTTTGGCGAATGCGGGATTTGAGCGCGTGGAGTGGCACGCCGATCCTGAAGAGCTGCTTGGCCTTGCCGTGGCAAAGACACCCTAACCACAATACCGTTTCAACTTCCTGCTAATCCTTGGCAGGTGCTTCCTTCAGTTCTCCTGAGTCGGCGATGGTCACTTTCGCACTTGGCTGCCCGGATCGGCTCCCGATGGCTTCTATTTTACGAACAATATCCATGCCTTCGATGACTTCGCCAAAGACGACATGCCGACCGTTCAGATGGGGCGTCGCGACGGTGGTGATAAAAAACTGTGAGCCGTTGGTATTTCGACCCGCGTTGGCCATCGAAAGAATTCCCGGCCCGACGTGTTTCAGCTCAAAGTTTTCGTCATCAAACTTGACACCGTAAATCGATTTTCCACCAGTTCCATCTCCACGCGTGAAATCCCCTCCCTGAAGCATGAAGTTCGGAATCACCCGATGAAAGGTCGAACCTTTGTAGCCAAACCCCTTTTCTCCGGTCGACAAGGCACGAAAATTTTCGGTCGTTTTCGGCACGGTCTCCCCGAAGAGACCAATCACAATCCGTCCAGCATCCTTCCCGTCAATCTGAACATCGAAAAATACTTTGTGGGTAATCTTGGCATCGAGCTGAGACTGTGCCTCGGCCTCGGGCGGAACGCCTCCGGCAACCGCCGCGATAAGACTAATGAACATAATCACCTCCAAAAGAGTACGAGTTGAACCAGATAGTGCACGAACACGAGACATACGTTATGCTCCTTTCCATGAAATAGAGATGGTTGCCGTGGCAGATATTATATTGTTTGGAATTGTGTGCCAAGCCGTCGATGAAAATTTTCTGTCTAATCCGCCCTTTCTGATCCACAGTCCGATGCTATGTCCGCGTTGATCCACTGCCAAAATATCTCGAAGTCGTTCGGGTCGAAACGGCTATTCAAAGACCTCACCATCGGCGTGGATGATCAGGACCGGGTTGGGATTATCGGACCCAACGGATCTGGGAAATCCACCCTAGTGAAGATCATGGCAGGGCACGAAGAGGAAGACGACGGAATCGTGACCCGCCGCAAACATATCCGCCTTGCCTACATTGCGCAAGAATCCTCCTTTGATCCCGATGCCACCGTATTTGAGACGGTCGAACGTGCCGCGCGCGAGGCGGGTCTCAGGACAGAGGAACTGGTTCCTCAAGTACGCGAAACACTAGGACGGACTGGCTTTCACAACGGCGAACAACCCGTCGGTCCACTCTCGGGCGGCTGGCAGAAGCGACTAGCGATCGCATGTGGGTTCGTTCAGAACCCGGACGTAATGTTGCTGGATGAACCTACCAATCATCTCGACCTGGAGGGCATGCAGTGGCTGGCACAACTCATGTCTCAAGCTCCCTTCGCCTGGTTGATGGTGAGTCACGATCGCTGGTTTCTGGAACATGCAACGAATAAGGTCGCGGAACTCAACAATCGATATCCCGACGGCATCTTTCTCTCGACCGGAACCTATTCCGACTTTCTGCTCCAGCGCGAGGAATATCAACATGCTCAAACCCAGCAGGCCCAGGCCTTGTCTGGAAAGGTCCGACGCGAAGTCGAGTGGCTGCGGCGTGGACCGAAGGCGCGCACCACCAAAGCCAAGTCGCGCATCGATTCTGCCCATGCCCTCCAAGCTGAGCTCGCAGATACAACCGCACGGTTGCACCAGGGAAATACAGAGGTGGACTTTGTGGGTTCAGGGCGTAAAACAAAGCGACTCATCGTGGGCGAACAACTCGGAAAAAAATTTGGAGCTGCTCCCTTAATCAAGGAGGTCGAGGTAGTACTCTCTCCCGGCATGAGGGTAGGGCTCCTAGGGCACAATGGTTCCGGCAAATCGACGTTGTTGAAACTGTTAGCCAAGACGATCGAGCCTGACAAGGGAACCGTCACCCACGCTGAAGATCTTCAGGTGGTGTATTTCGATCAACATCGAGAGCAGCTGAACCCCACGTTCACATTGCGGGAAACAATGCTCGATTCAGGCGATCATGTCACCTACCGAGAACGCCCAATGCACATTGTGTCGTGGGCCAAGCGATTTCAATTTCGCGCCGAGCAACTAGATCTTCGAATAGACCGACTATCCGGAGGGGAACAAGCCCGTGCAGTCATTGCGAGATTAATGCTCAAGCCGGCAGATGTTCTGCTCCTCGACGAACCAACCAACGACCTTGATATCCCAACCCTCGAAGTGCTCGAAGAGAGCATGCAAGATTTTCCTGGGGCCATGGTCTTGGTCACCCACGATCGCCATCTCCTCACACAGATATGTACCACCTTCATCGGGCTAGATGGGCAAGGCACGCACGGCTACTTCGCAGAATATGAGCAGTGGGAAGGCTGGCTTACCTCCCAGTCTCAAGAAAAGAGCCAGAAAACGAAGGCGGCAAGCCGTGAGGACACGGCACCTAAAAAGCCTTCAGCGAAAAAACCGACCTACAAAGAGCAACAGGAACTCAACACCATCGAGGAACGCATTCTCGAAGCCGAGACTGAACTCGAAGTGTGGAGGAAGAAAACCGAAGACCCCGCCCACGTCTCTCAACATGCAGAGCTTCAGCAAGCACATGATGGACTTCATGAAGCCCAAGAAAAAGTCCAACAGCTCTATACCAGATGGGCAGAGCTTGAAGCCAAGCTGCAAGGAGAACAGGTAACCCGGTCTCAACGTTGAAGTAAGCTATGCTTAAATTGCGCGGCGTGTCGAAACACTTTGGTCAAACCACGGCTATCCGGCCACTTGACCTTGAAATTCCAGCCGGCCGAACGACGGTCCTCATCGGTCCGAGCGGCTGTGGGAAATCTACACTGCTTCGGCTGATGATTGGTCTGATCCAGCCAGACACAGGCACCGTTTCGTTCGAAGATACAGCACTGACCACAAGCAATATTGCCTCACTACGTCATAGGATGGGCTACGTCATTCAGGATGGCGGATTGTTTCCCCATCTCACGGCCCAAGAGAATATCGAACTGATGGCCCGCCATCTCTCGTGGGACGGCTCTCGCATTGCCTCCCGGCTTTCTGAACTCGTTGATTTGACCCACTTTCCAGTCGATGGACTCGAACGCTATCCAGTCCAACTTTCCGGGGGGCAACGGCAGCGCGTAAGCCTGATGCGTGCGCTCATGCTCGATCCGCATGTCCTTTTGCTCGACGAGCCATTGGGGTCGTTGGATCCGATGGTTCGCTCCGATCTTCAGGCCGAGCTGAAATCGATTTTCGACACCTTGAAAAAAACTGTTGTGTTGGTGACCCATGACATGGGCGAAGCGGGATTTTTCGGAAACCAAATCCTGTTATTGCGAGACGGCGGCATTGTTCAGCAGGGAACCTTGGCCGAGCTTGTCACGACACCCTCCAATCCGTTTGTGACACGTTTTGTGAATGCACAACGGAGTCCACTCGACGCGTTCGGAGAAAACGCATCGTGATGAAACAGGTCTTTACGTCGTTGGTATGTGTGATCGTCGTATGTCTCAGCTCACCGGCTTTTGGCAAGAACCAAAACGTGACTGTGGGCTCGAAATCGTTTACAGAATCGGTCGTGCTGGGAGAGCTGGTGTCGCATCTGGCACGGAGCGCAGATGGATCTGCCATTCATCGGCAAGCGATGGGTGGCACACGCGTCCTATGGAATGCACTGAACAACGGCGACATTGACATCTATCCGGAATACACCGGAACCATTACTCAGGAAATTCTGTCCGGGCAGAAGATCACGGGCATGAAGGATATCCGTCAAGCCATCGCGGCGCACGGACTCCGCATGTCCAGGCCCCTGGGCTTCAACAACACCTATGCGATCGGCATGAAAGAACCGCGCGCCAACGAGCTCGGAATCACAACGGTTTCTGATCTCCGCACACACCCTGATCTACGATTTGGTTTCAGCAATGAATTCATGGACCGTGGCGACGGCTGGCCAAGCCTCCGAAATACCTATGCCCTACCACAGCAACACGTCAATGGCTTAGAGCACGACCTTGCATATCGTGGTTTAGAAAGCGGCAGTATCGATGCGATCGATCTCTATATGACCGACGCGGATATTCAGTATTACCAACTCCGGGTGCTAGAAGACGATCTGTCACATTTTCCAGAATATGACGCCGTGCTGCTCTACCGTGAGGATCTGGAACGCCGAGCCCCGAGGGTCATCTCCGCCATAAGAATCTTGGAGGGGAATATCTCGGAAACCGAAATGAGAGCCATGAACGCGCAAGTGAAGATCGAGCGGAACACCGAGACCCGCACAGCGGCGGACTTTCTCAAGACAAAGCTGGGGTTGACGGTGCAATACAGCGAGGAATCTATCGCCGATCGAGTCTTTCGGACGACCAGGGAGCACATCGTGCTGGTCATGATTTCGCTCTCAGCGGCGATTCTCATCGCGCTCCCGCTGGGGATCATTGCAGTGCGCCTCCCGCGACTCGGCCACGTCATCCTCGGGATGGTCGGCGTTGTTCAAACCATCCCTGCCCTTGCATTGTTGGTCTTCATGATTCCGCTACTTGGGATAGGCGTCCCAGCAGCCATTGCGGCACTCTTCCTGTACAGTCTGCTTCCCATCGTCCGCAACACCTACACCGGGCTTCACGACATCCCGCACCCTCTCCGTGAGTCGGCTGAGGCTCTCGGCCTCCCTCCACACGTGCGACTGCGAAGAATCGAGCTACCGCTGGCAAGCCGCTCTATCCTCGCGGGCATTAAGACATCCGCGGTCATCAACGTCGGTTTCGCAACCCTTGGCGCGTTTATCGCGGCCGGTGGATATGGCGAGTCTATCCTGACCGGAATTCGACTCGACGACATGAGTTTGATTTTACAAGGGGCAATCCCCGCCGCACTGTTAGCATTAGCCGTCCAGGGATTGTTTGAATTGATGGAACGGGTGGTCGTTCCGCGAGGACTGAGGTTAACGGCGTGAACTTCCAGAATCAGACATCGAGAGGGCAGGCCATTTTATTCTGGAGAAGAAACCGGACGCGCCTCGGGTGGAGTGCCTGGTCGCGCGCCATACGCTAACAGCAATTTCTCAAATGGTATATTGTGTTCCGAACGCGCGACATCCAACGGGGTATTGCCGTCATCGTTGACAGCATTCACATCAGCGCCATAGCGAATAAGGAATGCGCCAATCTCAACGACTCCTTGGTTGGCCGCCTGATGTAACGCCGTGTTCCCGATCTGATCTCTCTGGTGCACATCCTCCCCGCTATCAAGGAGATTTTGCACCGTAGCGAAGTCTCCTGCATCGATCGATGCGAGGAGTGACCGTGGCGCGTCTGACGCCAATGAGTTGAGATACCCCGCGATGCTGCTGTCCGGGGATCCCGGAAGCGGTTGGACGCTATCGCCACTCGTAACCGATGTATCTGTACGACCGTACTGTACTTCTGCCAAAGGCTCTGCAAATCCTCGTACAATCTCAGGCGTACTCTCCGTCCCGTCCACCACCTTCATCGTATCTCGTGCCTTATCCTTAGCCTGCGCATCCACAAACGTCGGCGTCCCACCCTCGTCGGATTCAATGACATTCTTCCCATCTTGATTCGGGAACACCAGGAAAAACGCAAGCACAGCGATCCCGGTTACGATGACGGCGACCACTCCCCATCCAGGTTTTTCCATACGAGAAAAGTAAGGCATCGACATGGCGAGGTCAAGCGTGTCTTACCTCGCGACCCTCTTGCAGGTGACACAGCGTGTAAAACACATGCTGAGACTGTGATGACTTGAGTGTCCTGTTCGGTAATGGAAAAGGCAGGGAACGGCATGTCTCCTATGATGCACGCTCCAGCAAGCACGCAGGTGTCCCCCTGCCCAAGTCGATAGAGGGTAATTTCTCGCCCTCTCTCGCCGGTTTTATAGACACGGACACGCCCCGTCAGCATGAGTGGAAAATCCAGACAGACATCGCCCTCAGTGGAGATCTGATAGCCTTTGCTCAGCTCGTGGATGGTCGCCTGACTAAGAAAATCAGCTTTCGCTGCCGCATCTGGTTGATCGAGAAAAGGAAATCGCTCGTAGATCTCTGCCACACGGTCGGGGGGAATCATGCGTATGTAGCTCCAACCTCAACGAATAGCGTTGTGCGCTCACAATAAAGACGATATTCGTGAGATTTGACAAATATTTCCAGAAAAGGCTGTCGGATCCGAATCCTTTCCTTTCACCAAGCGTCTAAGCCTATAGACTCTGTCCAATTGAGTGATGGACCAGCAAATATTATTGTGGTGCGTGACTCTAATTACAGATAATCAGGTTGATGTTGTATAGGTATTGGAGGCTGACTCATTATTATCCTACATAGTGATCGTTCACATTTAGATAGGAGATCTTGAGATGCAATTGAATTGCCAAAAACATTATTTTCAGGCCCGATTCCGGGAGTGCGTGTTTGTAATGACAGGACTGGCGGTACTCGCGCTTTCCACCAACGCTTTTGCGCTGCTGCCCTTTGATCGTGACAAGAATCTGTATGTCTCGATGTGGGATGCTGATGTCGTCAAAGTGCTGACTAAGGACGGGACTGACTTGGGAAGCATTACCGCGCAGGGCCTCGACGGGCCCCGGGGGATTGCATTTAACCCCCGCAACGGCGATATCTGGATTGCGGGTGAACACAGTAATGCGATCTATATTTTCGACAAGAAACACCGCTTTCGATGGTCCTTGACCCACCCCGACTTCAACGAACCGGTGGGAGTCTCCTTCACCATGACATCGGGCGTGGAGCCAGCGGATCAGGAGGTGTACATCAGCAATTCCAACGGGAACGAGATCATGGTCTTCGACCAAGACGGGGAACTCAAGCGACGATTCACCCAGCCAGGCCTCATTGACCCGAACTGCTCCGCTTTCATGGCGGACGGAAGTCTCTTCGTCTCCAACCGGCTCGGTGGGGGCATGGGCATTCAAGGCGCCGTCGATAAATATGATGCTGATGACAACTATCTGTTTACCTTCACCACCCCTGGGATGGTGAGTGTCATGGCCATCGCACGCGACCCGAACAGACAAGGCGACGAAGACGACACCATCTGGGTTACTTCGGGAGCTGGAGATCGCGGGATCTACGAATTCGACCAGGAAGGCAATCTGTTGCAGTCAATTTTTCCCGACGATCTGCCTGACAACACTATCACCCCTCAAGGGATCGCCTTCGATAGTGAGGGGAATTTTACAGTGGCGTCATTCTTAACGAACGTAATTTTTCAATTCGACGGCGACGGCAATTTCCTCAACTCGTACCCGGCTGGTCCTGGCAATACACGCAGCATCGCGTTCCAATACAAAAAACCCAAGTAACATTAACAAATCTCGAAATACCAAAAGGGGGCCACCATACGTACTCAACCTGCACGTCGCCAATCAACAACCTATTCCAAGGCGCTGATGCGGGTGGTGTGTTTGTTCATCCTCGCCTGTTTCATGGTCGTGCCGGGCATCGCGATCGCAATAATGGGTGGCTCTGCGGAAACCATCACTCATCTCAATGCCCCAATGTCTATTCTTGAAATCGCGATGACGGAAGGGAAGAGTGGGAATGCCGTGGAAGTCTCCCGGCTTGCCGACGATGCGATTGCACTCACGAAAGAAGCGATCAGCACGATGCCAAGTGACCCTCATGGACGACAAGCCATCGACATGCTCTATGAAGCCATGGCACCCCTTCACGATGCCGTGAAAGTCTGGAATGAAGGCCTCGCCAGGAAGGCGACGGATTACGTGTCGGTCGCGTTAGATTTTACCGATGCCGCGATGGGACATGTTCACTAGGTCTTCTGCTTCTGTTTTTGCATATGAGTGTTCCCGCGTGGGGAGCACAGAAAGCGACGCCTCATCCAGTCTTCAAGGAGGGGTCCACCACGATGACCAGACAAGCAATCGCGTATCCAGCAGGGGGCACCGCGGAGATTACCTCGTTCCGGCTCCCCTTTGAGCCAGGTGGCGAGGTGGGATGGCATAAGCATGTGGTGCCCACCCATATCTATGTCATCGAGGGGACCTTAACGGTGGAGTTCTCTGATGGGAGTCAGCAGGCGTTTGAGGAAGGGACAGGATTTCTTCCTATGCTGAATGTATGGCACAACGCTCGAAATCTGGGGTCTGGCCCCTTAACGGCGTTGGCCGTCGTTGCTGGTGAGCAAGAGAAGGCTGGGATTATTTTCCGAGACTCCCAATAGAAAAGAAACACCCAACTGCCCTGCTTCCCAACCATGGCCTAGTTTTCTGGGAGAGGTCAGAGGGGTCATCTGGCTCGAACACGAGCTCTGGGACCGGACTACATCAAGGGGGAAAGGTCACCTTCCCGGAGCACGTTGTTGTCCCAATCCAACACCGTCGCATCACTAGAAATTGCTGGAGGACCAGCACTGATGGCACTCGTCAGCGCAGTGTCATCAGTGCTCTCAGTCGCAGTATCACTCGAACTCGCCCCGTTAGAGCCCCACTGATGCTCTTCGTGGTGATCTCACTGGTCCTTCTTCGTTGGGGCCTCCTCCTCGCTGGTGCTCTCCGTTGGGGCCTCGCTGGTGCTCTCCGTTGGGGCCTCGCTGGCGCTCTCCGTTGGGGCCTCGCTGGCGCTCTCCGTTGGGGCCTCGCTGGCGCTCTCCGTTAGGGCCTCGCTGGCGCTCTCCGTTGGGGCCTCGCTGGTGCTCTCCGTTGGGGCATCTTTCGTGCACGCGTAGAAGGGAAGCAGGAGACTAAACATGAGTACAATGAACATGGGACGTATCATAATAGCGACCTCCGGGGAATATTGGATGGATAATGGCTAACCTCTTGATGAGGTGAGCATGCCATTATACTCATCTGGAATTTTTA
>DTRN01000189.1 GCA_012965905.1 Nitrospirales bacterium | reverse complement strand
CTGCTTGAAGTTCACATTTTTGACATGGAGTCTGATCTCTATGGCAAACACATGACCGTGGGATTCTCTGAACAGGTGAGAGGTGATATGGTCTTCTCCAACGCGACGGACCTTGCACGGCAGATCAAAGATGACGTGCGCCATGCGCGTCAAGCCTTAGGAACACATGCCGAAACGTGATCGTCAAGGCCCAACGAACTCCCTGGTCACTCGCGTTCACCAGACGATGGTTCGATATGATCTGATCCAGTCGGGAGAACATATTGTCATCGGGGTATCAGGCGGCCCTGACTCAACCTGCCTTGCAGCGGTCTTACATGAATGCATGGAGGAATGGGATCTGACCCTACATCTCGCACATCTCAATTATGGAACACGCGGCAAGGAGTCTGAAGCGGACGAGCAATTTGTTCGTTGCCTTGCTCAACACTTGAATCTTGAGGTTTCCATTGAACGCGTAACGTCTGATGATCTTGCAAACTCAGATCACGGATCGTTTCAAGTACGTGCACGAACAGCACGCTATCGATATTTTGAACGTGTGGCACAACAACGAGGTGCTCACAAGATTGCAACTGGACATACTGCAGACGATCAAGCCGAAACGGTCCTCATGTGGGCACTACGTGGAGCTGGCCTGACAGGGCTGGGAGGAATTCCGGCACAGCGTGGCCATCAGATTATCCGACCACTCATCTCCGTTACACGAACCGATGTTCTTACGTACCTCGATGCAAAACACCTCACCTTCCAGACTGATTCTACAAATGAAAATCCCGTATACCTACGCAACCGTATTCGCCATGATCTGATTCCGTTGCTTCAGACCTATAATCCACAAATACGCCGATCTCTCTCTCATCTTGCCGAAATCGTGAGCGAGGATGAGAAGGTTCTGAACACAGTGACGAAACACGCGTTCCACGACATCCTGGTGCCACGACAAGACGCCGAGGAAGGCCAGAGCTGTCACATTTCACGATCGCGTTTTCTTGACCTCCCACGCGGCTTGCAACGTCGATGTATACGAGAAGCCGTCACTCACATTAAAGGTGATACACGCCGTCTCACATTTCTACATATCGAAAAAGTCATTGCGTTTATTACAGCGTCCCCAAAGCCATCGGCTGCGTACGAATGCGCTGGAGTCACGGTGAACCATCATCACGATGTGATTGCGATGACGAAAGTCAGCATGATGGTGCACCTCCCCCGTTGGGAGGCGCAATGTCTCTCTGTTCCCGATGAAATTCAAATGCACTCAATCGGCTGCCGGATCCGAACATGGCGAGAGCCCCCAGTAGCAGACGACGACTCGGCAACACACGGCGGCCCTGTGGCATGCGATCCTATGGTTGCACACTTTGATGAAGACACCTTTGGGCTTCCGTTAACCGTTCGACCTTGGCGAGCGGGCGACGTATTCTGTCCTTCAGGCATGGGTGGAAAGAAAAAAAAGCTCCAAGACTACTTTGTTGACACGAAGGTTCCAAAGGGTGTGCGAAGTCAGATTCCACTCATCGTAGCGCCGGAAGGCATTTTGTGGATTCCTGGATACCGACAGGATGACCGTTTCCGGTGTCGATCAACCACGCAGCACACCTGTAGTGTTCAGATCGTGCGGTGAGGCGATCTGCATTGTCAGAAAATTCGCATGTGTGGTAGTATTTATAGAGGTTCTCTCAGTTGCAGGGCGTTGGTTCCTGTCCATTCAGTGTCCCTTGACGGACCTCGAAAGTATTGTGAAGTAATGCGAAGTTGGAGGGCTAGATGAATTCTCGCAGCAAGAATCTCATTTTCTGGGTCGTGATCGGATTGTTCATGATCTTGCTCTTCAACC
>DTRN01000188.1 GCA_012965905.1 Nitrospirales bacterium | reverse complement strand
CAGGCGTTGCCCGGCTACATTGGAGTTTACCCCGGACATTGAACGACCTGGACCCCACGATGATGAGCAGTATGAGTCTTTACGGTATGACTGTTCAAAACTTCATAAGACAGGGTTTCATTCGCGGGATAATATAGAGGAAGAACTCGATCACATGCTCGCTTTCTGTGGCCAGACGTGGGGCATCTCTTCTCAATGACAGATTGGAACGGATCAGTCCCCAAAGTCTCGGTCTTAATGACGATCTATAATGCCGAACGCTACCTGAGGGAAGCGATCGATAGTGTTGTTGCACAGACCTTTGGCGATTGGGAGTTGATCGCGGTAGAAAACGGTTCGTCGGATGCATCGCCAACGATATTGGCCAGCTATGCCGATGACCGGATACGAACGTATTTTTTGCCCCAAAACATCGGCCGCACTCCGGCGCTCCGTTATGCCTTCGATCACGCCCAGGGTGAGTACATTGCCATTTTAGATGCGGATGACGTAGCGCTCCCACATCGGTTTGCTACGCAGTGTGAATTTCTTGACGATCGTTCGGAATATGCCGCGATTGGAAGCCATGTACACGTGATCAACTCAAGAAGCAAGAAGGTCTCTTCGCCTATTGTGCCGTCTACTGATCGAGACATTCAATGGGTTGTCCTGTTTGGGAGTCCCCTGTTGCACTCTTCGGTGATCATGCGACGTGATATCGTGTGTGAATTGGGAGGCTACGACGAGACCTTTTCCTACGCGCAAGATTACGCGCTGTGGTCTTGCTTCATCACCAAGGGATATCGAATGATGAACCTGCCTGATGTATTAACCCACATCCGAACACATGATGACCAAACTACTGTGAGGGTAGGGAAAACAGCAGTACTGGAGGAACATTCGATAGTGGGCCAACGAATAATCAAGGCCCAGCTAGGGATGACCTTAAGTTCTGGGGCGGTGAAGGAAATGTATCGGTTGGTGGACCGCTTCGACCGACTATCTCCAGACGAGGTTTCTTCAGCACTTCGGCTCTTTCACGCCATTGCGGATTCGTATACATGTCACACGCGTAAGGCCTCTATTTGCTGCATTCGTACGCTCCTTTCATTAGGGGTACTTCATACTGGAATTCCGTTCTTTGCTCGTGTCAGGTTCATAAAGAAGGCTTTAGGTCTTATATGTTGTACGAGGGGTGGTCACCGGATATTTTTTATTATTCGAGCGTGGCTGCGTCCAAAATTGTCAGCTTTCGATGGTAATGGGTAGGCCACCAATATGTCATCGATCAAACGAGTTCTTAATAGGCATCTTGGCCTCCTGTTTCAATGGATTACCCTTTACGCGCTGATCGCCTACGACGAGGCGAGGCGGGAGCATGACCGTCTCGGGGTGCGGCTGCGATGGAGCCCATGCCACCTCCACTAGCCTGCAAGATGCCGATGGCGACACGCTGACGGTGATTCGGCTGGAAGGTGCGGTTACGCTACGTGCGACTCTGTTGCCTGCCAATCCCATTGAATTGACCTTTTCCATGATATAAACACGCGTTCGGTCCGGATAAAGCACTGGCGGCCGGGCTCGGATTCGGGTAGAATCACATGATAGGCGGCGGCGCTCGTGGATGCAGCGAAGCACTTCCGCAGCATCCTGGACTTCCAGAGCAGTCCTGTGTTGTTGTTGTGAACGAAATAACCTGACGGTTGAACATGTGCAGAGCCATTCTTCCCAATCATACAGAGCTGCATTGAGGGTGGATGAGGCAACTGTTTTGGGACTGCAATTTTCGATGAGATTTTCTGAACGGAGGTTCAAGAGGCCATGAATATAGGATTGCTCTATTCGCTAGAAGAACATGAACAGATGGCGACTGCTGCCAATCCAAAAGAATTTTTACCTGATCCTTTGAGCATTCATTTTGGTCTGTCATTCATTGCGAGCGCGTTGAAAAAGGCAGGACACAACGTCCGCTTTCTTCTGGTTGCTCCCCATACAGACCTCTCAGAAGAGCTAACACGTTTTATTGGTGAATTCAACCCGCGCATGATTGGATTGACAGCAGTTGCGACCCAGTATCCAATAATTTCACAGATTGCCGAAATAGTAAAAAAAATAGACGGTTCAATATATACGGTCTTGGGAGGAGTACATGCCATCTTGCAACCGGCTCTAATCGAGGAGGATATATTCTTAGACGCGCTTTGCGCTGGAGAAGGCGAAGTTGCGGTGGTCTCCCTTGCTGACGCAGTTGAGAAGGGAGTCCAACCAGCAAATATTCCCAATTTGTGGATAAGGAATTCCGCTACAAATACAATTGAAAAAAATGGTAATGACCCGTTTGACCCCGACTTGGATGCATTCCCATTTATTGAAAGGAAGATGTGGGATCCCTGGATTGCCTCCAAACCGATTACGCGACAACATGTACTCATTGCGAGAGGGTGTCCGTTTAAGTGCACTTATTGCGCTAATCATATTTTAGCTGAGACTCAAGAAGGGAAGCAGCTTCGATTCCGTTCTCCGGAGAATGTTATCGCCGAATTACGTCAAATTCGCCTGGATTATCCTGATGTGGAGAGTATCTATTTTGAGGTAGAAACATTTGGTGGTAACAAAAGCTTTGCTACCCACTTTTGCAAAAAACTGGAAGAATATAATGCTTCTCTTCAAAAACCCATCCGGTACGGTATTAACGTTGCAGTAACAAGAAATATCTCAAAGAATTCCCCGGAAATTCTTGACGCGATGCAAAGAGCGAACTTCGATTTTGTCAACATCGGTTTAGAGTCAGGTAGTGAAAAATATAGGCGGGATGTCTTAAAAAGACCTGAGTATACGAATGAAGATTTAATTTACTTCTCCAAAATGGCGCGAGAGCGCTCGATAAACGTTAGCCTATATGTTCTTATCGGGCTTCCTGGAGAGACTGTTGAGGATTTCAATCAAACGGTTGACTGCGCAAAGCAATGCGTACCATTCGCTTGCTCACTTTCAAAATTCTTTCCGTATCCAGGCACGCGCTTGTACGATATCGCCAAAGAACAAAATGTAATTAACGCTCATGTCGATACCAGGCTCGAACGGAGAATATCTGTCCTTAACATGAAGCAGTTTCCGGCTTGGCGCATCAATTACGAGTACCTCATGTTTCATTTCCGAGTCTTCCAAGGTCAGATTCCTTTTTTCATAAGGGCTACTGGCGTATTACGCAAGCTGATGGGCATGTATCCTCTGCTCAATTCGCTCTATATGTATTTTGCACACCGAACTCAGATTGGCTTATTCCTCCACAGAAAATCAACAAGAACTCAGTTTACAGATGCTGGAGCGCCCATCGTGCCGGCCTTAGAATTTCGTCCTTAATCAATATACGACGGATCAGCCTGCCACCTACCCCGTCCTGTAAGGTGCCGAGGGCGACCCGCTGAGGGTGATTCGGCTGGAAGGGGCCGTCACGCTACGCGGGACCCTGTTGCCTGCCAATCCCAGTGAATCGCCCTGATTCCCCGTAGCCTGCTGCGGAGTTCCCGAACAATGGGAAGAGCGGGAGAAACCGTGCTGTCGCAAAACAAATCTATTTTTCATCCTTTTGCTGCACCTTTGTCAAGATTCCTGATCGAGCGGATGCGGAGCGGAAGTTGACCTGCGGTGCTGCGGAACGGCTGAGCGTCGAGGAGGTACTAGAACGCCTGCCGGAATCGGCGGATTGGATTCGTGCAATTCTCGCACGCATTGACCGGGTGTCTCGGATTCTCCAAGGTGCGCGGATCCTGGATATTGGTGCGTGCCAGGGCCGGGGCCTTGTCGAGCTCGTAAACCATGGCTATGACGCGACGCGTACGGACTTGAGCCGTGGGACGAAGCACGGGAGATCGCTGGCAAGCTCGCGGCGCGTTTCGGTGTCTCGTTCGACATCCGCGGCGGTGTCGCCGAGGATATTCCATTCCCCGACGACCACTTCGACGTCGTCATCGCCACGAGTGTGATGGAGCACGTGACCGACCTCGAGCAGAGCCTGTCCGAGGTCCATCGCGTGCTGAAGCCGGGCGGCATTTTCTGGTTCAATTCCGCCAGCGCGATGCGCCCAGCTCAGGATGAGATCCGCGGGTTCCCACTGTTTGGTTGGTATCCGGACATCGTCAAGAAGCGGATCATGATGTGGGTCAAGGATCATCGCCCGCATCTCGTCGGCCATACGGCCGTACCCGCGCTCCACTGCTGGACGAACCGCAGGGCCAGGAACTGCCTGAGGGACGGGGGGTCCCGCGCTCGTGGACCCGCTGGGATTTGCGCCTTTCCGAAGAGAGCAGCGCGAGGGCGGCGTGCGTCATCAATGTCGTGAGGCGTTCACGCACGCTACAGCGCGTCGCCGATACCTTGGTTGCGGGTTGTTCCTACGCCGCGCAGAAGTAGGTCTACGGTCAGTCCGGTTTCTAAAACCATCCAGCGCATTTTTTAGGCTTTGGACCTTGGATTTTTGAAAGAATATCCTTGAACGTTACCATCGATTTGTTGTTCAGAATGTTGGCGGCCAATATTGTCAGCGTTCTATGGTAATGGGGAAGCCGACCTAGCATCGTTGATCATGGGATCGACGCGGAAACGTATTGCGCTGTTTCTTCCAACTCTCGCCGGTGGTGGTGTTGAGCGTGGGATGGTGAGCCTCGCCCAAGGGTTCGCGGAGCGGGGGTATAGTGTTGACCTTGTACTGAGCAAGGCCGAAGGCCCGTACCTGTCCAAGGTGCCTCGAAAGGTAAGGCTAGTGGACCTCCGAGCGAGCCGGGTTCTCACAAGTCTTCCTGGATTGGTGCGTTATCTGAAACAGACGCGGCCTGCCGTCATGCTTTCAGCGGCGGAGCATACTAACGTTGTGGCGTTATGGGCCAGGCGGCTGAGTAAAGTGCCTACGCGGGTGATCGTGAATGTATGTACGACCGTGTCACAAAACTTCCAACGGACGTCTTTGATTAGAGAACGGTGTCTGCCGTTTTTCGCGTATTGCTTTTATCCATGGGCCGACGAAATTGTAGCTGTTTCGTATGGTGTGGCTGATGACCTGTCTCGGTTTATCGGTCTGTCTCGTCAACGCATTCGAGTGATTTATGATCCCGTGGTTACGCCTTCACTGCTTTCCCTTGCCCATGCTCCGCTTGATCATTCCTGGTTTTCTCCTGAGAACTCGCCGGTGATACTTGGGGTGGGGCGGCTGACAGTCGAAAAAGATTTTCCAACTCTGGTCCGGGCGTTTGCTTGCATCAGAGCACGGCGACCGGTCCGGTTGGTGATTTTGGGTGAAGGAAGGGAACGGTCCAGGATCGAACTGCTGATACGAGAGTTGGGAGTTGACAGTGATGTGTCCTTGCCGGGCTTCGTGGCGAACCCCTATGCGTACATGGCTCGCGCAGCGGTATTTGTGCTGTCTTCAATCTGGGAAGGGCTTCCTGGTGTGGTGATAGAGGCCATGGCGTGTGGAACGCCGGTGGTGTGTACTAATTGTCCTAGCGGACCGGCGGAAATTTTAGAGAATGGCAAATATGGTCGTTTGGTGCCAACGGAGAATGTGGACGCGTTGGCAGAAGCTATTTCTTCAACATTGGATACAAGATCGAATCCCGAGTTCCTGCGTCAGCGAGCGAGCGTGTTCACTGTAGAGAATAGCCTTGATCAGTACCTGAAACTTTTTCGAGTATGAGGTTGGGTACACATGTCTACAGTGATCTCCAATGGCGTGATACATTGCCGGAACGAGTCGGAAGAACCTCAAGACATTTTGGTGTCCTTTGACTGATTCAGCCGTTACAGAAGCGCCGTCACGACGC
Source organism: Nitrospirales bacterium (assembly GCA_012965905.1). Lineage (GTDB taxonomy): Bacteria > Nitrospirota > Nitrospiria > Nitrospirales > UBA2166 > UBA2166. The sequence goes on along the minus strand of DTRN01000188.1, from coordinate 1,089 downwards.
GCCACTGGTGGTAGAAACTTTTGGACGCTGAGGAAAGAAAATCTAGATTTTATGATTGGCCTGATGATTGTCTTGCCAGTTTTTTTTCAAGTGACAGGGGACATTGGGTTGTATTCTGGTGCCGTGTTTTCATCAGGACTTGTCTTGCCGCTATCGTATTTTGTTTTGCCGTTAATGTTAATGAGTCTTCTTCGGGGTTCTAAGGTGTTACTTAATTTTGGCGAATCTTATCTCTTTTTTATGGTTGGTTTCTTTGTGTGGGTTGTATTGCTTGGGCTGAGTTCTGCTTTGAGCCATCAGGTCGCACTGCTCTATGCGGTGCAGTGGATATTGCCGTTCTTCGCCAGCTTTTACGGTGCCGCGCTTGTTTCGCGTGAACGCCGGTTCAGGAAATTTTTTCATGGCTTCCTTATCGGCACTGTGGTGTCTGTGTGTGTGCTTGTTTCGGTTGCGGGCATTGAAGCGCTGTTCTTAGGTGGGTTGGCGGGGGGCCGCATGAGCTCGAACGCGGTAATCCCAGGATTTTATCAATTATATAACTATGTTCCTGTAGGCATGGCAGTGGCAGCCTTGTTTTGCGTTGGGGTGCTCGCATATCGACGCGGCATTCGTTTCAAGATGTTGGGATTGGCTATTTGGTCAGCATGTCTTGTCTTTTTGATGGTCGTAGCCTCACGGGGGGCACTACTGGTCTTTGTCGCTATTACTCTCTATTTTCTCTACGTTATGCGGAAAACACCTGCGGCTATTTTTTCTTTTGTTGGTATCATTGCATTAGGAACCGTCGTTGTTGTCGCTACCGATTTTCGTCCAACGCAGCTTACTGCATTTGAGAAATTTAGTGAGATAATCTACGGCGAAGAGAGGGTGCGGTTGGCGTCACGAGACAGCATTGTCTCTCGTGCTCTTTTTATCTACCAGGAGAATGCGTTGTTGGGGACAGCGATGGTGCCGCCAGGTACAGTGCTTCCGAAGTGGGGGGAGTTCTCGAGCGCCCACAATTATTATATCGATGTGTTGCTGTGGGCTGGGCCTATCGGGCTTATATTGGTTTTAGGGCTTGTTCTCATAATTTCCAAGGATGCCTTG
>DTRN01000187.1:3545-6916 GCA_012965905.1 Nitrospirales bacterium | reverse complement strand
CCATCCGCTGTTCAGTGAGAAGATTTTTGTCCGGATCGCTGGGATTGATACGCCTGAGATCAGAGGTACGTGTGGAGCAAAATATTACTGAATCTTCCGGCGGAATTGTGTAGTCTCTTGGCGGAATGACCGCGCCATGTGGGTGAGCAAGTCGTATCGGGAAAATGTTGGTTCAATCATCTGTGGACAGAGGCCATGACTCGTCGATTAAAGACTTACGGTCTCATTAGTCTGATAGCGTTGGTCGGCCTGTTCATCCCGATCGAGCCTGTGACGGCAGAATCCTCTCTCTTCTCAGGATTCTACTTTGGTGTCGGGGCATCCCATCTCATCGAAGTGTTTGATGTGTCGAAGCGAGCGGACGAGCCGTTGACCGATGTTCAGTTTGACGATGGACTGAGAGCCAACGTGAAGGCTGGATATCGTATTCATCCACGGTTTTCGCTTGAACTCGATGCGTTGATTGCGAGGGAATTCTCCACGCCTGGACAATCATTCTTGACGGATGAGAGCCCTCCATCAGTACCCGCCTCGGGAGGAGGCCAGGATCTCACACAAGAGAGTCTCCAGTTTGAGGGCGTCGCGTACACAGTGAATGGGAAGGGCTATCTGCTCACAGGAAGAGTTCAACCCTATCTCAACATGGGCATCGGCGTGTTAGATGGGAAGCTGGATGGATCCTCAAGAAGCGATGTCATTCTCCGGCCAGGCGGTGGCATCGATGCATACGTGACGAATCACATACTTGCGTATGTTGAAGCGTCTTACCTCTGGGGATTTGGTGAGGTGAGACAATTCGACACCATCCCAATCACGATAGGCATTCAGTACAAATTCTGAAAGGATATGATGCTGTGTGGCAGCGGCGCCAGGAGGGCTGGTAATCACAACGCCGAGCAGACAACACAGCGAAAGGAATGAGGCTGGGGGCGGTCGAACGTGTATGGCGGCTCTCCTTCTCAGATCACAGGGGAACAGGCTGCCCTGGTCCTGTGACCTGCGTCACAATCCGGAACTATACACGTAAAGATGGGGAAAGATAACTACCCACAGGGGTGAGGCGGGGGTTTGCGCTCGCAGTCGGCGCAACGTCATGCATCACAAAAAAATCAAACGTTTTCTCGCGGGGTGAGTCCTGTGACCGTTTCCGAAAAGGGAAGCCCCCCCCGGTAGCCTTACGGTTAGAGTGCCCCCAAAAATGCCACCAAGGCCAAACCACACCATGCAACGGCAGGCATCACTCGGGTTGTTAATCCTTTAAATTACGGCAATTCTTTGGTTCGGTGTGGTATGGTTTTGTACGGGGTTTCAGGTTAGGACGAATTCGACTCCCGTCACTCGCTCAAATTTTTAACCCCTATTTGCAGACTCACCGTTGGCAGAAACTGTAATTAACAAGGAGTGATGGTGATGAAACACATGTTGATAGGCATGGTCATGACCGCGTTTTTGAATGTTCCCATTGCTGGTTTTGCAGGCCCGCTTCACGATATGGCGAACGAAGGCAACCTCGAAGCCGTCAAGAATCTCATTTCCCAAGGTGCCGACGCGAACACCAAAGACGACGAGGGCTGGACGGCACTGCATCATGCCGCGTTCGTGGGACACACGGCAATTGTCGAGTTGCTTATCGAGAAGGGGGCAACGGTTGATGTCAAAGACGAAACCGGCAACACCGCGTTGTATCGCGCCGCGGAAGGCGGGAGCAGTCAGGCTGCGAAGGCACTCATTGCCGGTGGCGCAAATGTTCAGTCTACTGACGAAAACGGAGTCACCCCGCTGTCGATGGCGGCTATCCAGGGATACATCGCCATTGCAGAACTGCTCATTGAGAGCGGCGCGGACGTCAATACCACAGACACATTCGGCAACACCCCCCTGAGCTGGGTCGCGAACCAGGGCGAACTGCTCATGGCCAAATTTCTGCTTTCCAAGAGTGCCAACGTCACCATACGCGACAAACGAGGCAATACGCCCCTGCACGTTGCCGTGGCCGCGAGAAAGAAAGGGATAGCCCAAGTGCTGCTGACGCATGGGGCAGATGTGAATGCCACCATTCCAAGCGGCTCAACGGCGCTCGACATCGCACGTGCGAACGGAGATACGGCTATCGTCGACTTCTTAACACAACATGGAGCGAGATCAGGGACTCCAGCCAGCATCGGAACATAACCCTCTCTCGAACCATTCCCGAATCACGCAATCTTGTTCTTCCGAACCCCGCTTAACCTGGAGGCTAACCGTGATGGCTAAAATCACAAAATCCGATGAAGAGTGGAAAAAGGCACTCTCCGCTGAGGAGTATCGCGTGCTTCGCCAGAGTGGAACAGAGCGCGCCTTTACCGGGACGTACTGGAACAATCACGAATCAGGACAGTATGTGTGCACGGGATGTGGACATGAGCTATTCGCATCCGACACGAAATTTGATTCTGGGACTGGTTGGCCCAGCTTTGATGCTCCAGTTGCTCCAGATTTTGTGGCAGAGAAAGAAGACAACGTCTTTCTGATGAAGCGCACTGAGGTGCTCTGCGAGCAGTGCGACGGTCACCTTGGGCACGTCTTCGATGACGGACCAACGTCCACGGGGAAGCGATACTGCATCAATTCGGTGTCGTTAAAATTTACTCCAAAAGAGTAAATTTGGAATGACCCCACAGCGTTATCAACTCAGTATTGGAGCTTTGGTATTTCTATGCGCTCTGTTTACTCTCCCCGCTTCAATGTACGCCGGCCAACCGACCCACACGGAACGCTGGACCTCCCACCATGAGATTCACGCCACCCTCAATCCAACACGGCACTCGTTACGCGTTAAGGATACCATTACATTTCCAGAACACCTTCTATCGGAAGCGAAAGGACAGCTAGACTTCTTAATCCACCGAAGCCTTCAGCTCTCCACCCCGACTACAGGGGCAACGCTTACCCGGCAGCCAGGACCGCAGGCTGTGATTCCGCTAGATTACTACACACTAGCTATTCCTGCCGAAACGCAAACCGTTGTTCTTCGATACGAGGGTGAGATTTACCATCCTCTTGCAGAACAGGGAGAAGAGTACGCACGGAGTTTCACGGAGACACCCGGCCTGATTTCCAAACAAGGCATCTATCTTGCTGGATCGACCGCCTGGTATCCGCAGTTCGATGACCACCTGATGACATTCACGATAGATATCGAATTACCGGAAACCTGGAACGCCGTCAGTCAAGGCAAGCGCACGATATTCAATGACCAAAACAATATGGTGCAGATTCGCTGGGAATCGCCACAGCCGCAAGATGAGATTTTTCTGATCGGCGGGAGGTTTACTGAATACAGCGAACAAGCCGGCTCAGTGGAGGTCATGGCGTTTCTTCAAACACCGGAC
>DTRN01000187.1:0-3535 GCA_012965905.1 Nitrospirales bacterium | reverse complement strand
GTTTCTCGACGCTGGCTACCTTGGATTCGAGACGGCCTTTCTTGCCCTTCCTTCAAACACCGGACGCCGCATTGGCCAATACCTATCTGACGACGACGACGCAATACCTGGACATGTACAACGCCCTGCTTGGACCGTATCTGTATCCAAAGTTTGCGCTCGTCGAAAATTTCTGGGAGACGGGTTATGGCATGCCCTCGTTCACCCTTCTCGGTCCCAAAGTGATTCGCTTTCCGTTCATCCGCCATTCATCCTATCCCCACGAGATCCTTCACAATTGGTGGGGACGAGGTGTCTATGTGGATTTCCAATCCGGCAATTGGAGTGAAGGGCTTACCGCCTATCTTGCAGACCACCTGATTAAGGAGCAACGTGGGACTGCCGTCGATCACCGGCGAAGCATGATGCAGCAATATGCGGATTATGTCGCGGACGCGAAGGACTTTCCGCTCACTGAATTTCGATCGCGTCACAGCGCGGTCACGCAGGCCATCGGCTACGGCAAGACGCTGATGTTCTTTCACATGTTGCGTCAACAGCTTGGAGATGAGGCCTTCGTTCAGGGATTACGAACCTTCTATCAGGACAACACTTTTCGTCACGCGACATACGAGAATCTTAAACACGCTTTCGAGCACGCCTCCGGACAGGATCTCAGTGCGGATTTCACGCAATGGGTCACGCGTCCCGGAGCACCCATCCTTCGCGTGAGCAACGCGCAAGCACGAGCCGACGGGTCGACATATCGACTCACCGCCACTCTAGAGCAAACACAGCCGAGCCCACCTTACACACTGAACATTCCTATTGCGATCAGTCGAGCAGATCAGGCTCACGCCTATCAGACGACGGTGTCGATGAATGCGCGCCGGCACCAGCTTGATCTCCAGCTCCCCTTCCGCCCGCTGCGTTTGCATGTTGACCCGGAATTCGACGTGTTCCGGCGATTAGATCGCAACGAGACCCCTCCAGCATTGACACAAGCATTCGGCGCTGACAAGGTCATCATCGTTCTTCCAAGCCAAGCTCCAAAACATATGCTTACGGGGTATCGCGAACTCGCCCGATCATGGCAAGCATCGCAACCAAGCGCAGTCACGATCAGAATGGATGACGCGTTGGACACATTCCCACCCGATCACAGCGTCTGGCTATTCGGTTGGGAGAATCGATTTCAGCATCGGACGATGGCCGCGTTGTCAGAGTACGACGTCTCAATCACAGCAACGAATGTTCGCTTCGGGAACAAAGAACTCGCCCGCGACTCCCATTCCATCGTCCTCAGCGCGCGTCGTCCTGACGATCCCGATTTTGCGCTGACGTGGATCTCAACCAACAGCGTGAAGGCGCTCCCAGGGCTCGGGCGCAAATTGCCCCATTATGGGAAATACAGCTATCTCGGCTTTGAGGGTGACGAGCCAACAAACGTCGTCAAAGGACAATGGCCGATCGTCAATTCACCAATGTCGGTTGCCATTCAACATTCCGATGGACTGCGTAAGCCAGAACTTCCAATACGACTGGCCCCGCGTCACGCATTGGCTACTCTGCCAGAACTCTTCTCCAAAGAGCGAATGGTCACGACGATTACATGGCTTGCAGACGAATCGTTACAAGGGCGCGGTCTCGGAACCCCAGAACTGCATCGAGTCACGGAATTCTTGGCCAATGAATTTCAGAAGGCTGGACTCAAACCGGCGGGCTCTAACGGCAGTTACCTCCAAACCTGGCAGGACGATGTGGAAGATCTTGGAATCAACGTCGAAATGCATAACGTGCTTGGAATTATTCCCGGAACGAAGCTGGAGTTTACCGGCCAAAGCGTCGTGGTTGGTGCACACTACGACCACCTCGGCCTTGGATGGCCGGATGTTCACACCGGCGATGAAGGTCAAGTTCATCACGGTGCGGACGACAACGCCAGTGGCATTGCGGTGCTTTTGGAGTTGGCGCGAATTCTAAGTCAGAACTTGAAACCAGAGAGAACGGTGGTGTTTGTTGCGTTTACAGGCGAAGAAGCCGGATTGCGAGGCTCACAGCACTACGTCAAGCATGCCGACCGCTTTCCCGCGGACAAGGTGATGGGAATGGTCAATTTCGATACGGTAGGACACCTTGGGAACCAAAAACTCGTTGTGATTGGAACCGGATCGGCTCGCGAATGGGTCCACGTGTTTCGGGGCGCCGGATACGTCACCGGCGTGCCGATTGACTCCGTGTCCACCGACTTCGGCTCAAGCGACCAGAAAAGCTTTCTGGATGCAGGTGTCCCAGCTGTTCAATTTTTCACCGGTGCACACCTCGACTATCACCGCCCTACCGACACCGTCGACAAGATTGACGCCGCGGGACTTATCAACGTAGCCAAGGTAGCTAGAGAAGTAATCGAATATCTCGCGGGTCAACCTGAACCGTTGACCTCGACGCTCACGTCCACAGATCAAAAGTCAGCAACACCCGAAAGACGACCAGGCTCAAATAGAACGGTGAGCCTCGGGACCATCCCCGACTTTACCTATCAGGAGACAGGCGTGAGGATCACTGGGACGACACCTGACTCGCCAGCAGCGAAAGCAGGGCTCCAGGCTGAGGATGTGATTGTTCAACTGGGCAAGACAGCCATCGATGACTTGCGGTCTTTCTCCACGGCGCTTGGCACTCTCCAGCCTGGAGAGACAATTTCGATTGCCTTTACCCGTAACGGAAAGCAGCACACGACACAGGCAACGGTTGTCAGGAGGTGAGACATGATACTGTGTGAGTTTTCGATGAGTCCATTACAGCAAGGTGAGAGTGTCAGTAAATACGTCGCACGGTCATTGGACATCGTTTCGAAAAGCGGCATCGACTATCGGCTGAATCCAATGGGAACGGTTCTCGAAGGCGAGTGGGACGAGGTTATGGATGTCGTCACTCGCTGTTTCGAGCGCATGAAGAAAGATTGTACGCGTATATCGGTCAGTATGAAAATCGACTACAGGAAGGGCAAGAAAGGCCGTCTCGAATCCAAGGTAGCCAGCGTCGAGAAACGGCTGAAACGCCCGCTGAAGAAATCCTAAACTCGACACCTCCAGCAGACAGAGGCACCGAGTTCAAGTTGTCAGTTCGCTTACCAGCGCTCGCGCCGGCCACCGGCGCCGCCACCGCCACCGCCACCGCCGCGTCCGCCGCCACCGCCACCGCCAAATCCACCACCACCTGAACGTGGCTCCTGAGGCCGTGCCTCATTGACTGTCAACGTGCGTCCGTCCATCTGCGTACCGTTTAACGCGTCAATCGCAGTTTTCGCTTCGCTGTCGCTGGTCATTTCAACAAACCCAAAGCCACGAGACTGCCCGGTATATTTATCCGTAATAATTCGAGCCGAATCCACCGCACCGTGCACGGAAAACAGCTCACTTAACTGCTCCTCGCTGGCAGAATATGGCAGGCCACCTACATAGATCTTCGAACCCATAGGAAACTCCTCCTATAATATTGTGATGATTAATATGATTGGTATCGGTTAGAACTCTAAACGAGTCGAAAGGCAGGA
>DTRN01000186.1 GCA_012965905.1 Nitrospirales bacterium | reverse complement strand
ATTCCCGGAACGGCTGTCTACGCGTTATGCCACTCATCTTTTTGAGTGGAGCATAGGCTATAGCACTACGTTCGGTGAATTTTTGAAGGCCACAAAATCATTGACTGAATGATTGCTTAACTACGGACAATGCCCATGTCTCTGTCCATTGCTCCCTGGAAATACGGTAAACAATGGGTGTATTCGATCACCTATGACGAGGCGCTTACCGATCTGTATCGGTTTGCGGTGCCGATGCATGAACAATTTGGTTTTCCGGGGCACGTCGAAGTGGTTGTTGGTCAGTTAGGAGAGGTCCGTCGTATTGGCACATCGAGCTACAATGGGTATCGGCACATGAGCGGTGAGGAGTTACAGGATATTTTACACAGAGGGTGGGGGGTCGGCAACCACTCGTGGACGCATACGATTATCACCCATGAAACGCTTGATCTTGAATTGAGACAGGCCAAAGACAAACTGGAACAGGCTATCGAAGCTTCCGTGATCCTGTTCTGTTCCCCGGGCGACAATACCAACATGGCCGATCATGTGCTCGAGGCTTGTCGGAAATTCGGTTATCTGGGCGCAATGAGTCTCACCGACGCGCTGAATCGTCCTGAAGACGAACTGTTCTGGATCAACAGAACCGCTTTGCACGACCATTATTACGCGCCCTTTTTCAGCGCGTTTGATCCCTTCCGGAATATCCTCTATGCCGAGAAAACCCGTGGCTGGATCATCGATTATTGCCACTGCCCACTTGAAACGCCCATCCATCCTAACAAAGATTGTTCGGCGGATCAATTGCAACAGCGATTCGAGACGATTCTGTCTGAAGGTGGTGATTCAGTCTGGTGTGCTGTGCCGGAGGAAGTGTTGAGTTATCACCTTATGCGACGGCATTCCCGCGTAGAAACTCTTAAGTACTCAGCAACACAGCATCATTACAGGCTTAATTTGGACAGGTTACCCCACGGCGTTCCCTATCGATCATTGACCTTTGAGGTACAAGTTCCTGCTGCGTGGTGTCGTGATCCAAAAATATGGATAAATAACCAAGCACTGGCAGCAACATTGGTCCGGCCGCGAACCCTGAGGTTCACGACAGATGTTGAAGACGGAATCGAGATTGTCGTTGGCGAAGATCGCAATGGACCGTCCGAATAATCGGCAGAAACTCAGGCTGACTAGTGTGCTGGATTGTGGTGAATCCGGTGGTTTTTGAAAAACACTGCCTTGGTCTCGATGAAGGAAACGACGGGGCTTTGAATATCAACAACAAGGACGGTGACCTGGTAGCATACCTTGGTGACGGTCCAAAAGAAGCCGGTAGCCTGATTATCTTGCACGACGTCTGCGGGCAGGTTGTCGCCGTCGATGATAGAGATGGTGGACACCTCTATTTCTTTGATAGTAACGGCCTGATTCTACATCCTGACAGCGAGCACTGCCACGTCGTCTACGAAAAGTCGCGGCATTTTTATGCCTGAAAGGAGGCAGCGCGATGCAGGAGAACCCAAGTAGCACAACCGCCACATCGACGGGGTCCGTGCTTGTAGCAATAGGCAACTGTATCCACAATATCACGGCCGATTGAATTCACCGTGGGGACCTCGCCCAAAGCCCTTCGGGCCGAAACCGAACCTTTTGTGCCGTTTAATGGATTCAAATTTTTCGAGCTGCTCTTCAGTCAACAACGCCGCGATTTGATCACGTTCCCCTTCGCGAAGGGCCTTCAACAACGTTCCGGCTTCCTCACGGGTCAGTGTTCCGGCTTCCACCTGTTCCCGGATACGCTTCAATTCATCCCTCCGAGCCAGCAATATGGTTTCGAGGGCGGCTTTCTGATCGCCCGTCAAATTAAGGAAGTCAGCTAACCGGCGGCGATTGAACTG
>DTRN01000185.1 GCA_012965905.1 Nitrospirales bacterium | reverse complement strand
CCGGCAGGAACGATTGTTGGCCACGTGTGCTTTTGGGTGCTGTTTGAAGAACTGCACATCATGAATGTCGCGGTCAGTCCGGACCATCGTCGACGCGGCATTGCGAGTTTAATGCTGGCCCACGCCATCACACATGCGCGTACACAAGGGGCTCACAGCGCCATGCTGGAAGTCCGCGCATCAAACGTGCCCGCGCTTGCGTTCTACACACAGATGGGTTTCCAACAGATCGCACTGCGCGAACAATACTATTCGAACCCCGTTGAAGATGCCATGATTTTGAGGCGAAACACGCTTGATACTGATGACCTCGCACCCACAACACACACCCAACACACATCTCACACTGAGAAGACCTTCGCAGAGTGACCAGCAATTTTCTGACACAGCACATTGCCGCAATGCGTCGACGTGTCTACACAGTGGTGGGATTTCTTGCGGTAACATTCGCAATTTCCTTTGTGTTTGCGGATATTCTCATCGCATGGTTTCGTCGCCCACTCCCAACGGATCTGGTGTTCTATGGACCGGCCGAAGCCCTGTTTGCCGCCATTAAGGTCGCATTCTTTGCGGCGATACTCCTCACCTTGCCAATGCTCATGTACCAAATGTGGAAATTTTTCGAACCTGCGCTTCTCCCTCACGAACAACATTCCGTGTTTCCATACATCGCGATCGCCACACTCCTGTTCATATGCGGATTGGCGGTCTGTAATATGCTTATTCTTCCCCTCGCGCTCGAATACCTTGTGGCTCAAGGCGAAAAGCTTGACTTGGTCCCCGCATTGGCGGTGGGGCAGTATATCGATTTTAATGCAAAGTTCTTGTTGGTGTTTGGTGTGGCGTTTGAGTTGCCCCTGGTCATGACGATGCTGGCACGGATCGGTGCGATTTCCGCAGAACTCCTGGTTCAATTTCGCAAGCATGCGATTCTTGTCTTTTTTCTACTCGCCACAATCATGACCCCAACCCCGGATGCATTTAACCTCATTCTCATGGCAGTTCCCTTAATCCTGCTCTATGAAGTGGGCATTGTGAGCGTTCGCCTGTGGGGACGACCAGGCAATACACCACCGCAGAAATCCCCTATAATGCGAACACGTCGTACGACACCATAACCTCTACACGCATAAGGAGATGTGAGCCATGCCTGTCAATCCACCCACGCTTGCTGCACTGATGCTCGTCCTCATTCTTGTTGCGGGGTGTGCTGGGGTACAACAACCCGCACCTCGTATCATTGTTCAGGATACGCAAACGATCGTTCGCCTAGATACCGATACGAGCATCAAAGGACCAGACGATCCTGGCCGATATGCCCATCCCGCGGAGATCGGGGTTGGCCAACTTCAGACAATTTTTGATGCGATACGAATCCAGGCTCAACGCCTGGCGTTGCAGAAGAAGTTCTCTGGGAAAAATCCACAGCAGCGGGTATTCGAGGCCGCCGAAATTGCCACGCTTGCCCCAATTGTGAAGGATGCGTTTTCGCAAGCGTCGCCGAAGGAGCGCGTTGTGTTCGCTCTCACGAAACCAGCAGAAAATGGCCAAGAGGCCACGGTGGGTGAGATGTATATCAAAGATCAGCAATTACACTTCATTCTCAATTGCTATCGTCTGCCGAGCAAAGACAACGAGTTCCTATCAGCGTGTCAAGAGTTTGCTCGTCAAGGGTTCGCGCTGAGTTTTATGGAAAAGGAGTTCTTTGTTGGATTTGGGAAGTCCCGTCTCTTGATGGGGCGTGGCACTAAAGAACTCCTCATTGACTTCGGCAGCATCCCCGCTAGCGCGACATCAGGATCGTAACCGACGTTGCGAATACTCAACATGCACGCACGCGCATCGTCATGAATCACAGTCGATCTCCAAGACCATCGCGAGCATCGCGTGCCAAGGATGCGCCAAATGACATCATGACGACCAAGGACGCTGCAGCGTATCTTCGTCTGACTATACCGACGTTATATCGTCACGTCTCACAAGGGAAAGTTCCCTGCTCCCGCATTGGGGGACGATGGCGCTTTGATCGCAAAAGTCTGGATCGTTCGCTTGGACGGAGAGACCGAGGGGATGACGTCAGCGGACGAAATAAGATTTCGGGCATTGTAACCGGAATCAAACGCAGTTCCCTCCTCGCTCAGATCAACCTGGATGCGGGACCATATAAACTCACCGCGATTATTACCCGCGACGGCTTTGACGCGCTCAAACTGCGTGTTGGCGACAGCGCGACCGCACTCATCAAAGCCACTGAGGTCATGGTCATCAAGGAGGATCGTTAGTGCATATCAGCGTCATCGGCTCGGGCTATGTCGGTTTGGTCACCGCGGCCTGCTTTGCCGAGTTCGGTCTTCAGGTCACCTGCATGGATCAGGACCCTCGAAGGATTGCGGCATTGGAATCCGGAGAGATTCCATTCTACGAACCCGGGCTGCACGATCTTGTGGGCAAAGGGCGTCAAGCCGGCCGACTCACTTTCACAACGAACCTCACGCAAGCGGTGGAGCAGGCACTGGTCATCTTTATTGCCGTTGGAACGCCCCCCCGCGATGACGGCTCTGTCGATCTGTCTGCGATCGAAGCCGTAGCGACAGGCATCGGCCGTGAAATGACCAGCTATAAAGTCATCGTGACTAAATCCACTGTTCCAGTGGGGACAGGGCGACAAGTCATATCCTGGATCGAAAGCTCCCTGCGAGAGCCGGTGCGATTTGATGTGGTCTCAAACCCCGAGTTTCTCCGTGAGGGTTCGGCCATTGAGGACTTTATTCGGCCGAACCGAGTTGTACTGGGGGCTGAACGCGACGAGAGCGTGGCTATTTTGAAAGATCTCTATCAGCCGCTCTATCTGATCGAAACACCGATCGTGGTCACGTCGCTTGAAACAGCGGAACTCATCAAATACGCATCCAATACGTTTCTAGCGACAAAGATCTCATTCATTAATGAAATGTCGGTGCTGTGCGAGCAGGTTGGAGCTGATGTCCGCTTGGTCGCCAAAGCCATGGGACTTGATGGGAGAATCGGCTCTAAATTCCTTCATGCCGGTCCGGGGTATGGAGGATCCTGTTTTCCGAAAGATGTCGACGCGCTCGTCGCAACGGGAAAAGAACATCGCTGTGAGATGGGGATTGCCAAGGCCGCCGTGGATGCCAACGTTCGGCAGAAGACGCGCATGGTTGAGAAGATTCGAACGGCGCTTGGCGACCTCAACAACAAACGTATTGGTGTGCTTGGGCTTTCGTTCAAACCGAATACCAGCGATATACGAGAATCGCCATCGATTGCAATCATCCGTCTCCTTCTTAAGGAAGGCGCTCATATCCAAGCGTACGATCCTGAGGCCATGCGGGAAACCGCTCAGCAACTGCCTGAGTTGAAACTATGCTCGGATAGCTATGAAGTGAGCGTCGATGCCGATGCGATCGTTCTTGCAACCGAATGGAATCAGTTTCGCAACCTCGATCTCGAACGGATCAAAACCCAGTTACGCACTCCGATCTTCATCGACCTACGTAACGTCTATCAGCCCGCTCGCATGGCCAAGATGGGCTTCCAGTACTGGAGCATTGGGAGGCCGTCCTTGCCTCCAGCGTAACGCGACACTGCCATACCTCGGAACAATCGTGGCGCCACAGTTGCTCCCTACCGACAATGCTGCGAAGCGTGAAACTGCGTGCCCACTGAGACTGACAGGATGGTGACGAGCCCAGACATATCCTTTCGGAGTACACGAGTCGTTGATGACGCGCTCTTTGAAGGCCAGCTTCAGCGTGTTGTTGCGCATACCAAACACCCTAACGTCGGGATTTTCGGCCCGGAATCTGTCTCCTGGCAAATCAACCGAGAGGCTATTCTCTTTATGGGAGCTGGTCGAGCGACCCTGTTACAGCTTGCTCACCCCTGGGTTGCGACGGCAATGGCTCACCATTCAAGCGTCAAGACCGACGTCATCGGCCGTTTCCATCGAACCTTCAACATCGTTTTTTCTATGGTGTTTGGGACATTAGACCATGCGCTTCACACTGCACGAATCATGCACTCGCGACACCAGGGGATCACCGGACCGCTTTGTGACACGCAGCCATCACCGCAGCCCGTTCCACACTATTCAGCCAATGACATTGACGCAATGCTCTGGGTATATGCGACGTTGATCGAGACCGCAGCCAAGATGTACGAACTGATCTTCCCACCACTAACCGACGAGCAAAAAGAACAGTACTATCATGAGTCATGGTTATTCGGGTTGTTATTTGGTCTGCCCGAAGATACATTCCCACAGACATGGCAGGCGTTTCTGGATTACAATCGGACGATGTGGTCATCGGATGTGTTAACCGTTTCCACGGCGGGGAAGGAACTCGGACAATTTTTGATGTATGACCTATGGGAAGACGAACGCAGTGGCCGAAGGCAGTTGGCACACTATTATCGTACGGGTTTCTTCCAGAACCCATCTTGACACAATACGGCTTCGACTACGGTATACGCGAACAACGAGTCGCTGAGAACACCCTGCACTGGATTCGACGAATCTATCCGTATATTCCCAAGCAGATACGGTTTGTTCCACCGTATCATGAGGCGACCGGACGAGTGAGCGGTCGGAAAAAACCAAGCTGGCTCACACGGTATCTCAATACCCATTGGGTCGGACAACCGACACTCGTTTCCTAACATGACTTGCACACAATGTACCATAGAGGTTCCGTCGGGATCGCAATTTTGTCCAGGGTGCGGACACCAACTTTTAGAACCGCCACGCACACCGCCCGCAACCGTTCCAACAGTTCAAACGCTTTGGGAAGGACACCCCACAGTCCGCTCTTTCGAAGGACCATTCTTTCTCGCAGTATTCCTTCTCCTCGCGGGACCCAGCATGTATGGATTATCCTACGTAGCCCCGTTTTCTGTGTGGGCGTTTGAGATGCAAGCCTTTGTTGACCTCGTATGGGGCACGATTGCAGGTGTATTGAGTTTCACTGAGTTCGTTCCACATATCCCGCTGATTGGAATCCTCGCCACCTCACTCTTCATTCTGGCATGTGTGTTGTTCGTGAAGTTGTGGACGTGGTCTCAGCAAATACGGTATCGCCTCACACCGAAATATCTGATCATCACCCATGGATTCCTCACGAGAACCCAAAAGCAACTCTCCATCACCGCCATCAAAGACATGAAATTAGAACAGTCTTTTCTCGATCGCCTTGTTCGCGTTGGGACGATTGATGTCGACACCTCAGACCCTTCGTTCAAACACATCTCTATTCGAGGCATTTCGTCTCCCACCGATGTCTTCGATACCTTCTATCGAGTCTGGCAGGACGCGACGTCGAAGGCTCCGTAAGACTCCTAGCCGAGTATTGACCGAGCGGCCGCGAAGACGTCGTTGAACATGGAAGACGTGAGCCTGCCTGTCTGAGTGTTCTGCTGAGACGGATGGTAGGACGACATGAGAGTAATACCCCACGGCAACCTGACGACCCCGCCGTGCGAAAATTGTGGTTTGGGAGACGGGACAGAACAACCCATACCCTGACATGCTTTGAAATAGTGGTCGAAGGCGATTTTTCCAAGCGCAACAACCACGCGGACAGACCGAAGTAACCTGATTTCCTCAATCAGATAGGGTCTACACGACTCAAACTCTTCCGGCAACGGTTTGTTCCCTGGCGGCGCACAACGGACGACCGCTGTAATGTAGCAGTTTGTCAACTGAAGACCATCATTCCGACCAACGGACTGCGGTTGATTGCAGAACCCGTTGTCAAAGAGCACCCGATACAGCAACTCACCACTTCGATCCCCGGTAAATGCCCGACCCGTTCGATTGGAACCCTGCGCACCTGGCGCAAGTCCAATGATCAAGACTTGAGCCTTGGGATCACCGAACCCAGGAACCGGCTTTCCCCAATAATCCTGATCTCGAAATCGCCTGACCTTAGCCTGAGCGACAGTTTCCCGATGCGCGACAAGACGAGGACAGATCCGACAGGAGATGACAGTGTGACGAAGTTGGGCCGCCGTCATGAAACGCATCTCAATATTGTCCATATTTGCTACTTGTAGACATGAATGGCAGCCTCGGTGCATACGCATATGAAGGAGGGGTCGTCATGAACGTCAGCTGTACAGAAAAACAGGAACAATATATTTCAGCACAACTTGAATCCGGCGATTATCGGAATGCCAGCGAAGTTGTGCGGGATGCGTTGAGATTACATGAAGTCTACCGCCATCGAGTGATTGAAGAACTCCTGGCAGAGATCGCGAAGGGATGGGCGGGAGAGGCCAGCCCACGAAACGTTAGAGACATCGTCAAGGCAAAATCACCATCACGGGAATCTTCGTAGGTGGAAAAGCCGTCGATATGTTATGAGCTCTCTCCTGAGGAAGATAGCGCCCTAGAAGAAATATTCGATTACACCGAGCGCAAATTCGTCCTAGATCAAGCTATTGCGTATGTCTCTGCGTTTGATGGTGCGTTTGATCGACTCATCGAGAATCCTAAATTTGGAAAAGCGCGCGAAGAGATCCGTGCAGAATTACGAAGTCTTGTATGGGAACAGCATGTCGTCTTCTATCGAATGATCGAGGATCACATTCGAATCGTTAGAATTCTTCATGGCAGCCACGATGTACGAAAGTTTCTTCCATAAGACCTGGCTGCACGGAGAAAGGCGTGGGGGGCTTATCCCACGTTTCGTTTGAAGATCCCGACGCTCCCGTACAAACACAGCGCGTCGAAGGCGATCATGACCAGGACAACCTTAACCAGTGGCGCGAGGGCCCATCCGACCAGGATAAGACTCCGGATCGCCTCAATGGCATAGGTCATCGGGTTCAAGTGCGCGAGGAACGCCATCCAGCCTGGCATGGCATCGAACGGAACCAGAGCCGTACTCAAGAAAATGGCCGGCAGTGAGAGGAAGCCGATCACGGAGAAAAAATCCCCATGCGATTTGACCGCAAATGCCATCGCCATCGAAATTGACGTGAGCCCAATCCCAAACAAAAGTCCGATGATGACCGTCCCAGCCACTCCGCCGAA
The DNA here is from genome assembly GCA_012965905.1 of Nitrospirales bacterium. GTDB lineage: Bacteria > Nitrospirota > Nitrospiria > Nitrospirales > UBA2166 > UBA2166. Next base: position 14,568 of record DTRN01000185.1, on the reverse strand, counting down.
TCCCGTCTCGGGATGAACTCCAAAAAAATACGCCACCAGGAGAATCACCACGACCTGCATCGACGTAATACCCATCACGAAGATGTAACGACTGACGATGATGGACGATCGGGAAATCGGCGAGGTCAGGAGACGTTCGAGAAAGCCGTTTTCCTTGTCGAACAGGAGATCTACTCCTCCTGCCAGCCCGTTATTTAACACGGTCATAACAACCACTCCCGCCGCCAAAAAACTCATATAATTGGGAGCGTCTATACCTCGAATATCAACCGCCCCCTGAAAGAGGCTGCCGAAGAGAATGAGCCAAAACAACATGGGTTGGGCGAGGGTGAACAGCAGGCTGAACCGTTCCCGACTCAACCGCGTCACCCATCGCATGGTGAGCGCAAGGGTTTCCTGAATATAATCAGCCATCGGTGTTTACAGAAGCTTCATTGCGAAATGCGTGACCGGTATGGGCGACAAAGACATCGTCCAGACGCGGTCGGTGGTAGTCAATAGCGTCTACGCCATGTCCGGATTTCGCCACCGTTTCTAACACGCGTGGCAAGGCGGCCTCTGCGGTGTCAACGCGAATGTCCAGACCCGCACCATTGGCTTTGACGGTGCGAATTCCAGGCAACGCTTGGAGGGAGGACATCAATGTGTCGATCTCACGCTCACTCTCCAGCAGCGCAAGGGAAATACCATCGCCCCCGAGGTCGGCCTTGAGTTTTTTGGGTGATCCAATCACGCGAACTTTTCCTTCGTCAATGATGGCGACCCGGTCACAGAGTTGATCCGCTTCATCCAAGTAATTGGTGGTCAGGACAACCGTGATCCCGCGTTCTTTCAGCCCCAGAACATGTTCCCAAATGCGAAGACGGCTCTCAACATCTAATCCAAGTGTCGGCTCATCCATAAACAGCACTTTGGGATCAGGGATCAACCCACAAGCAATATCAAGTTTGCGTTTCATCCCGCCGGAATAATCACGCGCACGCTGGTCTGCCTTGTCTTCAAGGTTGACCAGCTTCAGAATTTCATCAATGCGCCGAAGAGTATCTTGTTTGGACAGGTGGTAGAGATCGCCTAATAAGAGGAGATGTTCGCGCCCACTGAGAAAACGGTCGATCGCTCGTTCTTGAGGCACATATCCAATGATCCGGCGGACCTTTGTCGCCTCCTGACACACATCGAACCCGTGGACTCGCGCTGATCCGGAGGTCGGGGTGAGAACAGTGATGAGGATCCGTAGGGTGGTGGTTTTCCCAGCCCCATTCGGCCCAAGCAACCCGAAAATTTCCCCAGTCTTGATCTGAAAGTTGATATCAGATATGGCATCAACGGTATCGTATCGTTTGGTGAGTCCAACCACCTCAATTGCGGTGGATCCATCGGAAGCCTGCTGTGTCACGCGAAAAACATCCTGTGTCGTCTGGGATTAAAACAATACATGCGAACCGGGCTGCACCTTAGCGGAAGGTAACAGATATTGTCAATTGCAGGTTTTGTGGGTTTTCATTAGACTCGACTGCGCTATTGATACATCAAATCCAGTCCTACATTGTGAGGTTGATGACATGGCCCATTACGATCTCATCGTCATCGGATCAGGCCCAGGTGGACAAAAGTCAGCCATTCAAGCGGCAAAACTGCACAAGCGCGTGCTGATCGTGGAGCGAACCTCGGTTTCGGTCGGAGGTATCTGCACCCATACCGGCACCATCCCCAGCAAAGCCATGCGGGAAGCCGTACTCTATCTCTCAGGATTCCGTCTTCGCGGAATCTACGGCAAGAGCTATCGCGTCAAACAGAACATCACCATGGAAGACTTGCTCTTTCGCGGAAGCAAAGTGATCCGGCAAGAGGTTCAGGTCATTCAGGATCAAATGGCCAGAAACCATGTGGAACTCACATTCGGCCTCGCAACCTTTATAGACCCCCATCGCATCAAGGTGAGTGCTGACGAGGGATCCCACGAACATACCGCCGATACGTTCGTGATCGCGACCGGATCGACACCAGCACGGCCACCAGACGTCCCCTTTGACGACGAGACCGTCATTGATAGTGATGGGCTCCTACGTATGAAGAAAATTCCCGAGGCCATGACGATTGTCGGTGCCGGTGTTATTGGATGTGAGTATGCCTGTATGCTCGCTGCGCTCGGGGTCAAAGTGACTTTGGTCGATGGCCGACCGAGATTACTCGATTTTGTTGATGCCGAGATTATCGAATCGCTTCAATATCAGATGCGTCAAATGCGGGTTTCACTTCGGCTCGGCGAGGCCGTCGATCGCGTTGAACGGGACGAGAGCGGGAGCATCCTCGCTCGTTTAAAGAGTGGCAAGCAAATCGCGTCCCCAACCCTCCTCTACTCTGTCGGCAGATTAGGCGCGACGGCCGAACTCAATCTGCAGAATATCGGAATCGAACCCGATGCCCGAGGACGATTGAACGTGAGTTCAAATTACCAGACCAGCCTTCCTCATATCTACGCCGTTGGCGACGTGATCGGCTTTCCAAGCCTCGCCTCCACGTCCATGGAGCAGGGGCGTCTCGCATCATGTTACGCCTTTAACCAGAAGGCGAATCCTATTCCTGAACAACTTCTCCCATATGGCATCTATACGATTCCGGAAATCTCGGTGATCGGACCAACCGAAGAACAACTGACGAGAGAAGGGATCCCCTATGAAGTCGGCGTGGCGAGATATAGCGAGATTGCTCGGGGGAAACTTATTGGTGATGAAGACGGCATGCTGAAATTGGTGTTCCACCTCACTACTCGCAAGCTGCTTGCCATATACACCATCGGTGAGGGGGCGACTGAGCTTATTCATATTGGCCAGACCGTGATGGCGTTCGAGGGAACGATAGACTCGCTGATCACGAATGTGTTCAACTACCCTACTCTAGCCGAGTGCTATAAGGTTGCGGCATTGGACGGAATCAATCGACTGCCTCGCCAACTGAAATGCGCGACAGAACCAAACTCCTAGCTTTTGTTTTTTGCGACCCTGATCTCGACGGGGTGTGGAAATAGTCATAGCGACCCCGCTCTCGCAACGTCCAACTCAAGCGCCCTTCCAACCAGCACATCAGAAGGCGCGTCACAGACGAGTTCCGGCCTGACGAAAACGCTCGAATCAGTGTTGTTTCAACTTCAAGGGGTCTACCTCTTTCCTGACGCCATCCCTGAGGATATCAGCGAGTTTGAAACAGTCGAGATGCTTATTGAAGCCCTTGATGATCCGTTCAGTCTGGTGATTGATGAATTCACCAACACCATCGATGCGTTCTTCGGTGAGTTCCGCGGGATCGGCGTGCAGATTCAGCAAATCGACGACGTGACCTTTTTCCCGGTGGTGTTTCCGGGACAACCGGCTGCCGTCGCCGGCGTTCAGGTCAATGATATCCTTCTGGGGATTGATAGCGAATGGGTTGAAGGAAAGACCATCCCCGAGATCGTGGAGATGCTGCAACGCGACGTTGGAGAGCCCGTCCACCTCCGCATACAACGCGACGATGCGATTATCACCGTTTCCCCAATTTTCAGTGAATTCCAACGCAGTTCCGTATTCACCACCGCCATCACCAATCAAATCGCCTATGTAGGGGTCTTTACCTTCTTGCAACGCAGTTCCCATCCTGATGGCACTGACGGGGAAATCAGCGATTTCCTGTTGAGAGATGTCTCGCCCGTCATCATCATGGATTTTCGAAATAACCTTGGGGGCACCCTGGAAGACTCTATTCAAACGGCAGATCTTTTCGTCGAAAGCGGAACGCTGATTGAGTTGTTCGACCTGAACCGCACCGATACTCGAATCGCACTCGCGGGCCACCCTGGTGAAGGACGGACCGTCATTCTCTTACAGAATGGTCTGTCAGCAAGCGCATCAGAAATCGTCATCGCGAGTCTCCGAGACAATCTAGGGTCTCGTATTATAGGGACGCAATCATTTGGGAAAGCCGTATCCCAAAGTTTCTTTCGCTTTATCGATGATCCCGGAGGGCTTCAACTCGTCACGGGTGGGATTCGCAGTCCAAGTGGTGAAGACTATAACAAGGTTGGCATTACGCCCGACCAAGTCGTCGAATTCGAATTTGATTCCGAGACATTCAGCGACACTCAACTCGATGCCGCCATCACCTTCGCGAGATCCTTGCCAGGCATTGAGTCCGACCAACCGGTCATGCCATCCGCACTTGAGAAGATCAAAGCCTTCCGACAAGGCACCAATACCGAGGGCTCACCCATACTCCTCGAACCTTTCGAGCAATAATCGCCTCTCAAGGCGCCTGTTCTAATCCTGTCCACGTCTGCCGTAACCGCCACAATCTGTTTCACCTTTCCTGTAGTTGGTAGGCTACAATTTCAGTTATGACATCTCGCTGGATTCTGCATATCGATATGGATGCGTTCTACGCCGCCATCGAACAACATGATCATCCCGAATACCGGGGAAAGCCGGTCATTGTCGGGGCCGATCCACAAGCAGGCAAGGGACGTGGGGTCGTCTCCGCCGCGTCCTATGAGGCGCGAACCTTTGACATTCATTCAGCCCTACCGATTCGGCACGCGTTTCAGCGATGTCCGCAGGGCATCTTCCTCCCGGTACGCATGTCGCGCTATCGAGAAATCTCCGACCGTATTTTTTCGATCTTTCAACGGTATACCGATCTCGTGGAGCCCCTGAGTCTCGATGAGGCCTTCCTCGATGTCACAGGAAGCGTTCGGCTGTATGGCCCTGCCGAGCACATCGGTCATCAGATTCAGCATGAGATTCAGAATGAAGAAGGGCTGTCCGCTTCAGTTGGCATTGCGCCGAACAAATTTGTGGCGAAGGTGGCCTCTGACCTGAAGAAGCCACGCGGTTTTGTGATCGTCCAGCCTGGAACAGAAGCAGACTTCCTCAAGAACTTGCTCATAGAACGGCTCTGGGGCGCAGGCCCAAAAACGGCCACACAACTCCACCGGCTTGGATGCCGCACGATTGGTGATGTCGCTGCATATTCGACGCATGTATTGATAAAGACCTTCGGAACGAATGGTTCCCATTTACAGGAACTCGCCCGCGGCATTGATAGCCGTGATGTCATACCTGAAGAGCCGGCCAAATCCATAGGCGCCGAGACAACTTTTAACGAGGATACTCGCGATATCATGGTGATCCATGCCACCCTCCTTCAACTCGCAGAGCAGGTTGCACGGCGTCTTCGAAGGACGGGAGTTCGAAGCCAGACGCTTACGCTGAAATTCAGAGACGAAGCATTTCACACCATCACTCGCGCATCATCGACCGCTGATGCGACGGATCAAGCCCCGGAACTGTATCAGCGTTCTCTCGCACTCTTAGAACGTATTCCACGATCGCGAAAGAAGGTACGCCTTCTGGGACTTACTGCCTCAATACTCATCCCCACTAAGGAATCCGGAGGCCAATTATCGTTGTTCGAGCCATCCCCGGAAAAAGCCCAACAACTCACTACGGCATTGGATGCGATCCAGGAAAAGTTCGGAACGGATGTGATTTTGCGGGCGAGCGTACTGGCTACGAGGACAGACCAACGGAAGAAGAGTCGGAAACGGTAGGAGTGACTCGCATGGTGCTCCTGCGACGGATCATACCAAGAAATTCCGCATTGTGTTCCGGATGCTTCTGTAGAGCAAGCACCTCGACCGCCATCGTCCCAACAGACATTTTCCCCAAAGACTGCCGCAAATCTTCGATCATCTTGTCATCACCTTCTTCAATCTGAAGACAAGTCTGAAGGGTCTCGTCAAGCGTCAACAATTCAGTTTCGATACGCTGGCTGAGTGTCCGCAGTTGAGCGAGCAGCGTGTGTTGCCGCTGTGCCATCGCAGGCTCGATGTCAATATAGGCCTCTGGCGTGGTCTCAACTAGAGCCAGTTGCCGTTTCAGGACATCGGCATGTTCTAACTCTTCGGCAGAAAGTTTCGAGAACACGCGAGACGCTTCCGGATCATCACCAAACTTCTGGTGGAGTTTTAAAAAACACCCACCGGTAAGTGTCTCAATCTCTATGGCATTGGTAACAAGCTCTTTAAGATCCATGGACGTCTCTTCCCTCCTTCTAGCTTGGTGCATTTCACCAAGCGATATCGCATCGGCTGTTCTTCTCTAGATAATCATGGTTTTCGCTACAGTCAAGAGCCCCCAATGGAGTAACCTTATTGGTCATTTGTGCGCAAGAGAGGGAGAATGAAGCTGGCAGAATGTCGCAGGATCCCGCGTCAGCGTGTCTGATCAAGTGCGTCCTGACAGCGTTTCAACGCGGCAGACAATTCGTCCTTCACGGCGGATGGAAGCGGTTCGGCAGGTTGTGTTCTGACGAGTTCGATGGTTTTGGTGTATGTCTCCACGAAAGCCTGGCATGGGGGGCAATTTCCGTTATGGGCTTCAATGGCTTCACACAATTCTTTTGATAGTTCCCCATCGATATATTCGGAGAGGACGGTGAAAATTTCCTCACACGTCGGGTCCGATGAAATATTTTTCATTCCAGATTCAGACATGCGAACTCCCTTGATCCTGATAGAAATGGTGAAGATGCTTTCGGGTGAAGAGCCGCGCGCGATGCAGTCGCGACTTGACGGCAGAAATAGACGCCCCAACGATCTGCCCCGTTTCCTCTGCACTAAACCCCTCGACATCTCGCAACAACAGCACCATCCGGTGGTCTGGCGGAAGGACCTGTATGGCCTCATCTAACGCCCCCTGTAGTTCCTTGTTCAGCAACTTATCGATGGGCGTCCGCCGCCAGTCAGCAACACTCAATGTTTTCAGTTCTTCCTCGTTGGGCACCAACTCCTCAAGGGAGAGGGTTTCACGAGGAGCAAATGTACTCTTTCGTCGCATCCTCATGCAGGCGTGCTTGGCAATTTGAAAGAGCCAGACAGAAAACTTCGCCTCCGCACGGAATCCATCGATGCCCTTGAATGCCGCCATAAACGTCTCTTGCAGCATATCCTTGGCATCATCATCATTCCCGCACATACGGCGTCCCATGGAATAGAGACGCCCTGCGTAGCGAGAAACCAACTCCTCAAAGGCATCATGCCGCCCCTGTTGAGCTCGCGTCACCAGCTCGTTGTCTTGAAGCTTGGCCAGCATCGCATCGTTGCCTTCCATGCCTTAATGTTGATTGAGAGCGCGCTATTCTAGTCATTGCAGTTCTTCAATAACAAGCATGGGCACGCACACTGACGGGGAATGATGCCCAACATGACACCCGGCCCTACTTCACATCGATGGCCATGACGAGAAAATCTACCCCAAGAGTTCGACCATGGTGCGGCTCGGTATAGGTTCCGTCATAGTAATACCACTGATGCGGAACCATCTTCCCGAGTTCGGAGGGAAGTGGAGGCAATTTATTGGCGTTGAGTCCGTTCGCAAGAAACATTTCAGGGTTCAAAAAATACACCAAGTCTTCGGTTGTGTTGTCGGGCTGGTGCGAAAAATGAATCATGTTACGTTGCGACACCCCGTCTAACATACAAAACTGATTGGTTTTGTGTGAGAGGTCGATCGCCATCAGCCCGGATCCCGGCAGCAGAAGATTCGCGATGGCATTGACCTCTGCACGAGCCGATCCGGTCACCACATCGATAGGGTCAGGCTGTGCCTCGGCGGCTTTCGCCCCTTCGTCTCCTCCCTTGAGAAAGTCGAAGACACCGGCGGCGAAGCCAGATTCCAACGGCAATCCCAAGACCATAAATAGGCTCATCATGAACAGAATCAATTTTGCATTTTTCATCTCACACACCTCCTATGACACACCAGATTAATCATGCTGCACCGACCAGAACGTAACATTAGGCAATATTCCACCATGTTCCCACGATTTGAGTCAATTCTGTATACATGGTCACGTCTTCGTGGATGCCACGAGGTGATTGAGCCACTTGATTGGGAAAAACATTGATACAGTGTCCTGATACTCCCGGTACGAACCACCAAACGCCGCAACCAGTTTTCGCTCTTCAAAATGCGTCCCCACAAACAGATACGCAGTCAGGACACCGTTGGTGACGAGGGTCACGGCAGACACGTCTCGCGCCCACAGAAGCAGCAGCAGCGCAAGGTACCATGGATGTCGTACCACACGATGAATCCCGGAGATGGTCAGGACTGGCGGGGCCATATCATGGGATCCAGCACGATAGGCCGCAACCTGCCGAAGACCTACGAAATCACGCCCATCATATGCACGCATACCCAACACAAAAATGAGTATGCCAAGCGCCCAACACAGATATTGAATCAGGGTGTACGGCCATACCCATTCCAGAATTGGTGAAACATGAATGGAAGCGGAAAACCAGAGAATGGGGATCAACCCAACGATGCTCACTACATTGTAGGTGAGGCGATAATATGCCGCTGCCGCACCCCACCATTGCTTCACCCACTTCGCAACGGAGGGCGCAACAAGGACACTGTGCGCAGTACCGTACACCGTCCAGCACAACCCGAGAATAAGAAGGTCTGACCACATTAGGCTGAAGGGAACGACAGCCAACCAGGCCCCATCACATCCCCCAGCCTTTAGTCTTCAGCTTCAATACCTTCCTTGGTCAACGTGTGAAAGGCGACCTGCTCTGGGTTATGCCGCAGGTCGCCTCCGACGTTCGCCAGCCAGCGGGCTAGGGTGGGAGGAAAGCCGTGGCTGGCTCATCCTCACGCTCGGCGTCACCGTAGGAGCAAAACATCCACAGTTGACACAACGCATCCCGTTCACCTCTCGAAGGTCATTATCAACACTTCGGTTCTCATCAACTACCATAAGTCCATGACAACGTACACAGCGCATCCTACACCTCCCTTCAGGGAGAACACTCCCTCTACCTCTTACGAGCCAGTTTTCTGGAAAAGGATTCAGGAGAATTTGCCTCTGAGAGCGCAATGTCGAGGAGGGTGCGGCAGGCCAACACCCACCGGGCTAATCAGGAAAACAGTACGGAAGAGTCGAAGGTCTGGAACGGAAGAGAAGACTGCCAACCTAGCGACTATTTCAACAACGTCAGGTCAGAAGTTCATGCATGAGGCGACGAAAGTCTCTGTCCCCCAAGATGCCTCCGCCAATGTGCATGAGCAGTATGTCACCATTGCCGTCTAGCAGGAAAAAGGTCGGGGTCGCACGTACCCGAAACTGCGAGGACACGTCGTTCCCGGCGTCAAACACGGTGGGGAAACTAAAGGTCGACTTGTGTTGCTCAACATATTTCGTGACGGCATTCTTGTCGTCAGAAAACGCTACGGCCACGATTTGCAACCCCATGGATCTCGCTTGGGTGTCAAGTTCATGAATCCGAGGCAGTTCGTCTCGGCAAATTCCACACCAGGTTGCCCAAAACATCAGTAAGGTCGGTTTGCCCTTGAGGGCTTCTTTCGTCACTCGTTCTCCGGACAGGGTGGTGAACTCGAAGTCCGGACTCGGCGCCGTCATTTCACCTTCGAGGACAGCCGGCTGTTTCGCGAATATCTCGCTCGCCCACATGGTTGGAATCAGCAACACCATCAACAGTCCTATCAGCATGTCACGATTCATAATCACACCTCCAGAGCACGTCAGAGTTGATAAGGAACGGGACGCATAAAGCCATGCACGAATGCCGCCGTGCCTTCAACCAACGGCTGAATCTCATACTGCCCGGTAGAGGAACCCGCGGCAGCGGCGTCAATTCGTTTGAGCGCCCCCTTGGTCGTCGCGTAGGTAAACTCACAGGAAGTCCCCATATCCTCAATCCCGAGCCGGATCTCGATCGTCCCCTCGTCGGGTTGCGCATCCCAGGACAGGATGATGGCAGTTAGCGTCAATACTCCACCCAACACGCGAGGCTCTGCTTTCGTCACAACGTGAGTAAAGAGGTGTTGGTTTCGAATCTGCTGCATAACCGCCTGGTGAAGCTGCTCCAGAAATTCCTCCGATGGCGGAGTCTGCGCTTCAACCTTCAAGGGGGGAACTTCGAGGGTGTCAAACAGCATCGAGTAGCGGGAGGACCGGACATCTGAATCCGGCGCCATGGATGTTTCACTTGAAGCAGCTATCGGAGATGGCTGCGGCATGGCATGAGGTTGAGCCGTGTGTTGTGTCGTTCCGCATGCTGACAATACAAGAATAGATACGATTCCGAACAGACAACGCTTCCAGAACATCATTGCTCCTCCCTTGTTTGTCTCATCATTCATCACCGGTCACCGATGTGAGAAAGGCCAATGCCCCCTTAACCAAGGCGTGATCGGGCTGCACGGCTCCGGTTTTGAGCATTTCAGGACTCACCACGCCCTTGATCACTGCGCGATTAAAGGGACAGGGCACAATCTTCTGAAAAATGGCCAATCGAACCGTGAGCAGGCCACCACCAGACGCTTCCATAGCTTCGGACGCGTCCCACGACAACGCCGTCCCTTGAATGGTCAACACTCCGTCGAGTACCTCAGTCGCCGGAAGCACGCCTGCAAACAGATTTTTCTTTCTGAACTCCTCAATGACCGTCTCTTGGAGCGATGAGAGAATTGCCGTCGGCGCCCCAATGTCGTTGATGACCGGTGGAATTTCGAGTGTCACAAGAGGGTATTTCGGACCTGCCGCAGGAGATACTGCTACCCCCAGAGCCAACGATACGGGCACAATCAGCATGACACTGACGGCAAGATGTTTAAGCCTTCCAACCATGGTTAGCACCTCATAGGTATGACGACAAGCCAGCCTAGGTCCACCGACTAACCGAACTCGAATTAGTTGTACTGATTGTGAAGCAAAACATTCTCGACGAACCACCCTGCCCCGTCAGCAACGTCAGCGACGCCGTTTTCAATCCCGTGTCCCGACGAATCCACCAGCACTTGTCCCTGACCAGTGGTCTCATTCACTTCACAACCGAGAAATTTATCAACCAGCGATAATTTCATCTCTATGCGTCGCTTGAGGTCTGGGGCATCCAGGTCATTCTTCCAGGAGAGCATTGAGATGTTAAACACGACGACATCCTCGATGGTGTCAGATACTGAAACAACCTTCCAGACGGCTCGTTTCTCGACTTGTTTCTGAATCGTTTGGTATAACGCCTCAAGATACGGTTGTGGCGCATTCCCGGCATTGCTGATAGGCGGCATCTCCAGCACGGTGTAGGAAGGCCGTCTATCTTCCGTACAGTGCGGAAGGACATCAGACGTGCGAAGAGCGGTCGACGTGTCCCTATTGGGCTGCTGACCCACACAGGATGAGAACGCCAAACCGCACAGAATGCCAATCGAAAGCAGGATCGGTTTCACAGCGTTTTTGCTCCCCTCATATAATCTATTCAACCATACTACGTGGTATGAGCCAAGTGTGCGTAAAAGGATTCAGGATAAACGCCTCTGTAAACACAAACGCGACATCCCATTTAAGGATCGCGTTGACAGCCTCCAGCGATTGGGGTTACGATCCACGCTCTCCTATCCACAACTGAGATACGTCAATGCCACGGTTTAATTCGCTCCAGGAACTTGATAAATGGCGGCGGGGCCAAGGACCGTCTTCCGAACGCGAGGCGATACCCAAACCTAATACCCCACCCGCGCCTGATCCTCAACCGAACGGAAACACGGCGCCCGATCCCCTCGACCACACATCATCGTCAGATATGTCGATGGGCGAGATGCCGCCTATGCCGCGTGGATCGTTCATCATGCGTTTTCGCCGATTGATCCCCGCGCTCACATGGGTGACCGCCGCAATCGCCTTGCTTGTCATCTGGAATCTTATTGCGCCCTTCACTGCAGAAATCGTCATCTGGATTGGCAGTAACGCCAGCCTTTTGTCTCTTGGTGTGGCCATTCTAGCAATCACGGGATACGTTGTTGCGTTACATCGTCAAGTACACGAGGTCCTTCCTCAAGACATTCTTACCCTCCGCGCAGATGCCATGCGGCGGCTCGACGCCATCGAATCATCAGAGCGCATCTCTGGCAAATCATCGGCACAGACGTCTGGCACGTCCACGGCTTCACAGGAGCAACCCCCTATCCAGTCACAGGGACACACAACTATCCAGAAGGAGTTTGAGCAATGGATGCAATCCGACCAGCCTACGCCGTCACCCTAATTGCCATCATTAGCTTCATCGGCATATCCTTCGTGAGCTGCAGTACTCCTCAATCGCCAAGTTCAGAGGAAATCCGCGAACACGCCGATGCGGGATTCGATCGGCTCAGCGCTGAAGAGCGAGCGAAGAAGCAGCGATCAGGATACGGTCGATAATACTCGCATCATATGGCCTGGTTTAAAAAACGACGCGGCGCAGACGACACAGACGCTGGACCGAAGATTTCGGAAGGATTGTGGCTCAAATGCCCGGTCTGCCGAGAAACGATCTTTCGAAAAGAGTTCGAGCGCAACGGCAAAATCTGCCCGAAATGTGAGTATCATTTCCCAATTACTGTGGATGAACGCATTGGCCTTCTGCTCGATGCCGAGAGTTTCACTGAGTGGGAGAAAGATCTGCAACCCAAGGACATTTTGGGATTTAAGGATACCCAGCCGTATACCGACCGCCTGAAGCGGTCGCAGGACAAGACGGGCCGCGCCGATGCGATTGTCATCGGGGAGGGCCGAATCAACGGACACCACATCAATCTGAGCGTCTTCGATTTCTCCTTTATGGGAGGGAGCATGGGGACCGTTGTCGGCGAGAAAGTCCTCATTACCGCTGAGGCCTCGCGTGAGACACGGACGCCGCTGATCATCATCTCGACCTCTGGTGGCGCGAGAATGCAGGAGGGGATGTTTTCCCTCATGCAAATGGCCAAAACGGCAGCGGCGATCGGGCGACTCAGCGACACGGGTGTCCCCTTCATCTCTGTTCTCACTGACCCAACGTTTGGCGGCGTCACGGCCAGCTTCGCCATGCTCGGTGATATCATCATCGCGGAACCGAAAGCGCTGATCGGGTTTGCTGGCCCGCGAGTGATCGAGCAAACCATCAAACAGCGGCTTCCCAAAGGATTCCAACGTGCTGAATTTCTTCTGGAACATGGCATGATCGACATGATCGTGCCTCGCCGAGACATGAAGGCGACACTGACCACCCTCCTCGCGTTTTTCTAATTTTAGAAACACTTCCTCACCCATATGTCGTATCAATCTGCGCTCGACACTCTGTACCAACTCCAGCGCTTTGGCATCAAACTCGGCCTGGAAACAACCACAGCCCTACTAACATCCCTCGACGATCCACACCAACACTTCAAATCCGTTCAGATCGCCGGCACTAATGGCAAGGGGTCAACGGCGGCCATTCTTGCATCCATCCTTACTGCGACGGGACACCGCACAGGTCTGTATACCTCGCCGCACCTGATAGACTTCAGCGAGCGCATTCAAGTCAACGGGCACCCCATCCCACATGAACGCCTGGAGGAGTTGATCGATCAGATCAACACCTCATGTCCCGACTCAGTGACACCAACATTCTTTGAATTCGCAACGGCAATCGCCTTCCGTTACTTCGCCGATGTCAAGACTGAAATTGGCATCGTTGAGGTGGGGATGGGAGGACGTTTTGATTCTACCAATGTGATCCAACCGCTCGTCACCATCATTACCAACGTGGAACTGGACCACCAGAAATATCTCGGCGACACTATCGAATCCATTGCGGCAGAGAAGTGTGGAATTATTCGAACAGATGTTCCAACGGTGGTAGGAAATGTGTCGCCACAGGCACTCCCCGTGATCCAGAATGCCTGCTCCGAGCAACGCTCTCCTTTGGTTCGACTCGGTGTGGATTTTGAGGCCCCTGAATCGTCACCGAGCCGCTTTGACTTTCACGGCCCCAGAAGTTCATATTCTGACTTGCAATGTTCCCTGATGGGCCATCACCAAGTTGAGAATGCCGCCTGTGCGCTCGCTGCTGTAGAATGGCTTCGCGACACTGGCATGACGATATCCGAAGACGGTCTTCGAACAGGCCTCATGTCCGTCCAGTGGCCTGGGCGTTTAGAATGTATTGCGAAACATCCGACGGTGTTTCTCGATGGTGCACACAATCCAGCCGCTGCGGCTTCACTCGCTGATTTTCTGATTGAGCACCAGAGCGTACACTCCGGAAAGGTCATCCTCGTCATTGGCATGCAAAAGGATAAGGACATGGCGTCGTTTTTCACTCCTCTCGTCCCGTTGGCACATGCCGTTATCCTGGCCCGATCAGCCCACACACAATCCGCCTCGGCTGAAGAACTCGCCGAACAACTCCCAGGCAGGCCAATGCAGCTTGCATATGCTGCCTCTGCGGAAGAAGCTATGATGAAAGCCCACAGCGCTGCAACTCGCGAAGACACTATTTGCGTGACCGGCTCTCTTCTGCTGGTCGGGGAGGTCAAGGCCCATGTCGAAGGTGCCTCATTTTCGCCTCTCCGGGGCTAAACATTCTTCCCTTATTGGCTCGTTTTTCGCCGCCTTCCTGATAGGGTTTGTCTTGTTCCCATGTCCTGCCGCTCTGGCCTCAACTGAAATCGCCAGCGAGGAAGAGCCAATCGACATCCATGCGGATCGCGTTGAGTATTCATG
>DTRN01000184.1 GCA_012965905.1 Nitrospirales bacterium | reverse complement strand
AGATGGTATGGGAAGAACAACCCCGTTCCACCAGAAGATGATGCAGATAGCGATCAAGGTGACCATCTTGTTCTTGTGGTATATCAGACAATGACATACTACCCATTGTGATCACTTTGCGAAATTTGTCAATCTCTTCGGAGGCAGAAACAACCGAGACCAGGCGCTGAAACCGCCTTGACAAGATCTTCACGCCAACCGTATAGTGGCGGCTCATTCCCTGTCGATGTTCATTCCTCCTGTGATCACGGTTTTTATCAGCATCGTGGTGGGCATTGTCTTGCTCACTCCCACGGCCTTTTCTCAGTCCATTCCAAAGCCTCTCATCGACACCGAACTCGTCGAAGCCGAAGAACCCCAAGAGGAAGAACATCCACTAGAACAGGCAAGACATGCATACAATTTCCACGACGATGCAACTACGATCCAAATTCTCGGCGCGTTTATTGACACGACATCGGATGTCGATCAGTTGATTGAAGCGTATTCTCTCCTGAGCGACGCATTCACTCGTCGTGGCGAATACCAGAAAGCCGTGGCACAACTGGAGTTACAGCTATCTCTCCATCATCCGATTGACACCATCGGCATACACACGACGCTGCAAGGGATAGCAGACCTATACGAACAGCAGGGCGATTTTCTGGCAATGGTGGATACCGTGCTTCGCGAACATGAACTCGCAAGAACAGAAGATCGGGAGAAGCTGGTCAAACAAATTAATACGATGCTCCAAATGCAGCTCACACGTGATGAACTGCGTGTATTGGTTGATCGATATCCCACCACATTTCCAGGCGACGCAGCGCTCGCATACCTTATCCAACGGTATGACCAAGCAGGAGAGAATGAGTTCTTCACCATGGAACAGTTGGTCAATCGACTTGTGAAACAGTTTCCGGAACACGAGTATGCATCATTCGCATCGGCGCGCCTCAGCGCCCTACGATCGCAGTTGCTGCAGCATCGCCACGTCATCGGCGTCCTGCTTCCCCTCAGTGGCAATTTGTCTTCGTATGCCAAAGACATACTCAACGGCATCCGCCTCGCCGTAGACAAAAATCAGATGGCAGTCTCAATTGGGTTCGTCGTCATTGACATTGCACAGGATGACCACACGCTCATCGACCACGTCAACCAGCTTTGGCACAACTTCACTCCCATTGCGCTTATTGGTCCACTACTCAGCAAGAATCTTGGGGCACTCACCGAGTGGTCGGAGAAATTCGAGGTTCCCGTGTTGTCACCAACCGCGACCAAGCCGGACATTGCACAACGAGGATCGTTTTTATTCAGCACGGCTATAACCGAAGAACTTCTTGGCAACGCGCTCGCCCGCTATGCGATGCTTGAACTTGGAATGACACAATTTGCCATTCTGGCACCCAACGATCCCTATGGATCTGAACTGTCCGACGCCTTTTCAGCCGCCATCGCACAGATGGAAGGAGACGTGCTCGCGACGGTGTCCTACGAACCGGGCGAGACGGACTTTGGATCGTATATTCAAACCATCCAAACCGAAGACCTCAAACATGACGGGACCCTTTTGCCCCCGGCTGAAGGTGACAAAGAGGGACGCGATGCGTATTTTCCAGGTTTAGATGCCATCTTCCTCCCTGACGATCTCAAGACCGTTGGTCTTATCGCGGCACACTTGCATTATCACGATATGAACGTGACGCTCCTCGGGGCCAATGGATGGAATACCCCAGACCTGCTTCGAGACGGTGAACAGGCGATGGAAGGAGGGATCTTTGTGGACATGTTCAACCTAGATAGTCCCGAACCGGCCATGCAAGCGTTTGTTCGCGACTATCATTTCCATTATCAGACCGACCCGTCCGAATTTTCCGCACTCGCCTATGACACCACCCGTCTGGTGATTCACGC
>DTRN01000183.1 GCA_012965905.1 Nitrospirales bacterium | reverse complement strand
CACTTCACGCTCGATAAGTCCATGCACGGTCCGGACCACGGCGGAAGCATGAACCCCGACGAATTACGTGCCCTTTCGATCTTTCGGGATGATTTTCAGCAGTGTCTCTAATGCCGCTTATCACTGTATACATTGCCTCGAGAAATTACGGCCATTTTCTTGGCGACGCCATTGAGAGCGTATTGCAGCAAACGATCGACAACTGGGAACTCCTCCTTATCGACGATGGTTCTATCGATGATACGTCGCGGGTCATCGACCTCTACCGTGAACACCCAAAAGTGAAAGTTCATCGAACCGAAGGTATTGGGCTTCCTGCTGTCAATAACCTCGCGTTACGCGAAGCGAAAGGGGAGTATATTATTCGCCTCGATGGCGATGATGTGTTCGATCTTCACATCCTGCAAATCTTGGCGAGCCACCTTGATCGTGATTCCGAGCTTGCCCTGGTATTTCCCGATTATTATCTCGTGGATGAGAGTGGCGAGATCTTTGCGCATGAGCGACGGCAGAAGCTGTACTCCAATGATCATCTCATGGATGTGCCCCCAAACGGAGCCTGTACGATGGTGAGGTGTAAAGTATTGCGTGATCTTGGAGGGTATCGGGAAGATCTCGGGGCACAGGATGGGCTGGATCTGTGGGTCAAGCTGAAAGATCAACACAAAACAACCAACATTAATCTGCCGCTCTTCTACTATCGTCGCCATGGCCAAAATCTCACCGAGCAGCCACTACAAATTGTGAACGCGAGAAGAGAGCTTAAGAAAGATGCAACGCTCAAACAACTTGATCTTGTGAGGCCGATCACCGCAGTCATACCATGCCGGCGATTTTACGATTGTGTTCCTGATTTGTGGAATCAGGTTTTAGCTGGTCGCTCGCTTTTAGAACGAGATATTGAAGCCTGCCTCGGATCTTCGATCATCAACAACGTAGTCGTGACCTGTGATAACCCTGCTGCTGAAGAGACCGTGCGCTCCTTTGATAGTTCTCGCGTTGATTTTGTCCCTCGTGATGAGCGAAGTACCCTTCGGTCGTCCAATATTGTTGATACGTTGAAGGAAGTTGCGCGGACTGTTGACCCAGAAAGTCGTGGCTTAATTGTGATGCGATACGTTCAAACGCCGTTTGTGAGTACAGGGACTATCGAAGAAGCGATCACTTCACTTGCTGTCAGCGGCGCCGATAGCGCCTGTGCCGTCGAGGAAATCCGCAGTCGCATTTATCGGCGGACATCGTTCGGGTTATTACCCGTCAACGAGGATCATGCGCTTTTGATAGGAAGTGAAGCGCTGTACCGAGACGCATCAACGTGCATCGCGCTGCGTAATGCCAATCTCCAAAAGGGCTCGTTAACTGGTGCGATCTTGGCGGGGTTCGTTGTATCGACCGCTGAGAGCTTCTTTATTTCCTCCGCGCATGACCTCGAAGTTGCCCGTGCCTTGGTCGGTGATGCAAAAATGAAAGCGAGCGTGTGAACGATCTCGGGCGCGTCGGCGTGATTGTTGCCGCACGCATGGGGTCGTCGCGCCTTCCGGGAAAAGCTCTCAAGCCGTTGCATGGTATACCGATGTTGGCGTTTCTCCTGCGGCGGATTCAATCCAGCAACTCCGCTGACGAGATAGTTCTTTGCACCTCAGTACGAACTGATGACACGGTACTCGCTGAATTAGCAAACACTGAAGGCGTTGGTGTCTATCGGGGGGCGCTGGACGATGTCGCAGATAGGTATGTCAGCACAGCTCGCGAGTATAAGATAGACACGGTCGTCCGTATTACCGGCGATTGTCCATTTGTAGATGGTGAGTTGATCGATCATTGTGTAAGCGGCATTAGAGACACTGCTGAAAATCATCCCGAAAGATCGAAAGGGCACGTAATTCGTCGGGGTTCATGCTTCCGCCGTGGTCCGGACCGTGCATGGACTTATCGAGCGTGAAGTGCTTCTCGATGAGTCCCGCCCCGCGCGCCAATGCGGCGACGGCAGCAGACACACCGATACTGTGATCGCTGAACCCGGCGTATTGCGTGAAATCCACGTTACTGAGATGGAGTTCCTCGAGCGGAGTCGGGTACTTCGAGACGCAATAGAGATACCCGACTTGGCAAGCCGGGATCTCAGGGAATTCTGGTTCGTCCCACATCCCTAGCGAAACCAGTACCGGCTTTCCCGCCTCGGCGACGGCCTCTATGAGCACCCGGTCACGCACCGAACGAGACGCCAGCTTATATCGTTTCACGCCAACATCCTCCAGCCACGCCACCCGCTCAACGTCAAAGACCGACGACATGAACTCGATGCCTGCGTCGCTACACGTCCTGCTGAGGAGCTTGACATCCTCACGCGACAGTTCCGTCGCGCAATTGTAGTCAAACCACGGATTACCTTCACGCGAAAATAGGCGCCGCGCATCGTAGAGCTGAAACTTCGCAACATTGGCCCCACCTTCTTTGGCCGCATAAATTAATTGACGCGCGACATCCATATCACCGTTGTGATTCTGGCCAATTTCAGCAATGATTTCCATATCAGCGACTTAACCACTTGTTGAGCATGATGAACGAAAATATTGTGTGCCCGTTAAGCCGCTCTCGATCAGCGAGAAGGCGCCGAGCAACAAGCAAAGAATTGCTCGCGACAATACCATTGCGTTGAAGCGCAGAACCGCTCTGGAACGCTTCATCTACCATGTCTGCCCACTCTCCTTGCAACCAATGGTCGATAGGAACGTTAAATCCGTGTTTCGGGCGATTTACGACGTCTCGCGGCAAGATGTCTTCGAATGCTCGTCGCAAGACCCATTTCAATTCGGTTCCACGCACCATATGATTCAACGAAAGCCGATCGGCGAGCGCGCGCACAGAAGGAGCAGCAAATGGCGTGCGCCCCTCCACGGAGTACGCCATGGCCATGCGATCCACTTTCCTCAACATCTCATTTGGAAAATAAAAATCTCGATCATGCCGGATAAACTCTTCCGGCGTATCATGTTGTTCAAGCGCTTGGAAGTGACAGAGAGAGCTGCGTAGTCCATCACCCCACTCAGGTGAGAACAGCGCCAGTTTCTCAGTTTCGTCAGCGTAGTAATGCCACGCCCATGCACGACGAGAGGGGGACATCCCACGGAGCACGGTTAATCTCTCTTGCAGTGAAAGCCCTACGTTCTGAAATGACACCGGCGTACAGGGGAGCACTCCATTGATCCTTTTGATTCCCGCGAGGTGCTCGTACCAAGAATAACCACCAAAGCATTCGTCCGCACCATCTCCGGTGAGTAACACCTTAATGCCAGCCTCCCGAGCGGCGGCGGACACGGCCAGAATCCCGAGACCAGAAGATACCGAGAAAGGAAGATCTCCATATTGGCAAAACGTGTCTAAGCTCTTGCGAAAACTCTCGGCAGTGACGTGCACCACATGGTGTCGAGACCCGATGGCCGCAGCAGTGTGCGCCGCAGCTTTGGACTCATCAGCTCGGCCATGGTAGGGATCGTCGATATCTTCAAACGATACAGTAAACGTGTCGAGGCGTGGGAGCTCCCGCGCAGCGATCGTCGCGACGACGCTGCTATCCAACCCCCCGCTCAGAAAACTCCCAACGGGCACATCAGACAAAAGTCGCGACTTGATTGCATCTTCAACGATGCGTCGAGTACTCCCGACTGCCCTTTCATCTGTCGCAATGTCGAGTTGAACCGAAACAAATCTGTCACGGTAAGGACCGATCCGTATATCTCCATCGCAAGCCACCAGGATATGGCCGCGAGGAAGTGCCTCGATTTCGTTATATACGGAACTCGGCTCAGGAATCCAAAGAAACGAAGGGAAATCCCATATCGCTTGTCGATCCAGAGTCAATGACAGCAACGAGAGATGTTCAAGCGCCTTGACCTCTGATGCAAACACCAGTTGCCCGTGGTTGAGCCGTGCGAAATAGAGCGGCTTTTCACCAGGCAAGTCTCGTGCTAATAGTAGGCGCTTGCGACGCGAATCCCACAGGGCCACCGCAAACATGCCATCGAGACGCTCAAACGCGGACTCTCCTAAGTCCTCATAGAGATGAGCGATGACCTCTCCATCTGAACGGGTGCGGAAACGTTTTCCCGTCGCTTCGAGCTCCCTTCTCAGCTCACCGGAGTTATAGATTTCACCGTTGTAGAGAAGAACGATGGACTTGTCATGATTAAAGAGCGGCTGCGAACCGCCTCGAAGGTCGTTGATCGACAGTCGCCGCATTCCACCGGCAAATAGCTCATCAATATACTCTCCCTGCTCATCCGGACCGCGATGCACCAACGCATTCAACATCCTACACAGATGAGTACGTCGATCCTGAAATTCACCCAGTAACCCTGCAATGCCACACATCAGCGCAAGTTATTGAAGACGCTCATCGCTCTCGGTATTTACTGTAGGTTGTTTGTTAGTGACCATTGTGTCTATAGTTCCCAAGCTGCTCAGCAATGACTGATTGAAGCAGCAAGTGAGTTGGGCTTGCGTCAGAATATCCTACTGAATATAGCGCCTGTGCAGAAGAAAGCTCCCTATAGCTAGCAAGATCCATGGAAAGAAGTGTTAACAAGCGTTCTTCGAAAATCGAATACCCCTGTTCCTTAAGTGACCAGATACCATCAACCGGAAAATCATAATCTTCATCACCCGAGTAATTGCAAGCAAGAATTTTCTGCCCTCGGCCAAAGGCCTCTCTCATAAGCGTTGAGTTCTCGGATATGACTACATGGGCGTTGTCTGTTAGCGAATAGCTGGTCCACCTCTGCCTATCATGTGGCGTACACATAGTACCTTTTCCAAGATGTGCACATAAATAATCAATCTCAGCGCTGAATTCTCTTGTATCAACACCATGGCGACATGCAACTAATAGTGATCGTTCGTTACGCGTAATAAAGATCCTTATATAATCCATCAAACGCTCAAAGGCACGTCTCGCATGGCCATGGAGTAAGTCGTCGCAGGGAAATTCGTGCCACCCTTCGGACACAAGACAAAGGTCCACGTCCACTTTCTTTTCTTTCACGCGAGACGAAGCACGGTAATACGAATCTATCAACGATCCACATGGATGGAACGCTTCCACACACGCACCATGCCCCTTGTATTGATCGACCTCATAGCGTCCAAAGCAAAAGAAGTTCGAATGATAAATTGGCCTACTGCCTTTAGGGTTGTCTCGAGACAAGACTCGAGTGCCGTTTTGGATTGTGACGAACTTTACGGCCTTACAACTCATTTTTTCATCCAACTTTTGGAATTGCGGGTTGTTGTCGATAAAGGTTATGACGACTGATGGCTTCACTATCTCTAGAAATGCCATGGCATACGATAGAAAGAAACTATTACCATGTGCCCAATTGATGAAAACCTTGCAAATAACAACGATGTTAAGGTTCAGTATTTCACCGCGCACATAAAGAACCTCATAGTTTTCGCCATTGAATAATGGTGTGAGTACATCGAGTCGCCACTCGTCAACAACAAGTATTTTTGCTTTCCCAGGCACGCTAAATGTCTTATTTGCCTTTAGCACATATGTCGTTAAATAAATGACCCTGTTCAGAAATCCTTGCACCGCGCTGATGCTCATGTTCCACTCATGGACAGAAGCTGCCGGAGATCGCATCCCTTATTTCTGGAAAGCTGGGCGCATGAGCTCAAGCATCGCGTCGCGAGACATCGAGGCTGGCACCGACGTGGGAGTCGAGTTCATGGCTTCCGAAACGGGAATCTGCAATCCCTGTCCACGAAGAATCACTCGCCGAATGTCACCGTCCGTCAGCACGCCGGCAAGAGTCCCATCTGGATGTAAGGCCAATGCCACTTGAAGGGATGAGGCGTCAATCTTCGCGATGGCATCACCCAATGGTGTCTGGGGAGTGATCACAACGTCTTTCCAATTGTCCATTACTCGTTTATTCCAACTTTGACTGCTGGATTGCCGACCACAATCCATCCGGCCGGAACATTCTCGGTCACTACGCCACCACCGCCCACCACAGCGTGTTCACCAATGCTGACATGAGGGAGGAGAACCGCACCAACCCCAACAAATGCGGACTCCGCGATGCTGACATGTCCACTGAGAACGACACCGGGTGAGACAAACGCGTGTGTGCCAATCGCACAATCATGATCAACGCTTACGTTCGTATTGATAACGGCATTCTCTCCAACATGTACACGCGGCTGTAGCACCACGCCCGCCATCATTTGCACCCCTTGGCCAACGTGACACTCCACCCCCATCACGACCGAAGGGTGACGCAACACTGCAAACTCAAAGCGGCGGGCTTTCAGATCGTCAAATAACCGTGCCCGCAGACGCGTGTTGGGATTGGCACCAAGGCCGTTGAGCAAGAGGACAGCCGATGGCGCCAGTGTGTCCAACAGGTCATCTCCACCCATTACGGGCACATTAAACACTCGCTCACCCACCGTCATGTTTGAGTCAAGCACACCCGCCACGCTCACCATACTCGCAAGCAGCGTGTCCAGAACAACTCGACTATGGCCACCACCACCCAGCACATACACCGCCCTAGACATCCAACGACTCATCTCTCGCGAAATCGCGCGTTGCGGTTTGCCCACACACCTGCCAATACAATAATGGTGTCACGCCCGTCCCTGGCCGCTTACACGTGAGGTTCTCTGCCGTAAACACCTCACCGGTCGTTATGGCTTTTGCGGCGACCAGGCTTTTGCGCGCCACATTGCGATTCTTCCATTCAGATGCAGTCGGGCGCTTAATGCCATCACCCAGCGCCCGCTCAATATCTCGTATCTGGTGGACCAGCGCCTGCAATTCATCCGGTTCGAGCGAGGCTTTGTGATCAGGGCCAGGCAGGGCACGATCCAGGGTAAAGTGCTTTTCAATCACGCGGGCGCCTAAGGCCACAGCAACAACAGCAACATGAATGCCCGGCGTGTGATCGGAGTAGCCAACCGGCAGCCCAAAGGCCACAGCCATCGTGCCCATCGCACGCAAATTCACCTCGTCAAACGGCGCGGGGTATTCGGTGGTGCAGT
>DTRN01000182.1 GCA_012965905.1 Nitrospirales bacterium | reverse complement strand
TAGGGAGAGTGTTGTATTGCGGCATCTCACCAGAAGGCTTGGCACGGTCACGGTTTGGGACAAACGTGATTCGAAGTGTTGCCAAATATCTGAGTCGCTGGGATGGGGGTGCGTGGCAGGCACGGGATCGCATTTCTCAGCAGCGAGGTCCCTACACCGTCGCCTATGCCACGCAAGACAACGTTCTCCTGGAAGGGCCGGCCATTAACCTCTTCGATGCAGAACTGCCGTTGATCGAGAGGAAACGTCTCGATACGGGTGAATACGCATTCTTATACCAAGTCGATCCATTGCCCAAACAGCCAACGCTCTTGTATAGTGGCTCACGGATCGCGAACATTGAACAAAGATCGCGACAACTTAAGTTTCATGCGACGGGACCTTTTCAGACGCTGGGGTGAGTGCGATCTATCTTCCTCAGGGAGTTCCCGTGTCTGCTTCAGCGAGAGATGTGGTGACGGCGAACGACCAACTGGTCACCTGGGAGTGGAACCCCGAGCGATCTGTCTTGATGGTAAAATATCGTCATGCCGCAAAACGTCACGGGGTGGAGATTGTGATCCAATGGGAGAGCAAGTAGTAATGCCTGTCAAGCCGCGACATCTCTTAGCGATCCTTGTTGTGAGCATTTCCTTCGGCAGTAACGAGTCGGTATGGGCAATGAAAGCTGGGGCCAGCCGGCGCGATGTGACGATTCCAGAGCTACTCGGTAATCCCGCGGTGCATGATCCCCCTCTTTGCGCGAGTCTTGGTGTTAGATAACGGCGAGACTGCGGTGACTATTATCTGCCTTGACATGGTGAGTCCGTGGTTTCCCGAGGTCCGAGAAAAACTTGTCCGAGATTTCGGCATGGCGCGGGTGTTGGTCAACTGTTCCCACACACATTAGGATAATCGGCGGGGCTACAACGAACGCTGGAGACAAGCGGCTGGCAAGCTGATTTATGAGGCCGTTGCGGAAGCCTACGAAAAACGCGTGCCTGTTTCGCTGCATGTGGGGCGAGCACCGGTGGTAGTGGGTAAAAATCGATATGGCGATGCCTTTAGTCAGGATATTGTCCCCTGGGTCAACGTTCTCGAAGCGCGTCGAAAGGATGGAGGTAAAGTTGCGGTCCTGTTCGAGCATCCCGCCCATCCTGTGTTTACCCTGGAAGCACCAGAAGGGCTAACTGCAGATTTTCCGGGATACGCGGTGCAGCGCCTGCAGGAAGCGCTAGGCGATGAGGTGGTCGCGATGTTTGTCAGGGCTGCGCTGGAAATACAAACGCCGAGCCGGTAGGGTTTAGCGTCCGAAGCGGGTGGTATGCAAATGCGAAAAAAGAGGGGACGAAACTGGGGGAAGCCGTACTTACCGCAATGCGAGAAGCGACGGAGATTACGGCGACCAAGTTTACCACAGGATCCCAGACGATTATGCTTTCGCTGCGTGTACCAACCCGGGAAGCCTGGACCGAAGAATGGTTGTGGCCTGCAGCAAGCAGATCCTCCTAATGAAGCCGCCAAAGAAGCTTGGCGAAGCGTAAAAGAGATCCTCGATCGTGGCGAGCAGCCAGGTCTTGCGATGGAAATCAATACGGTGATGCTGTCTTCGCAATGGTGCTTGGTGGCCATGGCCGGTGAGGTGTTCACTGAATATGAATTGTGGATTAACGCGCTAGGCCCGTTTGATCACAATATGGTTTTCGCCTTCACGAACGATGTGGCCAATCCCCAGGAAAAACATTATGTTTCGTATGTCCTCACCGACCGAGCACTGGCTTTGTCGATTCAGCATCCAGAGCAGGCCGAGCGTAGCTGTCGGGATGCTTTGCGAGTGCACAGTCCCACCACGCATCCAGATGTCCGCCTGCCCTATGCGGTTGGCATTGAGGTTGTGATTAAGGAGACGATTGAATCGCTTTGGAGCCGTGCAGAGGTTGTGTGGTGAGGCCGCGGGAGTTCTGCGCAGCGTCGTGCGGTTTCGTGAAAGTCACGCGCGCTGCGACGAATAGGAATGACAGCGATCTGAATTAATGCGAGATGCGTGGGGGATAGAGATGGTGACGAGAAAAACTAAGCCTGGGACCAGGCGAGTGTCTGTGGTCCTGAGTCTACTTTTGCTTAGCAGTGTTGGCAGTTTCAGCCCTGGCGAGCCGTCGCGATGTGACAGTACCGGAACTTATGGGAGATCCGCTGGTCCACGATCCTCTCTTTGCACGTGTGTTGCTGCTGGATGATGGTGACGAGTCGGTAGCGATTATTTGCCTCGACATGATCGCCCCATAGTTTGCGGAGGTTCGCGAAAAGATTCAGGAAGAACTTGGGGTGTCCCGTGTGCTGGTAAATTGTTCTCATACGCATTCCAACGGCCGAGGTGTGGGATCGACACCGGAGTGGAGGGTCCGTGTTGGTAAATTAATCTTTGAGGCGGCAGAAGAGGCCGTGGCCAACCAGGTCCCGGTTTCCTTGCATCGTGGCCGTGCGCCAGTGAAGATTGCCCATAATCGCTATGGTGATGCCTTTACGCAGGAAGTCGTCCCTTGGGTGAATGTCCTCGAGGTGCGTAAAAAGTCGGAAAAACCGCTCGCCGTCCTCTTTGAGCATCCGGCGCATCCGATGATTGCGATGACACATCCCGGTGTCAGCGCCGATTATCCAGGATATGCTGTCCGCCGCGTGAACGCGGCGCTCGGTGAGAATGTTATTACCATGTTCGCTCAGGGTTGCAGCGGTAATATCAACGCCGATCATGTCGCGGGTGGACATGCGCATGCGGAAGCCGTCGGAAATGAGTTGGGAGAGGCCGTACTGGTCGCTTTGAAGTCAACAACTCCTATCAGGGCGAAGGCGATCTCTTTGCGGACGAAAACGATTATGTTGAACCTCCATCTACCGGACCGTACAGCGCTGGGAGAAAATGATGGAACGCATTGTTGTGGGAGGCGAAGAACCGCCCGCGCGAGGGGTGGGCCAATGATGACGCTACACGCGCCACCATGTTGGCTCTGAGGGAACTAATGGAGAGGGAAGCAGTGCCCCAAATGCCCATGGAGATCAATGCCGTGATGTTGGGATCGGAGTGGTGTTTGGTGGCGATGGCAGGAGAAGCGTTCACGGAATACGAACTCTGGATTAACGCTCTGGCGCCTTTCGAACAGACAATGGTATTCGGTTTTACCAACGCAGTCGTGGGGCCACGGACAACGCCTATATCGGCTACATTCCGACAGATCGAGCACTGGCCCTGGGGATCAAAGCGGCCTTGGTGGCCGAGACCGAATGTATGGAAGCCGGTTCCTTTCCTGGATTTTTCCACGGTGTGCGTGTGGGCGGTGTGTACAGTAGTTATGCCGTCGGAATCGAAAGCCAGATCAAAAAGGCCATTGCATCTCTTTGGGCTGTGTCTGCGGATCACGAAATACCATAACTAGCAGGGACCGTTTTGCCGGCTAAGGTGTGACCCAGATCTTCAGGTCTCGCCAAGGTGAATCACCGTTAACCCCTCTGAGACAACTCATGGACACAACCATTGCTTTGGGAGCCGATGCGTGAATAACTTTTGCGATACTCCGCGCTGACGTTTCTTAAAACAGTCTGGTAGCCTCGTCAGTGCCACTGGACTTGTCTCAGCGAATCCTGCTAAGTCGCTATCTTCAACTCGGCCTCAGCCGGGTTTCTCGGCCGGGGCAGCTCAGCGAGACGTCACCCCACCTGTGGGAATGGAGATTCTCCATTTTTACCGAAATAATGTCGGCGTTCACGATCCTCTCTTTGTGCGAGCGCTGGTGATTGCCGACGCAACAGGCAAGTCCGTGGCGCTGGTGACCGGCGATTTTCTCGGTGCCGGTTGTGACGAAATCCGGACGCGCGTCCGAGAGAAGACGGGTGTCGATGAAGTGTGGTTTAGCGCCAGCCATACGCATTCCGGGCGCTGGTTGGTCTCGACTCCAACGCCTGGACGTCTCTACACAGACGAACTGGAATGGGACGAACTGACGGAGAAGGGGCCGATCGCGGAGCGGCCAGAGGAACTTCAATGGAATAACGGCGTGCATCAGGCCATCGACGAGATCGTGGCCGAGGCCCAGCGCCACATGGTTCCGGTCGATCTGCGCGCGGGCCGGGCTGCGGCGCAAGTCGGATTTAACCGTCGTCTCGCGGCGGCAGACGGTTCGATCTATATGGGCGTCAATCGCGACGGACCGGTCGTTCCCTGGGTCAATGTGTTGTCCGCGCATGCCCGCGATACGGGAAAACCGATTGCCATTTATTTTGAGCATGCGGCGCATCCGGTCACGGTTCCGCATGGTTCCAATTTGGTTAGCGCTGACTTTCCTGGGGCGGCAGTGAGGCGGATTCGTAAACATCTGGGTGACGATGTCATTGCGTTGTTCGGACAAGGTTGCAACGGGGATATCAACAGCTTTCCGCTACGGAGCACGCATGCCGATGCCGATGCGGTGGGTCACAAGCTGGGCGAAGCGGTATTGCAAGCGATGGAACAAAGCAATGTTCTCAAGTCAACGAAACTGAAACTGAAAACGGTCGTGACGGAATTGCCAACGCGTCCCCTACCGCCTCTAGAACTCGTCGAGTCATTGCTCCGAGATAATCGGGGGGACGCACGGCGACTCAAACAACTCGGTAAGATTAAAACGATACTGTTGCGTGGCGGCACTCCACCTTCACGGAGATTCGAAGTGCATGGTGTGATGATTGGAGAAGAGTGGTGCTTGGTGGGACTGAATTATGAACTATTTGCACAGATTGAACTGTGGGTCGCAAAAGTAGCCCCCTTTCGTTGGACGATGGTCAACTCGTTGACAAATGGTGGTCGGGCTTACCTGGGGGATGATGAAGCCTTGGCGCTGGGACCGAAGGGCGGTTATGAGGCGGGTTCTCTGCCGAGCTGGTCGGGTCATGAGACAATGTCGCCGAGCCTGGGCTCGCCGGCGGTGGGTTGTGAGGCGATTGTCAAAAAGGCAATCGTGGAACTATGGAGTTAAACGAACCGTGCGTGGAAACGTCAAACCAAAGAAATGTTTCCCTTGGCGAGAGCGGGTGCGATACGGATTCGATCAGGTGGCCCAGCATCTGTTGGGAACGGACCGTTTGAACCGTTGGGTGAAGTCGCGTGAAGTACGGCGTCGTCAACTTCTCGAACGGATGTACGCCAGGCTCCAATCCGAAGAACCGCTTGCGAGACGGCCCGGTCGAGCGGGTGAAAAATCTCTCTCTAGCAGAATTTCGCAGTCGCTACCAAAAGCCAGGAATTCCCATGGTGCTGGAAGGCGCGGCCTTGGCTAGTCATAGTAAAACATATTATACAAGATAGAGAATTTGATATGGAGCATAAAATTGAAGGCAGCACTCTTTTATGGTGGTAAGGATATACGCATTGAAACAGTCTCTAAACCCGATCCGGAACCAAGACAAGTACAAGTTAGGGTTCATGCCGCTGGTATTTGCGGCAGTGATCTGCATGGATATCATGCTACTCCGGTCAAACCTAGTCCGCCACGCAGAGGCGGGCATGAATTGGTGGGCGTGGTATCGGCAACATCAGAAGACGTAACACAATTTCAGGTTGGCGATCGTGTAGTTGTAGAACCGACCATTCCATGTGGTGATTGTCCAGAATGCTTGAATGGAAACTACAATATTTGTAGCAAACTCAGGCATCTCGGTGGAAGTAATAGTGGTGGAGGCTTTGGCGAATATATGGTTGCTCCGGCTGGAAATACCTATCTTTTGCCGGATAACGTTACTTTTGAAGCTGGCGCCTTGACGGAAGTCTACGCTGTTGCTGTGCACGCACTTGCGCGAGCTCCGGTACAGCCAGGGGATCTGGTGGCAGTTATCGGTAGTGGGCCAGTGGGATTGACCATTGCCCAAATGGCAGATTTGGCAGGTGCTAGATCTATCATTGTACTGGGGAAGCCAGATCAACCGTTGCGGATCAGCCAAAATTTGATGGGTTGTACAGTTGTCAACGTTGACACGTCAGATCCTGTCGAAGCCGTAAAATGCTGGAGTGGGGATAGGGGCGCCAACGTCGTTTTTGAAGCTGTGGGCGGACAATCAAATACCTTACAG
Source organism: Nitrospirales bacterium (assembly GCA_012965905.1). Taxonomy (GTDB): domain Bacteria; phylum Nitrospirota; class Nitrospiria; order Nitrospirales; family UBA2166; genus UBA2166. Next base: position 977 of record DTRN01000182.1, on the reverse strand, counting down.
CAAGCAACGGAGATAGCAGCCAAAAGAGGCCGTATTTGTATCGTCGGTGGCCACACATCTCCAATCACCTTTAGCGACCATTCGGCGCGAAGCCGTGAACTGACTGTATCGTGGGCTTTCTGTTATGGGCGACGAGATGGCCAAAAAGAATTCCAAGTGGCGATAGATTTACTTTCAACCGGTAAGCTTAATCCCATGCCATTGATTACCCATCGTTTCCCCCTCAGTGAGATTTGTCAGGCTTTTGAAGTTGCAGCAAAACGTCAAGAGCATGGTTCAATCAAAGTATTAGTTTTACCGTAATCTTCGATTAAAAGTTAGGGTTGTCGTAATTTGTGAATTTCTGCCAATTAGATTTACAGGAGAACTCAACTTTTGGATACAGAGAAAATAAAAGCAAATTTGGATAATGCTGGCTACTGCATCGTTGAGGACATCATGCCAATCAAGGAAGCTGACCACATGGCAGATCGCTATTTTAAGCTACACAAGCAACATTTTCCTGATCAACGGAGTTATCAATCACTGCAGGGATTGCTCAATTATGACCAAATGTGCTGGCCGTGGATTCTCCAACCGCAAATTCTCGAACTCGCCTATCACTACTTAGGTCAGAATATGCGCTTCGCTGAGGCCTGCTCGAAATGGGTGATGCCAGATACGGAAGCTGGTAACGTTCACGCGGATGCCCTAGGTCTATCTGAACCATTTCCATCTAACATGTGGTTGTTCCAAACAATGTGGATGCTAACTGACTTTACCGAGAACAATGGTTCAACTCTGGTAGTACCTTTCAGTCACCGGTTAAGATGCAATCCAAGCATCAGCCCAACGGATAAATGCTTGATCCCTATTGTTGGTCGTCGCGGTTCGGTCTTGTTGTGGCATGGTGCTTTGTGGCATGCTTCCGGCGCTAATACGACGTTAGATCAGCATCGTATGGGACTCAATCTCGCTTATATACCGTTCTGGTTGAA
>DTRN01000181.1:2845-49177 GCA_012965905.1 Nitrospirales bacterium | reverse complement strand
CCGCGAGGGTGCGTGCCAGGCATGCGCGTACGCGCGTACGGAGCATAGGGGGATTGAACGGCCGCGTAATATAATCGCTGACCGCATCATTGGCCGCAGGGTGTGTGTTGACTATGTCGGAGGTATCGGTGAGCACCATGATGGGGAGCTGGGGAGTTCCTACCACCGTGCGGAGACGGTCTCCAAAGTGCCCTGGGGGGGTCTCGAGGAGGCTGGCATCCATAATGACAAGGCTGGGCGAGAACTGCTTTGCTTGCTTGAGTGCGGTGTCGGGGTCGCTCGCCGGCATCAGTACGAGGTTGTCTTCCACAAGCATCCGTTCGATCGCTGTGACGTCGCTAGCATGTGGGCTCACTAGGAGTACGCGTTCCCCGGCGATCGATCGCCGCAGCAGTGCGGAGTTCTTGTTCGTGACGGCGTACGCGCCCTCACCGTGCACCTCCAGCACGATCCCCTCGGCTGCTGCAAAGACCTCCATGGTCGAGTTGCGTGCGGCAATGGCAGTTTGCATGTCGCGCACGCACGCGTCCACCCAGGCATCGTCGTGAGTGGGATCGTGATGAAAGAGCGCGAGGCGCTTCACGTGTGCCGCCAGCGCCACGTCGCGGACATAGCCTACCGGACTATGGCCCCATCCGATTTTTGTGACGTATTCCTCGTCTGAATACTGGGCATCATGGATCACTAGGTCCGCGTCCTGTATGAACTCGATATGCCGTTGATCGCCCGGATGGGCGAAGTCCGGACCCGCAGGCGTCCAGAAGGGTTCATGATCGGTGACATAGGCAATGCTGGTTGAGCCTTCGGTGAGTCGGTAGGCAATGGTGGGCGCGGTATGGTTCAAATATTGTGTTTCGATGAGGCAGGTTCCAATGCGGAAAGACCCTTCCTCGAGCTCGGTGTAATGTATGCGGCTGGAGAGGTCCTGCAGCGTCACCGGAAAGTAGGCATGTTGCATTTGCCCGGCTAAGGCGGCTTCAATGCCGTGCTGGAATCCAATGGGCGCGTAGAGATGGATCTCGACCCCGGGAAGGAAGACCGGGGTAAAGAAGGGAAAGCCTTGGATATGGTCCCAGTGGGTATGCCCAATTAGGATGTGAATTCTGGACGGGACCGTCGTGTCGGCGAGTAAGGCCTGGCCAAGCTCACGGATACCGGTGCCGCAGTCGAAGATAAAGAGGTCTCCACCATCACCTCGGACCTCGACGCAGGAGGTGTTCCCTCCATAGCGTGCGGTCGTAGGGCCTGGGGTGGGAATGGACCCGCGTATGCCCCAGAAACGCACTACCAAGCGTACACGTCCCTCTGTGCCGTTGATGAGCTCATCCATAGAATTATAGATAAAATTTGGTGTTTAGGCCAGTGACTGCGGTCACAGATGGGCGTAAATCACATGACAGTGCGGGGATTGGCGTGATTCTAAACAAGTGAAGTCTGGGAGTTCAACGGCGGTTGATTCAGCGAGCGTTCTATGGTAGCGTAAAGTCTTCCCCGTTAGCATAAATTGGCGTACCTCTGTGTGGAGAACGTTGGCGTTTCTCTAAAGGAGTTGTAGCAATGAAAACTGAGCAAAACTATGGCGACAGCCCGCTCACGCAACGTGAAACTGATTTATACAAGGAAGAATACGTCCATAACTTTGTCAAAGTCTGGGACGACCTGATTAATTGGGAGGCACGGGCAGCGAGTGAAGGTGATTTTTTCATTCGACTTCTCAAAGAACGTGGCGTGAAACGTGTTCTTGACGTTGCAACCGGCACAGGATTCCACTCCGTTCGTCTTCTCCGAGCCGGCTTTGACGTTGTGAGTGCGGATGGAAGTCCGGAAATGCTGGCCCAAGCCTTCGCGAATGCCAAACGGTGTGGATTTATCCTGCAAACCATCCACGCAGATTGGCGCTGGCTGAGTCGGGATGTTCACACGAAATACGACGCCGTCATCTGTCTCGGCAACTCCCTGACACATCTTTTTTCAGAGCATGACCGAAGAAAGGCGCTTGCTGAGTTCTATGCTGCATTGACGCACGACGGTATCCTTGTCCTGGATCAGCGTAATTATGACGCGATTTTAGATCATGGGTTTCGCTCGAAACACGTGTACTACTATTGTGGTGATAACGTGAAGGCTGAACCTGAGTATGTTGATGAAGGGCTTGCACGTTTCTGCTACGTATTTCCAGACGGGAAGAAGTATCACCTAAATATGTTTCCACTCCGTAAGGAGTATACCCGAACACTCATGCACGAGGTTGGGTTTCAACAGGTACATACCTATGGAGACTTTCAGGAGACCTACCGCATTGAAGACCCTGATTTTTTTGTTCATGTCGCTGAAAAAAGGTACGCCAATGAGGAGCCTCTCCCGAAGCCGACATCGGCAACGTATTCTCCCGTGGTCAATGTCGCGCGTGAGTATTACAACAGCAGGGACGCCGATAATTTTTATTCAGTCATTTGGGGTGGGCAGGATATCCACATTGGACTCTACGAAAATGGAACGAGATCGATTGTTGAGGCGAGTCATGCGATGGTGGCACACATGGCTTCGAGGATCAACGGCATCGATGTGCGAACCCGAGTGTTAGATATTGGGTCTGGGTATGGTGGGGCAGCGCGGTATCTCGCCAAGACATATGGCTGCCATGTGAGTTGTCTTAACTTGAGTGAGGTCCAAAATCAGCGCAATCGCGAACTCAATGCTGCTGAGGGTATCGATTTGTTGATTAACGTGGTCGACGGGAGTTTTGAGGATATTCCACTTCCCGATGAATCCGTTGACATTGTCTGGTCGCAAGACGCGATTTTGCACAGTGCAAACCGACCAAAGGTCTTTGAAGAGGTGTTCAGGGTCTTGTCTAAAGGGGGGAAATTTATTTTTACCGACCCAATGCAAAGTGAATCGTGCCCACCAGATGTTCTTCAACCGATTCTCGACCGGATTCATCTTGATACGCTCGGATCCATTCCAACCTATCGGCGGATTGCCATATCGATGGGCTTTGAGGAAGTTGAAATGCTGGACTTTTCTGGACACTTGCCAACGCACTACACCCGAGTTCGTGAGGAGATAGACCCCAATTATGAAACGTTGCTCCAAACCTGTAGCGAGGAGTATTTAGAGCGTATGAAAGTTGGGCTTCAGCACTGGGTTGATGCCGGCAATGCTGGCCATCTGTCCTGGGGAATTCTTTCCTACCGCAAACCCTAACCTCCCATCCTCGATGGGGATACAGCCAAACCAGACGAGTGTAGATAAACATATGCTGTCAGGCAGGTGGGTTGGACCTGTTCTTCCTCCTGTCTTCTGGGGCACCCTATCCCTCATCCTCTGTGTGGTGATCCTGTTGTTGCTTAACGTGACTCAGGCACGACATGCGTTCGAACAGATCCAGAGTGTAATTTCAGACACAGCCGGGTGGTTTTTTGTGCTCAGCATCAATCTGTTCCTGGCCCTGGTTATCTATCTGTGTTTTAGCAAATATGGGGCGATTCGCCTCGGTGGCCCCGCTGCGACGCCTGATTTTACCTATTGGGGCTGGTTCACGATGTTGTTTAGTGCTGGCATGGGGATTGGCTTGGTATTTTGGAGTGTCGCAGAGCCGATCCATCACTATGTCTCTCCCCCGATGGGACCAGGTGAAACCGTTGAGGCGGCAGAACTCGCGATGAGTGTTACCCTTTTGCATTGGGGTGTGCATGCCTGGGGGATCTATGCGTTGGTCGGACTGGCACTCGCATTTTTTGCATTTAATCAAGGCCTACCCTTAACCATTCGTTCCGTCTTTTTTCCTCTCCTTGGGGACAAGATTTATGGGCCAATCGGCTATCTGATTGATACCGTCGCAGCTGTCGCGACCGTCTTTGGACTTGCGACGTCGCTTGGATTTGGAGTCCAACAAATTAATGCAGGCCTCAACTACATGTTCGGTGTTCCCGAATCGGTTGGAATCCAGGTTAGTCTCATTGCAGGAATTACCTGTATCACGCTGGTGTCGGTTGTGCTCGGGCTGGACCGAGGAATCAGAAGGCTGAGTGAATTGAACATTGGATTGGCCGGCATTCTTCTGCTCTTCGTTATTGTTGTTGGGCCCACACTGTTCTTGTTTGATTCGCTTGTTCAGAATGCCGGCTTGTATCTTTCTCATCTCCCTCAGTTGAGTCTGTGGACCGAAGCCTATCAATCGACCAGTTGGCAAAACGATTGGACGATTTTTTACTGGGCGTGGTGGATTGCCTGGTCACCCTTTGTCGGAATGTTTATTGCGAGGATTTCTCGCGGGCGAACAATCCAGGAATTTGTGCTTGGCGTTGTTGCGGTCCCGTTCGTGACGACGCTCGTTTGGCTTACAGCCTTTGGAAATTCCGCCTTGTATGAGGAATTGTTTGGTCAGGGAGGCATGGCAACAGTGATTACGGACAATGCTGCATTCGGACTATTCGCCCTCTTGGAGCGATATCCCGTTTCCGAAGTGAGTGCTGCTATCGGCGTTATCCTTGTCGCGATATTTTTTGTCACCTCCGCAGATTCCGGGGCGTATGTTGTGGGAATTATCACGGCAGGAGGGCAGGAGACCCCATCCGTTGGGCTTCGGGCGTTGTGGGCGATATTAGGAAGCGTTGTGGCTGCGGGATTTCTCATTGGCGGCGGACTTGTCGCGTTACGCACGGCTTCTATTCTCAGCGGCCTCCCATTTGCCATTGTTCTCACGGTGTTATGTGTGAGTCTCCTAAAGGGGCTACGTGAAGAGTTCCACAAAATGTGAAATGCGAGAAGGAGCTTTGAGCTTGTTGCGTGTTTATCGCGGTGGTAGAATCGGGTAGGTGAGAAGAATATATTGTGATGATCGATTAGGAGTGACCGTGCTATGGCGCATGATGACGATGATGAATCATTTGATCCGAACGTAGATTTAGATCTAAGTTTGCTGACGAGTCCGGTGGGGCCACCGCCAGATTGTCCAATGTGTGCTGAACCGATGAAGTGGAATGATGGCGCCTACATGTGCGGCGATTGCAACGGCATGGACTGCGGACCGGAAACTGGATAATCCTTCCTGCATTTGACTCCCGAGCCTTCAGGCAACACTCAGTGGCGTTTCGCCGTGGATCGCGGCGGAACCTTTACTGATGTCATTGGCTTCGACCCCCACGACAAAATCCATACGGCAAAGCTGCTTTCAGAGTCCTCCGATTATGAGGATGCTGCAATTGAGGGCATTCGTCAGATGTTGGGGACGCCTCAAGACAGAATATTACCAGAGGATCGTATTGCATGGATTCGCTTCGGGACGACCGTAGCGACTAATGCGCTGCTTGAACGCACAGGCGCTTCGACTGGACTCATAATTACGAGCGGCTTTCGCGATCTCCTCGAAATTGGCACTCAGGAGCGTCCGGATCTATTCGCCCTGGCGATCAAGAAGCCTCAACTGCTTTACGGCAAAGTGCGGGAAGTGCCTGAGCGGATGAGTGCTGAGGGCGTTGTCATCCACCCTATGAATGTTGATGTCCTTCGGTCAGGTTTCGCTCAATTCAAAACTCTCGGCGTCGAATCTGTAGCGATTGTATTTCTTCACGCGTGGAAGAATGCAGAACACGAGCGTATCGCCCAAGAGCTTGCACGCGAATTTCAGTTTTCGTATGTCGCTGTTTCACATCAAACGCTTTCGGTGATCCAAGTGGTTGGTCGTGGACAGACGACACTGCTGGACGCCTACCTCGGGCCGGTCTTGGAACGTTACACACATCGACTTCGCCGTTGGACGGGATCAATCCCCTTGTCATTTATGGGGAGTTCTGGCGGTCTCTACTCTCCAGCGAGTTTCACTGGCAAGGACGCGGTGTTCTCGGGGCCAGCCGGCGGTGTCTTGGGTGTTGCGAAGATGGCTAAGGCCGAAGGAGATGGAGCGGTCATTGGCTTTGACATGGGAGGAACGTCTACTGATGTGTGCCGATATGATGGATCGCTCGAGCGGGTTCTTGATGTAAAATTTGCGGGTATCCGGTTCCAAGCTCCGATACTCCACATTAATACCATCGCTGCTGGCGGAGGTTCGGTATTGGGTTTTGATGGCTATAAATTTACTGTCGGTCCTGAATCTGCAGGGGCAGATCCGGGGCCAGCATGCTACGGCCGCGGAGGCCCCGCAACCATTACCGACGCCAATGTTGTTTTGGGTCGCATTCTCCCACAGTACATTCCAGCAGTATTTGGTCATGATCGTGTGTCACAACTGGACGTCGGCGCGGCGCAGACTTGCCTGAGAGATCTTCAAGAAACCGTCATACGAGCCCTTGGCCGTCCGCTCACAGAGGTTGAACTCGCGCTGGGATATATTCGAGTGGCCAATGAAGCCATGTGTCGACCGATTAAAGATTTGTCAGTGAGTCGTGGATATGATGTTCGAAATCATGTGTTGCTATGTTTTGGAGGTGCCGCGGGTCAACATGCGTGTGGGATTGCGCGTATTCTCGGGATTTCGAAGATTCGAATTCATCCCCTTGCTGGATTGTTCTCGGCCTATGGAATAGCTATAGCGCCGGTTCAACGGCTGGCCATTGAGACAATTTCGTGTCATGCCGATGCAGATGGTTTGAGGCAAGCGTATGAACGTGTGTTGCAGTTAACGCGGGCACTTGAAGAGTTGATGTGTCGCGAGCATGCGACAACTTCCTCCGTCATGCCGGTTTGCGTGAACAAGATTGAGTGTGATGTTCGCTCTCTGGGTAGAGATTACTCCATAACAGTACCGTGGTGTGATACCCCGCAAGTGCTGGTTACGGTGTTTGGTGCGAAACATCGTCAACATTTTGGGTTTGATCCTCCTGAGAGCATTCTTGAACTCGTGAATATTCGTGTCGAGGTCTCAACACATGACATTCCTTGCGGAGCCGAGTCATATTTTGATTCCGATCGCCATGTCCAGACCACGTCGTGTGAAACGACACAAGTCTGGTTTGACGCAACAGAATCATGTGATGTGCCGGTATACCGACGGGAAGCCCTTTCTCCGGGGTTCTCTCTATCAGGACCGGCGCTCATTGTGGAAAATCATTCTACGATACTGATTGAGCCAGGATTCAACGCGAATGTTGAACCGTCTGGAACAATCTCGCTGTCTTGCCACGACACTGAGCAAGAGAGTCTCGCCAGCGAGTGTGATCCCATATTTCTTGAGGTCTTTCATCATAGATTTATGAGTATCGCCGAGCAGATGGGTGATACCCTCGTTCGAACAGCACATTCAACCAATATCAAGGAGCGGCGTGATTTCTCATGTGCTGTGTTCGATGCTGAAGGGCAGCTTGTTTGCAATGCACCCCATATTCCGGTGCATCTTGGTGCGATGGGTGAGACTGTGCGCCATATCATTGGACATACGACGTTGCGTCCTGGAGATGTGGTTGCGAGTAATGATCCGTATAACGGAGGGTCCCATCTTCCGGATATCACCCTCGTCGCAACCGTATTTCGAAACGGTTCTCCGAAATTTTACGTCGCGTGCCGTGCGCATCATGCCGATATTGGGGGCACCGTTCCCGGATCGATGCCTCCATTTTCAAGCAGATTAGAAGATGAAGGAATTGTGATCAGATCGTTATTGCTTGTTCGTGACCATCAGTTCAGGGAGGAGGATGTGCTATCGGTATTGCGTTCAGGCGCATATCCAGCGCGCAATCTTCCAGAGCGACTTTCAGACCTTCGAGCACAGGTTTCCGCGTTACGGAAAGGAGGTGAGGAACTCAGTTGCCTTTGTGATCAGTTTCGCGACGAGGTTGTGACCGCCTATATGAGCCACATTCGAAGGTATGCAGCAGACCTCACGCGGGAAACTCTCAATGTATTATTGGGTGGCCATGCGGAGCGAGTATGTCGTTTCAGTGATGTCATGGACGATGGGACGGTTCTTCGTGTACAGATTCGAATTGTTTCTGATTCCTCACGTGGGCTGCAAGCGGAGGTAGACTTCTCGGGCACGAGTGCGCAAGTTTCCGGAAACCTCAACGCTCCACCGGCAGTGACTCGGGCGGCGGTCTTGTATGTGTTTCGTACCCTCTTTCAGAAACCAATCCCGCTCAATGATGGATGCCTTGTGCCCATTCGGATCAAAATTCCGGAAGGTAGTTTACTTGCGCCTGACGCGAACGCAGCCGTCGCTGGCGGAAATGTCGAAACGTCTCAGCGCATTGTGGATATTTTGTACGGGGCATTGGATATTGCTGCGGCATCTCAAGGAACAATGAATAATGTTCTGTTTGGTGCGCCAGACGGAACAGGAGCACAATATTACGAAACGATTGCCGGAGGCTCCGGTGCGGTGCATGGTTCACATGGCGCATCGGCTGTTCAGGTACATATGACCAATACACGAATGACGGATGTCGAAGTGCTGGAACAACGTTTTCCTTCTGTTCGCATTGAGCGATTTGAAATTCGGAGGGGGTCCGGGGGCGTGGGACAATGGCGAGGAGGGGACGGTGTGGTCCGATCATATCGATTTCTTCAACCACAATCTCTTACCGTCTTGAGTGAGCGGCGTACTCGGGAACCCTTTGGACTGCGTGGTGGGAAGCCGGGTGTTCCAGGTCGGAATCGCCTTCTTCGATCGAACGGCTCTATCGAGAATCTTGATAGCAAAGCTCATGTGATAGTGCAATCCGGTGATCTTCTGGAGGTGAGTACGCCGGGTGGGGGAGGGTATGGATGTCCTCCTGTTTAAGCAGAACGGGGCGTATTGTGATGGAGGCTTATTCGTTATGCTTGGAGATGGAGTCTTGTGGCGGCGATGTTCCGTTGACCATGTGACGCAGCTCTTTTCCGACCTTAAAGAAGGGGATTTTCTTTGGGGGGACGAGAACGGCTTCGCCGGTCTTCGGGTTTCGCCCTTCTTTCATCCGGCGTGCGCGAAGCTTAAAACTTCCAAAGCCTCGTATTTCAATTTTGTCTCCTCGCGTGAGCGCGTTTCGCATCGAATCAAAAATAGTATTGACCACAACCTCCACTTGGCGCTTTGTCAATGATGGTATTTTGTCGGTCAGTCGACGTATCAGTGCAGCTTTTGTCATAAGCTCGTCTTATGGGTGTTTCATCACAGAGCGAATTCGAATTTCAGGCGAAAAATGTCTGGCCTGATGATCTCATACAGGGAATCCCGGAGTTGGGTCAGAATGAGATCCTGTAGTGAAAACCGCGGTTCGACCTCAATGACGGTTGGCTCCTCAGTAATACCTGCAAGATCTGCAGCTAATTGGATGGCATCTTGTAGCGTACCTAAGCGATCGACGAGATTAACTGCGAGCGCTTGCCGACCAGTGAAAATTCTTCCATCGGCTAGGGCGTGGACCTGTTCAACCCCCATTTCACGCCCTTCAGCCACCGCATGAATAAATTGGTCATGGACGTCATCCATGACGTGCTGCAGGATGGTTCGCGATTGCACGCTCAGCGGCCGGAATGGTGATGCAAGATCTTTATGGAGGCCGCTCTTCACCACCACACTTTCAATGCCTACCTTGGCGAGTAGTTCCTCGACGTTGGTCATTTCCATGATGACGCCGATGCTTCCAGTAATGGTTCCGGGATTCGCGAGAATCGTATTCGAGGCAGAAGCGATGTAATACCCTCCGGAGGCGGCCATGTTCCCCATTGAGGTTACCACCGTTTTTTCTCCATCATCACGGATGCGCTTCAATGCCGCATAGATTTCTTGGGACGGGACCACCGCGCCGCCTGGGCTGTTGATGCGGACAACGATCGCCTGAATAGAGGAGTCGTCAGCAAAGTGCTTAATTTGTTGAAGGACTTCATGTGGATCAATGATGATTCCTTCAATGCGGATCAAGGCAATGCTGTTTTCACTCGCGATCGGTATCGCTTCCACGAGCAGGGTGATTCCAAGGACGAGAACGAAGAAGCCCGCGATCACCAGGCCGATGGTCCGAATTCCACGGCCTAGCGGCGAGGGTTCGCGAGACGCTGGTATGGACTCACTCATGATAGGCAGTTGGTTTCGTTGTTATTAATATGGATACAGTTTCACGAGGTGTGTTCACCTTCTGAGCTTTCCGCAGAGGCTTCCTGTGTCTGGTTAAAGGTTTCGATTTGTTTCCGTTCGAGGTCTTGACGATATTCACGGATGCTCAGGGCAATCTTTCGTTCCTCAGTATCTACCTTGATGAGCTTTGCCGTGACTTCAGCGTTCAAACTAAAGTGATCCTCAAGTCTGGCAGATCCTTCGAGATCGGCCTCACTGACGTGAATGAGACCCTCGACTCCTCCTTCAAGCTCCACAAAGACGCCGAAATCTGTAACCTTTGAAACCCGTCCCTTCGAGGTTTGCCCGACTTCATAGCGGCTCGGGATAAATTCATCCCAGGGATTTGCGATCAGTTGTTTGTAGCCTAGGGAAAGACGCTCTTTCTCGCGGTCAATTTTAAGAACCACCGCTTCGGTGGTCGCGCCTTTTTTAAAGATCTCGGACGGGTGTTTGACGTGCTTTGTCCAGGACATATCCGAGATATGGATTAACCCGTCAATGCCTTCTTCCAGCCCAACGAACGCGCCAAAATCCGTGAGGCTTTTGACTTTGCCTGAAATCGTGGTGCCGACGACATATTTACTTTGGATAAGATCCCATGGATTTGGTTCGGTCTGCTTTAATCCAAGGGATATTTTTCTTCCGGCCTGGTCAACATGAAGCACGGAAATCTCGATCTGGTTTCCGACTGAGAGCACTTTAGACGGGTGCCGAATTTCTTGTGTCCAGGACATCTCAGAGACGTGAACGAGTCCCTCAATGCCGGGTTCAAGTTCTACAAACGCACCATAATCGACCAGGCTTACCACTTTCCCTTGATGACGGCTCCCAACGGGATATTTTTCGCCCACATGAATCCAAGGATCCGCCGAGCGTTGCTTGAGCCCTAACGAGACCCGAGAGGTTTCGCGATCGTATTTGAGTATGATGACCTGGATCTTGTCGCCAACGACACACACCTCTGCAGGGTGAGTAACCCTTCCCCATGACATATCAGTAATGTGCAACAGCCCGTCAATTCCCCCAAGATCGATAAACGCCCCGTAGACTGTGATATTTTTGATCATTCCTTCAATGAGCTGACCTTCTTCAAGGGAGGCGAGCGTATGTTGTCGCTTGGTGGCCCTGACCTCCTCAAGGACGACACGTCGTGACACCACAATACTGCCGCGCTGGTGATTAAATTTAATGATTTTCATGGGGAAGGTTTTGCCAATAAGCGCGTCAAGGTCTCGAACAGGGTGAAGATTTACCTGGGAACCTGGCAGGAATGCTTTGACGCCGATATCGACCATCATCCCTCCCTTAATGCGGGCGATAATACGACTTTCAACGACAGTTTCTGCACGATACGCCTCTTCTAGACTCTCCCAAACCTTCATCTTGTCGGCTTTTTCTTTAGAAAGAATCAGATTGCCTTCATGATCTTCTTTCTGTTCAATGAACACCTGCATGCGGTCGCCAACTTTAAGGGCCTCAAGCTCTTCCTCGTTGAGTTCCCTTATGGAGACGATTCCCTCGGATTTATAGCCGATATCGACAAGAATCCGGTCTTTCCCGATGCTGACGACTTCCCCTTCTATCACGGACCGTTCCTTAAACGGACGAAACGATGCTTCATACATTTCGTCCAGCGACAGTTCAGTGTTGGTTACATCCTCCTGCTCTGGTGTCGTTGTTTGTTGTTCCATACTCTGTTTACTATCTCCCAATAAAGGTGAAAGGTTAATAAGAGGACTGCGTCCGCTTTGTCGTATCAACTGGCGGTGTCGGCTCAACTTGAGGCCGTGCCTGTTCCTGTCTGATGAGTGCAAGGATTGCATCAACGACTTGGGACGCCGACAGATCACTCGTATCGATCATCGTTGCGTCAGGTGAAGGCCGCAAGGGAGCCGCGTAACGGGTTGTATCGCGGTTGTCACGCTCTGTCAATTCACTCGCGGTTCTTTCCCATGACACAGCCGCATCGCGGCTCTGTAGTTCCCGAAAACGTCGTCGGGCTCTGACGGTCGGGGAGGCATCCAGAAAAACCTTGACCTCCGCGTCCACAAACACGTGCGTTCCCATATCTCGGCCTTCTGCAACCACCCCTTGGTTGTTTCCACATTGGCGTTGTATGGGTCTTAAGAATGCACGTACACTTGGCAGCCTTGAGACCTCCGAAGCGACCAGGCTCACGTGAGGTGTCCACAATTCGTGTGTGAGCCGAGTCCCGTCAATCACAACAGACTGATCATTGTCGGGGCCTACGAGGACAAATTCCGTCTGTTTACAGAGATCAATGACCGCCGCCTCATCGTTGGGCTTGATGCCTCGCTTCGATACTTTCCAGGCGACGGCGCGATACAATGCCCCGCTGTTAAGGTATGGAATCCCAAGGCGTGCTGCAAGAGATCTGGCAACAGTACTTTTACCCACTCCTGCAGGTCCGTCAATTGTTACCGTCAGCGGGTTCATGATGTCTCTACGCGGCATGTGGGGGCTATCTGCTGAAGTTCGTTGAGAAACCCTGGAAACGAGGTCTGAATACAATCAATATCTGTGATCGTTGTGGTTTCCAAAGCGTTGAGGCCTGCGATGGCCATTGCCATGGCGACACGATGATCCCCATGGCTTGGGCATTCTGCTCCATGTAATTGGCCCCTTCCGTGGATGACCAAGCCATCAGGATGTTCATCGACATCGACTCCAACACGCCCGAGTGCTTGGGCCATTGTCGTAATCCGGTCACTTTCTTTTACCCGAAGGTCTTCCATTCCCGTGATACGCGTATGTCCTTTGGCTAATGCTGCCGCAACGCACAAGATAGGAAACTCATCGATTGCGCGGAGCATATCTTTCGGATCAATGTCAGTGCCTTCGAGCTGGGATGATTGGATGTGAATGTCTCCTACGGGTTCTCCGGCGTCGTCATGAATGTTCAGGGTTTGTATTGAAGCACCCATTGTTTTGAGAATATCAAGGAGTCCAACCCGAGTGTGGTTCAGGCCGACATTGCGAATTGTGATACGTGAGTCAGGAAGGATCAACCCTGCAACGATAAAAAAGGCTGCTGACGAAAAATCACCTGGGACAGCAACATCTCGTGCCGTGAGAGCAGATGGGTGTAGGCGAATAGTCGTATCACTCTCATGATCCAGTTGAACTCCAAAGTACTGTAATACACGTTCTGTATGATCACGGGAGCGAGCGGGCTCATGAAATGTCGTGGGTTGTTCAGCGAGTAAGCCAGCGATGAGAATTGCAGACTTGACCTGAGCGCTTGCGATGGGCGAGGTATACGAGACCCCGGATAGGCGAACTCCTTGTATTGCAAGCGGAGCGAGTTCCCCTCCCTTGCGTCCGCTGACCATCGCGCCCATCTGCCGCAATGGTGTCACGATTCGACCCATCGGACGCTGTCGAAGTGACCTGTCTCCGGTCAGCACAGAAAAGAAATCTTGCCCAGAGAGTAGCCCGGTGAGCAGTCGCATGCTGGTTCCGGAATTGCCGCAATCAAGCAGGTGTTGTGGTTCGGAAAATCCCCACAAACCCTTTCCAAACACACGCAATTCAGTTTTGCTCACTTCGATCGAAACCCCTAATGCCCGTATGGCGTTGATGGTGCGGAAACAGTCCTCTCCATCGCAGTAGCCACGAATGGTGCACGTGCCTTCTGCCATCGCGCTGAAGATCACCGCACGATGAGTAATCGATTTATCCCCTGGAATAGAGATGGCACTATTGATTGGGCCTGAAGGGGTGATCGTTAACCGTGACATCAGCACAGTTGATCCCTGAGGTTCTTGGCCTGCGCAAATGCATGCTGGAGGCCGTGCCTATCACCCTGTCGAACAAGACTCGTGAGTTCGCTGATTTCGTCTTGATAGGTCTCGAGCATTGTGACTAGGTTCCCCGCATTCTGACAACAGATCTCGCTCCACAAGGACGGCGAACTTGAGGCAATTCGAGTCATGTCTTTCAAACTGGACGGCGAGAGGGTATGGAGGTTTGCGTCGGGGAAAAGGGCATCCCGGATACGCGTGATGCTATTCAGTGTCGCATACGCAATCATATGCGGGAGATGGCTTACCGCTCCAAAAAATTTGTCATGTAGCAGTGGGTCCATCGTCGTAACGGTTGTGCCGATCGACTCCCAAAACGAACGAATGACGCTGAGAGCCGTGGCGTTGGTCTCTGAGGTTGGCGTCACTACGCAGGGTTTGCCGTTGAAGAGATCGGAATAGCTTGACAACGCATTTGATTTCTCACTTCCCGCGATCGGGTGTGCGCCAACAAAGTAAAGATGTGGCGGCAGCAGCGCATCGATGTTCATGACCATCTGTCCCTTCACACTGCCCACATCACTGAGTATTGTCTCTCGTTCGAGAACGTGGACGGTGGAACGAATGATTTCTTCAAAGGTTCCCACGGGTGACGCAAGAATAACCAACGACGAACCTTTGACCGCACGCAAGAGATCTGTGTGCCCTTGGTCGATGGCGCGTGCAGCAAGGGCCTGGTTAATGGCATCCTGATCCACGTCGGTGCCGACAACAACATCTGCTAATCCTGCTGATTTCGTTGCAAGGCCTATCGAGCCTCCGATGAAACCAGTACCAACGATCGTGACTTGCGGAAAATGTGGTCGCATGAGTTAAAGAGCGGGCGTCTGCATCACGGTGTGAAATGCGGTGATAAATCGTTCATTTTCATCGGGTCGTCCCACTGTAATTCGCAACATTGGCCCATCAATATGCCGGACGATGATTCCGAAGCGTAGGAGCGCTTCAAACACAGTTTTGCCATCTCGCTTGGTATCAACGTACACAAAGTTGGCTTCGGAGTAAATAAACGGCAACCCAAGTTGATGAAACATCTCGTAGAATAGCGTCTTCCCTGCACGATTCATTGTTCGACTGGCCTGAATGTGATCGTCATCTTGTAATGCGGCCAACGCAGCTCGTTGAGCCAATGTGTTGGTATTAAATGGGAGCCGAACCTTATTCATGGCCTCTATGACGTCGGGCGAGGCAATGCCGTATCCAATTCTAAGGCCTGCGAGGCCGTAAATTTTCGAAAAAGTTCGAAGGACGACAAGAGGATATTCTTGGGATTGAAGGGCGATGGTATCTGGATAGTCAGGTGTCGTCACATATTCCCCATACGCTTCATCAACAGCCACAAGCACATGGTTGGGCATCTGGCGCAGGAACGAGAGCAATTGTTCCCTACCGACGACGGTGCCAGTGGGGTTGTTAGGGTTGCAGACAAAACACAGTCGTGTTCGTGGGGTGATGGCTGTGGCCATCGCTGACAGGTCGTAGCAATGATTAGTTAATGGGACAATGATTGCGTTACCCAATCCGGCGGTTACTGCCTTCTCGTAGATCGAAAAAGAAGGCGCAGAAATGATCGCATCGTCGCCGGGCGCCATGACGGTCTTGACCAGCAGTGAGATAAGCTCGTCCGAACCATTGCCCAAAATGATGCGGTCGACAGGAATGCCGCATCGTGCAGCAATCGCTTTTTTTAATGCGCTTCCGTTGCCATCTGGATATCTGTTCAGAGTCTTGCTCGCCTCTTTCAAGATCGATAGTGCTTTGGGGGATGGCCCCAACGCGTTCTCATTCGATGCAAGCTTTGTTGCCTGAGCGATACCGAACTCACGCTCGACGTCCTCAGCAAGCCGGCCTGGAACATATGGGCTTATGGCTGCAATTGCTGGATGAACTTCAATTGACATGCGATGTATCAAAAGGGTTTGTCGCTATCTTACCTGGGTGCTTCTCTATAGTTCATCCGTCGGATATGAACCCAGAAGCTTCATTCCAAGCGTCTGAGTCTCCAACTCGCGCAGGGTTTTTGTGATGGGCTCATCGTCCACATGGCCATCAATATCGATAAAAAATACATATTCCCAGGCTTTTTGCCGAGAGGGGCGTGATTCAATTTTCGTTAGGTTGATGCCATGGGTTGCGAAGGGTCTCAGCAGATCGCAGAGTCCACCTGGGCGATCTTGAGTATAGATCATGAGCGATGTTTTGCTTTTGTTCGTACGCTCAGGTGTGTGGTTTGACAACACCAGAAAGCGGGTATAATTATTGAGCCGATCCTCTATATGCTTTCCCATCACGTTCAATCCGTAAAGCGAAGCTGCCAATTCTGATGCAATTGCCGCTGCCGTCGGGTCATCTGCAGCAAGTTCGGCGGCCCGTCCAGTACTGAACACATCGATGACGGGAGGGCCAGGAATATGTTCTTCGATCCAGTTTCGACATTGCGCAATCGCTTGGGGGTGGGAATAGATTGTCTTTATTTCCTCCAGAGTTGTTGCCTTAGAAAGAAGGTGGTGACTGATTTCTTGCGATATTTCGCCATAAATTGTCGCGGTCGATTCAAAAAACATATCAAGGGTGTGATTGACCACACCTTCTGTTGAGTTTTCAATTGGGACGATGCCGAAGTTGACTTGCCCTCGACAGACTTCCTGAAATACGCCTTTAATGCTGGGTATGGGGATATATTCAGCTGACGAGCCTAATTTTCGTATTCCCGCAAGGTGGGTGAATGTCCCTTTCGGGCCAAGATATGCCACTTTAATGGGGCATTCCAGGCACAATGAGGCAGACATGATTTCCCGAAAAACGTGCCGTATCGCTTCATTGGGATACGGACCAGGGTTTTTTTCGAAGAGACGCTCAAACACCCGTGCCTCACGGTCTGCAGTGTGGAGATTAACGTTCTCGCCCTTGGCCATTTTGATTTGACCGATTGCGATAACGGCCTTGGCGCGGTCACCAAGGAGAAGGAGGATCTGATCGTCAATCTGATCGATGTCTGATCTGTAGGATTCAAGAGACGGCATGAAACGTAATTCAATAGAAGTTTCAATAAGATACGCGGCTCAAGATACAGGAATCACCGTATGTTTGCAAGGTTTGTCGAGGGCGGGGGACGGTCCCTCAACGGATCGCGAACGACCGTTGACGGGTGCGTTGAACTCTGATACCTTCTTGCCCAGAGTGCCTTATATTGTGGGCTACAGTCCTCAGGGAGCGAGTAGTGATGAGATTCTTTGCCCGTCGCCAAAGAAGTAAGAGTGTGTGTCAGGAGAATTCCTATACGGTGATGTTATTTCATCACCATACTTCTCAGCCACGGCAGTTTTCTATTCGGAAAAAGACCGTCAGGGCTTTTGTTCTCGTCATGGTCTGCCTGTTGGGTGGACAATGGATCTTTTTTTCGCATTTTTTTGAACAACGGCAGAAGCTTTATGAGCTCGATCATCTTCGGGTCGAACTTGAGGTAAGTCAAAAAGAGGCGTCAGCAGCGAACACAGCCATTGAGAAGCTGCGATTCCAGCTCGCGGATATGAAAACGCTTACGACGAAGGTGAGGGAAATGCTGGGTCTCCAGCAAGACTTTGACGGCGCTGTTTCTGGCCAAGGTGGGGAGGAGCTTTTACCAGCATTCCCAGGCAGAACGTTTTCGGCTGTGATGGAAGATACTGGGCGAGGCGGGATTCGGCCTGATATGCAACAGGAAATCGCATGGCTAGGAAGTGATGCCAAGGTAGATCATCGGGACCTTCGGGCACTGGTTGAGACGATTGAAAATCGGCGGGAACGATGGGAGGCGACTCCGGCAATCTGGCCCGTGAAGGGGTGGGTGACATCGGGGTTTGGTCTACGGATCTCACCGTTTACCGCTCGTCCTACCAATCATCACGGGATTGATATTCGCGCTTCGATTGGAACTCCGATTCTCGCACCCGCAGCCGGCACCGTTGTCCGTCGGAAACATGACACTGGATTTGGCAAGATGATCACCATTGCACACGGCGACGGAATTTCAACACGTTATGGGCACCTACATACCATGGGCGTGAAGGTTGGCCAAAAACTCTCGCGAGGAGATGTGATCGGAACCGTGGGGAATACTGGGCTCTCAACGGGCCCACATCTCCACTATGAGGTTGTGGTGAACAAAGTCCGCATTGACCCGAGAAAGTATATCATTGAATAATAACAGGTTATGGTATTGAACCTCATTCTTCTGTAGAAGACTTTGTATGTGGAGCTTTGGGAGAAAGTCAGTGCTAGAAGGATCAGAAGACGAGGAGCTTTTGACGTTCCTGGGAAAGGGAGCGGAACTCAAGGGAAGTCTCCATGTCGATGGGCCAACCCGCGTTGATGGAATAATCGATGGTGCAGTGCATGTGAAGGGGACGTTGATTATCGGGAAACACGCCGTCATTAAGGGGGATGTTACTGCTCAAACCCTCGTGAGTGCTGGAAATATTACGGGAGATGTGATTGCTCGAGAGAGTGTAAAACTATTGGCTCCCTGTGCATTGATGGGAAGCGTTCAGACTCCGCTTCTATCTGTCGAGGAAGGGGTCATCATTAGCGGTACATGTGACATGATGCCCGCGTCAAACGGGCATGAAGACCTCCCCATCGAGGAGGAACTCCTACAACAACACGAACAGTTTCCTGCCACGGCTAGTCAGTAGCCTCCGGCTCGTTACATCCCTAATTCTCGTCGCAACGGTTCAACCATGTTTGTGTCCTCCCAGGTGAACCCCGCTTCGTTTCGTCCAAAGTGCCCGTACGCGGCCGTCTTTTTATAAATTGGCCGCCGCAACTTGAGATGGTCGATCATTTCATTTGGGGTGAGAGGGAACACGGTTCGAACAGCCTTGATCAGCTTGTCGACCGGGACCGTTTCTGTGTTGTGGGTGTTCGCGAGGACTGATACTGGTTCGGCGACCCCGATGGCATATGCGACTTGGATCTCACATCGCGACGCCAGGCCTGCAGCGACGATGTTCTTTGCGATATAGCGCACCATATATGACGCTGATCGATCGACCTTACTGGGGTCTTTTCCAGAAAACGCGCCACCGCCGTGGCTGCCAACCCCGCCGTACGTATCCACAATGATCTTGCGTCCGGTAAGCCCAGTGTCACCCATCGGGCCTCCGACGACAAAACGTCCGGTGGGATTAATGTGGTACGCGACGGTGTCTTCCTTGAGTAGCTCCTGAGGCATGACGGGATGAATCACTTGCTCGATGATATCCTCTTGAATTTCTTTGAGAGTGACCTCGGGGCTATGTTGGGTGGAGACAACAATGGTGGCAATTCTTATGGGTTTTCCCTCACGATACTCTACTGTCACTTGAGCTTTGCCATCTGGGCGCAGGTACGGTAGAAGGTTTTGTTTTCGGGCCTCGCTAAGCCTGCGAGTGATTCGATGGGCAAGAATGATCGGCATGGGCATGAGTTCTTCAGTCTCATCGGTGGCGTAGCCAAACATGAGTCCCTGATCCCCAGCCCCGCCAGTATCCACGCCCTGGGAGATATCTGGCGATTGACTATGGATTGAAGTCAACACCGCACAGGTTTCGTAGTCAAAGCCATACTCTGCTTTGGTGTAGCCGATGCCCTTGATCGTTTCTCGAACGATATCAGGTACTTCGACATAGCTGGCTGTGGTAATTTCACCTGCAACAAATGCGAGCCCGGTGGTGACAAGGGTCTCACAGGCAACCCGACACATTGGGTCCTGAGCTATGATCGCGTCAAGAATTGCGTCTGAAATCTGATCTGATACTTTATCAGGGTGCCCTTCGGTCACGGATTCAGACGTAAAAAGAAAGGATTCACCCATAGCAAATAGCTCCTTTGGGGAGAGTAAAAGGCGTTCGCGTGAATGCAATGATCATCGATAATGACAGCGCAAAAGGTATCGCAGATCAACAAGTTTCTGTCAAGGAATGTGTGAGTTGCTTCCTTGACACCCATCTTTCTCGTTCGGTAAGATCACTGATCATTTATGTAAGTGTTTTCTTGTCATAGTCCTCACTTTTACGCCTAATAACACATGGTTAGAGGAAGAAGGCCTTGGCGGATTCGATCGCTGAAGACCCCCTGAGTAAAAAATCTGCTGAACTGGTCGGGTGGAACCGGTTTGACTGGTCCGGACTGCCCGGCAAGGTTGTGGATGTGCTGAGTTCTCTCAAGCTCGCGATCTCTCTCTTCATCGCTCTTGCCATTCTTTCCGCGATCGGAACTGTGATCCAACAAGGTGAGTCCTCCGACTTCTATATCAAAGAATATGGTGAACCACTCTTTCAATGGTTTCAGACGTTCGGGTTTACAGATGTCTATAACCAGACGTGGTTTCGGGCCGTTCTTGGTCTATTAATCGTGAACTCGCTGACCTGCTTTTACAAACGATTTCCAGGAATTTGGCGGTCCATGCGACAGAGTCAAATTAATGTCTCTCCAACGTTCATTGCTGGGTTGAAGCAGCATGCGGAAATCCCACTCGATCGTGAGAGTGGGCACGTGGCCGAGCAGATGATTGATATTCTTGGCGGGAAAGGATATAGGGTTTCTGCTAAACGTACCGACAACGGCATTTCCGTCTTTGCTACAAAGGGCATTATGGGCCGTGTTGGTGCGCATGTTGCACATGTCAGTGCCGCCGTCATTGTGTTGGGCGGATTGATCGGAACCGTCACGGGTTTTCAGGACTTTGGAATTGGGCTTCCAGGCGAGACCTACTATATTCCTCAAGGAGATTTCAGCTTGAAGGTTGAGAAATTCTGGATGGATTATTATGAGAATGGTGCGGTAAAATCATATAATAGTACATTGACCGTGATTGATGATGGGCAAGAAAAATTGACAAAGACGATTTTCGTCAATAATCCTCTTGTGTATAACGGCATATGGTTGTACCAATCGTCGTATGGGGATCATTGGGATAGGATCGATAGCGCCAGGATATTAATTGCCGATAAAGGGTCTGATCAGGTTGTGAGTGATGTTATGCTGGAGTGGGGTACCCCAATGGAGGTTCCCGAGCTTGGATTGACGCTCAATGTGACTGGGTTTGCCGCTGACTTTTCCTTTGATTCGAAAACGAAACAGGTCTCTTCCAAGACGAGTGAACACAAGAACCCTGCGGTGCAACTTACCATTGCAGAGGGCGACCACAGGTTCAATCCTTGGCTATTTGTTGACTTCCCAGGGATTATCGATATTCCAGAATCAAAATATGCGTTCGAAATTGCCGGCTACTTACCATCAAAATATACCGGTCTTCAGATGGGCCGCAATCCCGGTATCACGATTGTCTGGACCGGGTGCCTGATGATTGTCGTTGGGATGGCACTTTCATCGTCTATCTTTCATCGGCGGCTATGGGTGAATATTCAGCCACAGGGAACGAAGACTGTCCTCCATTTTGGAGGCAACACCCATAAAGGGAACATTGATTTTACGCGAGAGTTTTCAGCATTCACTGAGCGGATAAAGGGCATGGCATGAGAAACGAGGATAATGTGTTCTTAGGAATGAGGAGGGCAGAATGTTTACGTCACTATTCCTTTTTGATTTGACCTTCTGGTTATATCTTGCTGCCGTTGCATTGTACATTGGGTTTGTTGCGCTCGGGCGTACTGGACTACAGCTAGCGGCTGCGGGACCGGGGCAGCTTTCGACGTCGGATTGGTCTGCGCCCGTTGGCCAACTTGCAACACTGATCACTGTCGTCGGCCTATTCGTGAATACGGCGGCTCTGAGCACACGAGCCTATGAACGCTATCAGCTCACGGGAGCATTCGCGCCATGGTCGAATCAATTCGAGGCGATGGCGTTTGTGGCATGGGCGATTATTGTGGGATACCTTCTGCTCGAGTTCACATATGGTATCAAGGCCATCGGGGCATTTGTCGTTTCTATCGCCTTTCTTGCGATCGGTGCAGCGTCTTTGCTGCCCTACCGCTATCAAACGGCGGAACCCCTTGTTCCCGCGTTGAACAGTTATTGGATTTATATTCATGTTTCGGTCACCCTTACTAGCTATGCGGCCTTTGCGATGGCCGGCGGTTTGGGGGTGATGTATCTCCTGAAGGAGCGTGCAGAGCGAAAGGGGCTACAGTCGTCTGTGACGACGGCGTTTCCAAGTCTCGAGACCATCGACGAACTTGGATACAAAGCGATTACGATTGGATTTCCCTTACTCGCCTTTGGGGTTATTTTGGGAGCGATGTGGGCCAACTACGCTTGGGGAGGGTATTGGAGTTGGGATCCGAAAGAGACGTGGTCCCTTATTGTTTGGTTTATTTATGGTGCCTACATTCATGCGCGCATGACGCGTGGATGGGGAGGGCACCGCGCGGCCATCTATGCGATTTTTGGATTCCTGATGGTCATCTTTTGTTTTTGGGGAGTGAACTTCCTACTTTCCGGTCTCCATGCCTACGCCTAACGCCAATGAGTTAGAAGTTGACGGTGATGGAACCAACTCTGTCGACGTCAGTGGTGACCCGACTCCACCGGTCACCATCGCTTCGCGCTTACCTGTCATCATAGGGTTTGTCGTCATCTGCGGTCTTGCGTTTGGTCTTGTGTTTATGCAAGGCGCAAAGTACGAACCTGTGCTGCTCGGGAAGCTGGCACCTGATTTTGTATTGAACGATTTGAATGGGGAGACAAGAAAACTTTCAGATTATCACGGGCAAGTCGTGTTTCTGAATTTCTGGGCAACCTGGTGTAAACCATGTCAGGAGGAAATGCCCTCGATGGAACAGCTCCACCAAGATTTAGAAGCTGAGTTTTCAGATGGCTTTGTCATGTTGGCGGTGAGCATCGACAAGTCGGCCGATGATATTCCAGCGTTTATGGCGAAACATAAGCTGACATTTCCCGTGCTGCATGATCGGTGGGGTAAGGTCGACCGAATTTACAAAATCATGGGGGTTCCAGAGACATATATTATCGATCAAACGGGTGTGTTGGTTGAAAAAATCATTGGACCGCGAGACTGGAATGTCGCGCAGAATGTTCAAGGCATGATTGATCTTTTGAAGAATACTCCTGCACCGTCTGTGGGTGGGGATTCGACGTACGACGGATGATGCATTGGTTCCTGCCTTTAAGTCTGCTGTTGTTTGGCCTCGCGGGCATGTCGTGTGATCAGATCACGAGCACGACTGTTGAAGCAAAAGAACAACGCTCAATTGCTGCATCAACACCGGAAAGCCCTCGTGTCGGTTTTCGTGCTCCGACATTCAGCCTGCCGGACTTACACGGCGATGCAGTCACCTTACCGGATTTCAGAGGTCAGGTCGTCCTCCTCAACTTTTGGGCCACATGGTGTGGACCATGTACCGTCGAGATGCCGTCGATGGAGCAACTCTATCGTGAATTTCACGATGAGGGATTTGAGATTCTCGCCGTGTCAATTGACCTCCAGGGGCAGCGGGTTACGAAGCCATACAAAGAGCAATTTGGGTTAAGCTTC
Organism: Nitrospirales bacterium; assembly: GCA_012965905.1. GTDB lineage: Bacteria > Nitrospirota > Nitrospiria > Nitrospirales > UBA2166 > UBA2166. Next base: position 25,839 of record DTRN01000181.1, on the reverse strand, counting down.
CCCATCCTTCATGACCTTCGTCACGAGGTGAATGCCGCCTACCACATTCGCTCGATTCCAGCGTCAGTTTTGATTGGCAAAGATGGAGTGATTGCTAAGCGTGTCCCTGGTGCGAGAGATTGGTATAGTGAAAAAGCTCGTACGATGATTCGTCAGCTCCTCGATACAGCCTAGAGAGCAATTCGCCCGATGTTTGAGCCGGAAGTATCCTTCACCATCGCGTTTGTTGCAGGGTTTCTTTCCTTTATCTCGCCCTGCGTGTTGCCGTTAGTTCCTTCCTATTTGAGCTATATCACGGGTCTCTCTCTCGATCAGCTCACCAGTGAGGATGATCGCCGGAAGTTACGGGGTACGATCATGATGAATTCGCTTCTTTTTATTGGCGGATTTTCATTCGTTTTTATGGCCTTTGGTGCCTCGGCCAGTTTTGCCGGTCAGCTGTTGTTTTCCTATCATGATTACCTTCAAAAGATCGGGGGGGTTCTGATCATCATATTTGGTCTGTATGTGATGGGAGTATTTAAGCTGAAATTTCTCGCGATGGAAAAACGGATTCAGCTTCCCACACGGCCGGCCGGATATGTTGGGTCTGTCCTGATTGGGATGGTCTTCGGTGCTGCGTGGACGCCATGTGTTGGGCCAATTCTTGGTTCGATCTTGGCTCTTGCCGCGACATCCGACTCGATGATGGCTGGAGTTCAACTTCTTGGAGTGTATTCCTTAGGGTTAGGCATTCCTCTTTTTGTGACGGCATTAGGCGTAGATTCGTTCTTGAATTACTTCAAGAAAGTGCGGGCGTATATGTGGGCGGTTTCAGCCACCAGCGGCGTGTTTTTGGTGCTGGTAGGCGTGATGATTTATACAAATTCATTCTCACAAATGACTCGCATACTGACCGATTATGGTATTGGGTGGTATGTAGGACCAGATGCTGCCGCAGGGTCCTTCTAGATATCCTATCGAATTACTGCTCATCCCACTTCGTTCTACTTTCCCCTAATATCGCGGTAGAGTCCCCCCCCGGTTTAAGGATTGGAAACAGGATTGGCCATAGGTTGTCTACGATTATAGAGTAGCCTGTCGCTGTGGGATGTAACCCGTCAGGTTGGTTGAGTGCGGGTTTGGTTGCGACATCTTGTAGGAAAAATGGCATGAATGGTATGTGATACATTGTTGCAAGGGTAGGGAATATTTGAGCAAACGATCGTGTATATGAGGGTCCGTAATTGGGTGGAAGCCTCATTCCCGTTAACACAACCATGATGTCTCGTGCACGCAATCTCCCAATAATCTGTGCAAGGTTCGCCTGGGTTTGGTCAACGGCTAAGCCGCGAAGCCCATCGTTCGCTCCGAATTCAAGTATGACGATCGATGGCCGCAACTCCATGATATGGTCGAGTCGACGCAGAGCACCAGCGGTTGTCTCTCCATTCACCCCCATGTTGACAACACGATGACTGAAGCCCGCCTGACTAATTTTGTTTTGGAGCTGAGCGGGGTATGTTTGGGGAGAGGCCACTCCGAGGCCAGCTGTTAGGCTGTCACCAAACGCAACGATCACCGGGGCCGTTTCAGTTTCGACGACGGACCGTGTCGCATCAATGGGTGAATCTGTTGTGCTGCGATCCCCAATAAGACTGGCTTGCTGATCGCATGCCGCTAGAGATCCAATAATGCACGCCAGGCTGGCGAATGCAAACCAGGAAATGATGTTGAGGCGTCCTAAGTAACGTGCGAGCATCGATGGGCTGGTGATCTGTCAGAATGATTCACGTCAAAGAGCTTCATATGTCGCTACCGAGCGGTGGCCGCAACGTCTCAATTCTATCCGGTGTAACGTTCACAGTGCCAGAAAAACAACGGCTCGCAATTGTGGGACGATCGGGCAGCGGAAAATCTACATTGCTTGGTCTTTTAGCCGGACTTGATTCTCCCTCCTCTGGTGAGGTGCATATGAACGGTGTGTGCGTTACGGAGCTAGACGAAAAGCGCCTCGCACAGTTTCGACGACGGAACATCGGATATGTGTTTCAATCCTACCATTTAATTTCGACATTAACCGCCAAGGAAAATATTGCGGTTCCGCTCGACCTCCAACATGACCAGCGTGCTGATACTCGCGCGTTGGAACTTTTGGATGCTGTTGGGCTTGCTGATCGAGCCAAACATTATCCGGCCCAGCTATCAGGCGGAGAGCAGCAGCGCGTCGCGGTCGCCAGAGCATTTGCAAACCGTCCGCCCATTCTTCTTGCGGACGAACCTACAGGAAACCTCGATGCCGCTTCAAGTTCTCAAATCATAGATCTATTGCTTCGCCTCAATGATGAATATGATTCGACGCTCGTTTTCGTCACACACGATCCGTCCTTATCTCGGTGCGCAGATCGTGTCGTGACGCTTTCAGATGGTCATATCGTCGGTGATGAATTACAATGACGTGCCTAAGATATCCAACTAGGAAGATTCTAGCGTGATGACACGCATTGGCAGTATACTAGGGTATCTCCTCGCGCATTCCTTATCACCAGTCATGCAGAATGCGGCTTTTTCCTCTATAATCCATCGGTCACCCCGATTCTGAATGAGGCAAAACAGGTGGGCGCGGTGGCTATGAATGTTTTAGGCATGCTTGTGCATTAGGGAGTCTTGGCTTTTGAGCTTTGGACCGGTGAGTACGATCCGATGAATGTGATGCGCGAATCGCTTCTGAAGGCGGTTGAAGGTATAAATCACCACCTCTAGTGGATGTCATTGTATGGTGACGTTTACCTACACGGGAAAGACAGCAAGGGGACAAAGTACTAAAGGAGAGATTTCTGCCAACAGTCAGGCTGAGGCGGTGGCGCAATTACGGAAACGACGCATTCTTGGAGCCTCAGTAAAAGAGAAGAAAAAGAAGGCCAAGGGGCCAGCACCAACGGGTAAGGACCTTGTTATCTTTACGCGACAGTTTGCCGTCATGATTAATGCGGGTCTTCCTCTTGTCCAAGCGCTAGAGATTTTGGGTTCACAGTGCGAAAACAAACAACTTGGCCAGATCATAATTACCATTAAGGATGACGTCGAGGGAGGCTCAACATTTACCGACGCGCTGAAAAAGCATCCTGATATCTTCGATGAACTCTACGTGAATCTCGTTCTCGCTGGCGAAGCTGGAGGCATCCTCGATACTATTCTCGGGCGACTGTCCGGCTTTATGGAAAAGGCCATGAAATTGAAGGCCAAGCTCAAAGGTGCGATGACCTATCCGGCCATCATCGTCGTCGTTGCCGTGGTCGTCATTTCAGTCTTGATGGTATGGGTGATTCCGGTGTTCGCGAAAACGTTTGAAGATCTTGGGGGGGAACTTCCCGGTTTAACCAAGATGGTCATGGGCATCAGTGAATTCATGCAAGCATCATGGTATTGGGGAATTGTGGCGTATATTGTTTTTTCGCAAACGATGAAATTCCTTTATAAGAGGAAAAACTCGCGACGTGTTATGGATCGGGTGTTCCTCAGCCTTCCCCTTGCCGGGCCCTTGATTCAAAAAGCTGCGGTCGCCAAGTTTACTCGTACTCTTGGGACATTGCTCCAAAGTGGTGTGATGATCCTTGACGGACTTATTATCGTCTCAAAGACTTCTGGAAATTTGATTATTGAGGAAGCCATCATGCGAGCACGAACGAGCATTGCTGAAGGGAGGACCATTTCAGAACCACTGAGTGAGGAGGGAGTCTTTCCGCCCATGGTCATCCATATGATCGCCGTCGGTGAATCAACCGGGGCCGTGGATGCCATGATGATGAAGATAGCCGATTTCTACGATGACGAGGTGGATACGGCTGTTGATGCGATCACCGCAAGTCTCGAACCGATGCTTATGATGGTGCTAGGGGTTGTCATCGGAACGATCGTCATTGCCATGTACCTCCCAATTTTCGGCATGGCGGATGCTATCGGATAGATGCAATACCTCGAGGTTATTGCCCCCGCAAAAATCAATCTTATTCTTTCCGTCCTTGACCGTCGATCGGATGGGTACCATAACATCTGGTCCTTGATGCAGATGCTCGATCTGCATGATTCCATTCTATTGTCTTGCGATGTAACCGCTGATGCGCTTGAAACAGTGGGTGCTCACCAAGATTCGTTGCCCATCACACTAGAATGTTCCAGTGCTCAATTGCCGTGCAACGAGGAAAATCTGGTATATCGCGCGGCAAGCGCCGTCATGGAAAAATCACGTGTTCAGCCGAAACTCCATATTCAAATTATCAAGCGAATCCCGATCGGTGCCGGGCTTGGAGGAGGAAGCAGTGATGCCGCGGCAACCATACAAGCCATGAATCGTTTGTTCCGTCTTGGCTGGGGGAGTGACGAATGTGCGCAGCTTGGAGCTGGCATTGGGAGCGATGTCCCGTTCTTTTTTCATGGGCCTACATCGATTGTTCGTGGAGCAGGGAGCACCGTATTTCCCGTCACGATCACGACGTCGCAATGGGTTGTGCTGGTTAGGCCTCCATTTGATATTTCAACCACGTGGGCATACGAGCAGCTCGATGAATGGAGAGCGTTGCAGGACGGGAGAGGGCATTTCACTGAAGACGAAGCAGTGCAGACTTTTCTTCAATCGCCCCGATCGGCTAAGGATCTTTATCCATATTGCCAAAATGAATTTGAGCAGGTAATGGAAGAGCGATTCTCGGATCTTGGTGCGATTCGGCAAAAGCATCATGAGCTGGGGGCAGACCTTGCCATGCTGTCCGGCAGTGGGTCGACTGTCTTCGGTGTATACCCATCAGAAGGGAGCGCCGCTGCGGCCGAGAGAAAGTTTCTTGAGCATGGTAATTATCAAACCTGGGTGACAACGACGAAGGTTTCCCAAGCATCTCTTGAGCATAAAATGATTGGTTGACACGGGCTTTGATATCAGATAAATTGCATGGATTTTGCGATGCTGCACATACATGAGGAGATGGGCAGTTGGGCGACAATCTTAAGGTTTTTTCTGGGAATTCGAATCCCGAGCTGGCAAAGGAAGTTTGCCAGTATCTAGGTATTGGATTAGGTGATGCCGAGGTCTCGACATTCAGTGATGGCGAAATACAGGTTAGGATCGAGGAAAATATTCGTGGGGCGGATGTGTTCCTTATGCAATCCTGCTCCTCACCGGTTAACCGACACATTATGGAATTGCTCATTATGATGGATGCAGTGAAGCGCTCCTCTCCACGCCGCATCACCGCAGTGATTCCCTATTATGGCTATGCCAGGCAAGATCGGAAAATGCAATCTCGTGTCCCGATCTCAGCGAAACTGCTAGCGGATCTCATCACAACGGCAGGCGCGGACCGTGTGCTCACGATGGACCTTCATGTTGGCCAAATCCAAGGGTTTTTTAATATCCCGGTCGACCACTTGTATGGCACACCGGTTATTCTCGATTATATCGATGCAGTGGGATATGAAGACTTAGTCGTGGTGTCCCCCGATGCGGGTGGAGTCGAACGCGCTCGCGCTTTTGCCAAACGCCGAAAGTTTAACCTTGCCATTATTGATAAGCGGCGTGAGGGACCTAATCAGACTGAAGTGATGAACATTATCGGAAATGTAAAGGGACGCGATGTGTTATTGCTTGACGACATGATCGACACAGCCGGCACGATCGTTCAAGGGGCAAAGGCGTGCGCTCAACAAGGCGCAAAACGCGTGAGGGCGGCGTGTACTCACGCCACACTCTCAGGCGCAGCCCTTGACCGACTCAGCGCGAACGAGCTTGAGGAAGTGATCGTCACAAATACAATCCCTCTTCATGGCAAGGAACAGCAATGTTCTAAACTCAAAGTGCTTTCTGTTGCCGCCTTGTTGGGAGAAGCTGTGGCGCGCATTCATGCCGAGGAATCGGTGAGTTCATTGTTTGTGTAGAAATGATCGATCTAATCTTTATGAAGAGTAGAGTGAGACACTGAATCGATGAATTGTCATCTGACCCTAACCAAGAGAACTGAAACAGGCAAGGGCGCTGCACGTCAACTGCGAAGAGAGGGCAAGGTTCCTGCAGTGCTGTATGGGAAAGGGGAAACGATATCGCTCACCCTTGACCCCGTAGAGTTTAACAATGTGCTTCGCTCAAAGCAGCAAGGGTATGTGTTGATCACGTTGGGCGAGGCGAAAACAAAAGGCGCTGCACAACATAACGTAATACTCAAGGACCTCCAGTACGACCCAATCAGCGGACACGTTCTCCATGCAGATTTCTTTGAAGTTCAAATGGACCAACCCATTCAAGTTACGATCCCAATAGTGATAGCTGGATCAATTCCCCTTGGCGTGACACTTGGCGGAGTACTGCGGCAGAGGCAGCGGCGTCTGTCTGTCGAAGGGCTCCCCGCAGATATTCCTGATTCAGTCGTTATCGATGCGTCCAAGTTAGATATTGGGCAAACCGTCAAGATCAAGGATATTCCCATTGAGAAGGGCGTCAAGATACAGGATGACCTTGAAAAGATCGTTGTCAGCATCAGTGCTAAGAAGCAAGTCGTAGAGGCGACAGAAGGTGAGAGCGAGGAAAAGGTTCAGGAAACTCCAGCGCCTGCAACGCCGAGTACTTGAGACTTGGGGAGATACGTTCAATTGCTACACACCTTGTCGTTGGACTTGGAAATCCAGGAATTCGCTACGAATGGACTCGGCATAACATAGGGTTTCTGGTCCTTGATAAGGTTGCCGAAGAATGTGGTGTGTTGTTTCAGCGTGGCGCAGGGTTTCTCGTCGGAGTTGGAATGGTCGCGGATGAGCATGTCATCCTGGTCAAACCGCAAACGTTTATGAATAACAGCGGAGATGTGGTGACTGCTTTGTACAAAGAATCTGTATCATCAACATCTGACTTGGTTGTGATTCATGATGATTTGGATCTTGATCGTGGAAGGCTCAAAATTCAACATGGTGGTGGTGATGGTGGGCACCGTGGTGTCGAGTCAATTATTGCGCAGCGCAAAGACAACCCATTTACTCGAATAAGAATTGGAGTTGGGCGTCCAACATACCCGATGACGACTACTGATTATGTGTTGTCTCCAATGACAGAGAAGGATCGATTAGAGTTTGAAACAATAACAGAGCGCGCCACAGCTGCGGTACAATGTCTCGTGTGTGATGGTCTTACAAGAGCGATGAATCAGTTTAATAGTCGCAAGAATGAACCGCCTGTGATGCCCCACGAGGGATATCCGCAGTAGTCCACTGCGGAGGTGGGTAGGGGAGAAAATGAATCGAGAAGAAACGCGAATGTATGAATCCGTGGTAATTCTGAGGCCTTCGTTGGGCGATCCAGAAATTCAGCAGTTTAGCGACGCCTATACCGCCCGCCTTGAACAGGGCGGGAGCACAATTATAAAAGTCGACAAGTGGGGTAAGCGGAAACTTGCGTATGAAGTAAAAGGTGAGCGAAAAGGGGTCTATCTTTGCTTTAGTTTTCGTGGAAAAGGGGCCGTTATTCAACCGCTCCAAAGCGCAAATCGAATCCACGATATGATTCTGAAATCTATGACACTTCGGATTGAGAAGACCTCTCATGACACGGCGCCCAGCAGTGAAGTGGAGGAACCAACGAGTGTCGTCGTTTAACAAGGTCATTCTCATGGGGAATCTCACGAAAGACCCTGATCTTCGCTATACCCCTAAGGGGGTGTCGGTTACCGAATTTAGCCTAGCGGTGAGTCGGCGATTTCGTCAAGAGGAAGAGTTGAAAGATGAAGTCTGTTTCGTCGATATTGTCGTATTTGGAAAACAGGCAGAGAATTGTAAGCAATACCTTGCAAAAGGAAATGGGGTCATTGTCGACGGGCGACTGAACCAGCGTCGTTGGGAAACGGCTGACGGCCAAAAGCGCAGTAAGCACGAAGTGGTCGCTCTTAACGTGACCTTTATGCCAAAGCGCCAGGACACATCCTCTGAGAGGGATGACCGCCATGTTGATGAAGCGCCAGGTGAGGGGAACTAGCCGTCTCGATGAAAGATTCAGTCCACGACCTAGCTACGTAAGAAGGAGAAACAAGGTTGGAGCGCTCAAGGTTTAGTCGAAGTCGAGTTTGCAGATTTTGTCATGAGAACATGACAGTGGATTATAAGGACTCGTCCACGTTGCGCGTATTTTTAACGGAACGAGGGCGAATTATTCCGCGCCGAGTTTCCGGAAACTGTATGCGACATCAGCGAGCATTAACCACAGAAATCAAACGCGCGAGAAATATTGCACTTCTAGCGTTCGCAGAAGAACGGCGCTAATGTTCTCTGGCATTCGTCGTGAGATATCCTGTATCAGATGTCCCGCAGGGTTATACAGCAGGGCTTACCCAATCATTCTCGGAGTCTCCCGAGGGTCTTGGATTCACAGACGATGGAATTCAAATTGAAGGCAATGTTACGGGACAGCTCAAGCTCTGGAGGGATGGCGCCATTGTCACGATACAAGCAGAAATCTCAGCAAATATCGTGCTTCAGTGTTGTCGCTGCCTTGCGCTTGTCATGACGTCAGTGCATCCTGTCGTGACGTTACGATGCTTCCCCGAGACAGCGACGACCAGTGACATACATGAGACCGGTGAAGTGAGCCCTGTCGATGATATGTATACCTATGCCGGGATGCACTTAGATATCCGACCAATTATTCGTGAGCAGGTGGTCCTTGCTGTGCCACCGTATTCGTACTGTCGTCAGGATTGTCAGGGACTATGTGTTGTGTGTGGACAGAACTTGAACGGTACCCAATGTGGATGTTCGGCGATTCAACCTGACGCTCGCTTTATTGCACTACAACACGTGAAACAGACATTAGGATAACGAACATGGCTAATCCAAAGCATCGTCACACCAAAATGAGACGAGATAAGCGTCGTACACACGACAGACTACGTCTCCCATCCTTCTCGAACTGCCCGCAATGCCATGAACCAAAATTGCCCCATTATGCTTGTCTCGCCTGCGGAACGTATAAGGGGAACGAGGTTATTGCGACCAAGGAGTCCTAACCTCCTCGTTTTCTCCCGCGTCTAGCCACGTGAAAATTGCAGTCGATGCTATGGGGGGGGACCGGGCACCAGCCCAAGTGGTCAAAGGGGCGTGCCTCGCGGCGCGCGACCTCGACGTCGGCATCATTCTCGTCGGAGATGAATCCGTGCTTCGTGGCCATTTGCGTGACACCGTGGCCGATGTGCCATCTGCCATTTCCATTCAGCATGCCACCCAACAAGTTGAAATGCACGAGGCCCCGTCTTCGGTTGCGCGCAAGAAACGCGACTCGTCAATTTGGGTGGCGACAGAGCTTGTGCAGAGGGGCGAGGCTGCGGCTGTCATTAGCGCGGGGAATACAGGTGCCACCATGGTTTCAGCCTTCTTTCTGTGGGGTGTCCTGAAGGGAATAGAGCGACCAGCGATTGCCGCAACCCTGCCAACGTTGAACGGGCAGGCAATTATGCTTGATGTTGGTGCAACGGTTGACTGTCTTCCCCATCAGCTCTATCAGTTTGCCATAATGGGACATGAGTATGCGAAACAGGTACTTGGGGAGGTAAATCCGAAGATTGGGCTGCTGAGTATCGGGGAGGAAGACGAAAAGGGTAATGAAGTGACCCGGGAAGCTTTTCGCATGTTGAAAAATAGCTCGTTGAATTTCGTGGGGAACGTGGAAGGGCGAGACGTCTATACCGGGATGGCTGATGTGATCGTGTGTGATGGGTTTATTGGAAATGTTGGACTAAAGATTAGTGAGGGTGTTGCTGAGGTCATGACCAAGATGTTGGTAAAGGACATTAGCCACTCGCGTATCGGAAAGCTAGGATATGCCTTATTGCGGCCCGCGTTTCATCGATTCAAAAAACGAGTAGATTACGCAGAGTTCGGTGGTGCGCCGCTCCTGGGTGTGAATGGAACATGTGTCATTTGTCATGGACGATCGTCGGCAAAGGCGATTTATAGTGCGGTGCGGCTCGCACGTCAGCTCATACACCAAAAGATGAATGAACGTATACAAGGCACAGTCACGCGCGAAACGGCGTTCGTGAGTACTCAGGATTCCACGAGCGCCAAGGGATGAGGGCAAAAATCATTGGAACCGGATCATATGTTCCACACTCAGTCCTCACCAATTCCGACCTCGAACGAAGTGTTGACACCTCCGATCAATGGATTACTGAGCGGACGGGCATCCGCAGTCGCCATATCGCTTCCCCGGGTGAAGGAAGCTCAGCCTTAGGCACCAAGGCGGCTGCATCTGCACTGTCATGTGCGCATCTTGACCAGGCAGACGTCGATCTCATCATTGTTGCGACCTGCACGCCTGACATGCCGTTTCCATCAACGGCATGCCTCATTCAAAGGAACCTAGGAGCCACAGCGGCCGTAGCCTTTGATGTCTCTGCGGCATGTTCAGGGTTTTTGTTTGCGCTCTCGATTGCGGATCACTACATTCGAGCTGAAACGTATCGGAATGTGCTGGTTGTCGGCACAGAGGTGATGTCGTCAGTAACTGATTCGACCGATCGGACGACCTGCATCCTTTTTGGCGACGGCGCTGGTGCCGCTGTCGTACAAGGCGTCGATGGCGAGAATGGGATTCTCTCGAACCATCTCCACTCCAATGGTCAACGTTGGGATTTAATTTGCGTTCCGGGAGGGGGATCACAACAACCGCTGTCGGAAACTGTCCTGAACGAGCGACTCAATTTTATCAAGATGAGAGGAAGTGCGACGTTTAAGCTTGCTGTAAAAATGATGGAACAGGCCGCACGTGAAGCATTATCAGCACATCATCTTACAATAGATGACATTGATATTTTTATTCCTCATCAAGCGAATTCAAGGATTATTGAAGCGACTGCGAAGCGGCTACAACTACCGATGGAGCGAGTCGTGATGAACATCGGGCAATACGGGAATACCTCTGCGGCATCAATACCATTGGCACTTGACGAAATGGTGAGGGCGAACCGGATCAAAGACGGCACTCGTGTGCTCTTGGTAGCGTTTGGAAGTGGCCTCACGTGGGCATCAACACTGATTCGATGGTGATATAGAGGAACGCTATGGAAGAAAACAATGATCTTGTAGGCGAGTGGGCACTCATCTTAGGCGCCTCAAGTGGATTTGGTGCTGCTTGCGCGGTTGAACTGGCATCACAGGGAATGAATATTTTTGGAGTTCATCTCGATCGAAAGTCAACGCTTCCACAAGTAGAAGATCTTGTACAAACACTTCGCGGTATGGGACGAGAAGCGGTCTTTGTAAACGCTAATGCTGCCGATGCAGAGAAGCGAAATGCTATTATTGATTCAATAACAGAAAAGCTGACCGGCAATGCCGGAAACGGCAGAATACGTGTCTTGCTCCATTCCCTCGCGTTTGGAACGCTGCGACTCTTTATCGCCGAAGATCACGCTAAAGCTGTGACCAAGGCCCAAGTTGATATGACAATTGACGTGATGGCCAATAGCTTAGTCTATTGGGTGCAGGATCTGGTGGCCCGTAAACTTATGGGGAAGGGGGGGCGTATTTTTGCACTCACAAGTGCTGGAGGAGCGAAAGTGTGGCCAAATTATGGAGCCGTGTCTGCCGCGAAAGCTGCACTCGAATCCCATATTCGCCAACTCGCCTTAGAGCTTGCTCCCGTAGGAGTTACGGCCAATGCGATCATGGCAGGCGTGACCGACACCCCAGCACTTCGAAAAATTCCTGGATCTACCGAAATGCTCGAACGTGCGTTACAAAAAAACCCCTCACGACGGCTGACCACACCGGATGATGTGGCCAAGGCACTGGCAGTACTAAGCCACAGCAATACACAGTGGATGACTGGAAATGTCATTGCGATCGATGGCGGGGAGTTCATCGTTGGATAGGACGCCTGAGAAATCACGGCCCCGCGTTGCATTCGTTTTTCCAGGGCAGGGATCGCAGTGCATTGGAATGGGTAAGCTCTTTTATGAAACTGATCCGGAAGCGAAGCAGGTGTTTGATGCGGCAAGCGCTGCGCTCGGTTTTGATCTTCCCGCGCTCTGTTTCGATGGCCCGAATACGCGCTTAAATCTTACAGAAAACACACAACCGGCAATGCTCACTGTGAGTGTCGCAGCGTTACGCGGGCTGATTCGTGCCGATATAGCACCATTGGCGGTTGCCGGCCATAGCCTTGGAGAATGGAGCGCTGTTGTTGCGGCCGGTGGGATGGAGTTTTCTGACGCCGTCCGTCTGGTACGAAAACGAGGCCAGTATATGCAAGAAGCTGCCGGCACAGGACACGGAATAGTCGCTGCCGTTCTTGGGGTGCCACGCGACGCAATCGCACAGGCCTGCCAAACGGCTTCACGTTTTGGGATTGTCTGTCCCGCGAATTTCAATAGTCCCCGTCAGGTAGTCATTGCGGGAGAATCAGAGGCTGTGGAAGAAGCATTGCGATTAATCCATGAACAACATAAAGGCCGTGCCGTGCGTTTGCCCGTTAGTGTGCCGGTTCACACTCCATTGATGGCAAAAGCTGCGGAGCGGCTCGCCATTGATCTTGACTTGGTTGATATACGAGATTTGGACGTGCCATTGGTTAACAACGTCCATGCAGAATCGATTCGGTCTCGCGATGATGTCCGTGCATCACTTCTTGCACAACTCCCGTCTCCTGTGCTATGGGAGGATTCAATAAACACGCTTGTGTCCATGGGCATTAACGTTTTTATTGAAATTGGGCCTGGTGCGGTGTTATCTCGATTGATGAAAAGTATTACGACGAAGGTTCGTGTGTTCAGTGTACAGGACCCAGAGAGCCTCCACTGCGTCGTTGAAGCGCTTGCCAATGGGTAACTCGGCGTCTGGCAGGTTGGATGGTCAAATCGCGCTGGTCACTGGTGGAGCGCAAGGCATCGGGAAGGCGATCGCAACCTCGTTGGCCCGCGACGGAGCCCACGTTATTATTGGCGACTTAAATGCTCAAGAGGCTGAGTCCATTGCTGCTGAGATCGTCAGATCTGGAAGTCAATCTTCCAGTCACGCTCTCAACGTTGCAGATCTTGGATCTGTCAAGTCAGTGATCAAACGTGTTGTCGGAGAATGGGAAAAGATAGACATTCTCGTCAATAATGCAGGCATTACCAAAGATGGCCTTCTCTTACGGTTGGCTGAAGATGCCTGGGATCAAGTTCTGAGCGTGAATCTTACCGGCGCCTTTTACTGTACAAAAGCAGTGTTGCCCAGTATGGTAAAGAATCGAAGTGGACGTATCGTAAGTATCGCCTCGATCGTGGGAGCTATGGGTAACCCTGGTCAGGCAAACTATGCGGCTTCGAAAGGCGGGCTGATCGCATTTACAAAAGTGGTTGCGCGCGAGTACGCGAGTCGAGGAATTACAGCAAATGCGGTCGCACCGGGGTTCATTGATACGGCAATGACTCAGGCAATGCCGCCAGCGGCACGCGAGTCTCTTATCAAACAAATACCCTGCGGGCGATTGGGTGCTCCAGAAGATATTGCACAGGCTGTGAGCTTTCTGGTTTCCAAAGAGGCGAGTTATATCACAGGCCAGGTTCTCCACGTGAATGGTGGTATGTTAATGGCATGAGTATGACAAGAATGACAGAACACTATCTAACGAAGGAGGGTAACTCATATGTCGCCTGATATGACTGCTGAGACGAGTAGCCGTGTACGCAAGATTATTGTAGAGCGACTGGGGGTTGATGAAGGAGATGTCACTCCTGAAGCTTCATTTGTCGATGATCTCGGCGCAGACTCGCTTGATACGGTCGAGTTAGTTATGGCGTTTGAGGAAACATTTGATGTCCAAATTCCGGATGAGGACGCGGAAAAGATACTTACGGTTCAGGCCGCGGTGGACTATATTTCGCAACGCTTGTAATCCCTAGAAGAATATTGAAACAGTCTGCGCCCAGTCTAGCCTTTTAGGGCTGTTGCCGTCCTCACGTGCACCCTGTACGCGATTAGGCGCCAACGGCCTTGGGGCATCCCTTCGATATCGTTTAGGATAGGGCTGGATGCGCCTTTTTGACCATCCTGCTTGAGGAATACAGAATCGTTCCCTCACCCAGAACCACTGGTCGCGTGATGTGTCCACAATGGTGGCCTTGAGAAGAACAGCTGAGACTATGCCATGAATGTTTCCCACGAAGGCTGGCAGGGGAAGCGTCAGCCCGAACGAAGAGTCGTCGTTACCGGTATTGGGCTCGTTACTCCTCTTGGCATTGGGATTGAGGCAGCCTGGAGCGCTGTCTGCAAGGGAGAATCCGCTGTTCGACGGATTACGCGATTCGATCCGACAGACTATCCCTCCCAGATCGCCGCGGAGATCCCAGATTTTGTCCCCACAGATTACGTGGATAAAAAAGATGTTAAAAAAATGGATACGTTTATCCAATATGCGATTGCGGCGAGCCGTATGGCTGTGGATGATGCTCAGTTTTCTATCTCGTCACAGAATGCAAATCGAATTGGCGTGGTCATAGGGTCAGGCATTGGTGGAATTAATGGCATTGAACAGACCCATACGACGCTTCAAGAAAAAGGCCCCTCCCGCGTGACGCCATTTTTTGTCCCAATGGTTATTGGGAATATGGCCGCGGGTTTTGTCTCAATTATACTCGGGGCACGTGGTCCAAACGCAGGAACGGTTACCGCTTGTGCAACAGGGACACATAGTATCGGCGATGCCTATCGTATCATTCAGCGCGGTGAAGCCGACGCAATCATTGCTGGAGGCACGGAGGCAGCGATCACGCCCCTCACGCTTGCTGGATTCGCAGCTGCCCGTGCCCTCTCCAAGCGGAATGACGCTCCTGAAGCTGCAAGCCGGCCCTTCGATCAAGATCGAGATGGTTTTGTCATTGGCGAAGGGGGAGGCGTCCTGTTTCTTGAAGAGCTCGAACACGCTGTCGCACGCGGTGCAAGAATTTATGCGGAACTTGTCGGCTATGGCATGACGGCAGACGCCTACCATATCACTGCGCCGCCGAGCGATGCGAACGGTGCGGTCCGATGTATGGAGCAGACACTCCACGATGCTGGTTTGTCCCCATCAGATATAGGATATATCAACGCTCACGCGACATCGACTATGGCGGATAGACTTGAGGCGCTGGCCATTACTCGTGTATTCGGTGAGAGTGCTGCACGTATTCCCGTGAGTGCGACGAAATCGATGACTGGGCATCTTCTCGGTGCTGCGGGTGGCGTCGAAGCTGCCTTTAGTATCCTGGCAATGCAGAGAGGAACTCTGCCTCCTACAATTAATCTTGATAAACCAGACTCTGAGTATCCACTCGATCATGTTGCCAATATTGCTCGGAAGGCTCAGGTCGATGCCATCCTCTCGAATTCATTTGGATTTGGAGGGACAAACGCGTGCTTGGTTTTTCGCCGATATGAATCCTGAGCAGCTTTCGACGCTGCAGGTTTCCGAGGCAATGGTTGAATTGCAGGCGAAAATCGGCTATTCGTTTGATCGCATTGACCTACTCGTCGAGGTGCTCACCCATTCATCCTCATTGAATGAAAAGCGGGGGAGCCGTTCACATAACGAGCGGCTTGAATTCTTGGGGGATGCTGTCTTGGATCTCATGATCAGTGAGTATCTCATGAGCAGATTTCGAGAGGCCGACGAGGGGAGCCTGTCACAAATGAAAGCACGTTTGGTGAGCAAGGACATCCTTTCGAAATTATCGAAGCATCTGGCCTTGGGCACCTATCTTATTCTCGGACGAGGGGAAGAGTTGAATGACGGACGTCAAAAACCATCCCTGCTTGCTGATACGCTTGAAGCGCTTATTGCGGCTGTATACCTAGACGGAGGCTTGTCACCGGCACGACAACTGGTCTTGAACATCTACCGCGAAGAATTCAGTCCCCTCAGTTCGAACGGGCATGAGGTAGATGATAAAAGTCAGCTTCAGGAACTCTGCCAGCGGCGATATGGCCTCCTTCCTATCTATCAGCTCCGACACACATCGGGCCCGGATCACCATCGAACATTTGAAGTAGAGGTTCACCTGAAAGATGAGAGATACGGAACTGGGGCTGGAAGGACGAAGAAAAAGGCTGAACAGCAAGCAGCAAAACAGGCACTCGCTCGATTACAGGAATCAAAAGTGTAATCGGCATAAGGAGGTGTATGTAATGATGTTTCGGCTTGTGGTAATACTTGTGAGTGGAATCATGTTGTCAAGTGCCGCGGTGTTACAGGTCGAAGCAGGAGAAAAGGTCCCACGAGCGATCATAGATACAAAGTTTGGATCGATTGAACTCACATTCTTTCCCAAGAAGGCGCCAAACCACGTCGAGAACTTTCTAAAACTAGCCAAATCAGGATTCTATGATGGAACCATTTTTCATAGGATTATTCCAGGGTTTATGATCCAAGGGGGAGACCCCAATACCAAAGATGACGATACCTCCACGTACGGGTTAGGTGGGCCTGGTTACAACCTCAAGGCAGAATTCAATAATCGTCCACACGGCCGTGGCATTCTCTCAATGGCACGCTCACAAGATCCTGACAGTGCCGGCTCACAATTCTACATCGTTGTTGCTGAATCCAGCTTCCTCAATGGGAAATATACTGTGTTTGGAAAAGTAGTGAAGGGGATGGATGTCGTTGACACGATTGTTTCACTAGACAGGGATGCTCGCGACTTACCCACCGATCGTATCGAAATGACCGTGCGGATCGCGGAATAAGCAACGTCCTAGTAGGGGATGAGCAGCCGTTTAAGCGGTTCCAAAGGAATAGCGTCGACACGGTGCCCATCACGCCCGACGACAGTTGTTGCCATGGTAAGAGCATTCAAAATCGCTTCTTCCGTGGCCTCAACGACGGCAGCGAAAATGGGATTGAGATAAATATCAGAGAGGATCGTCATTGAGTAGGTTTGGGCAGTTGGATAATGTGGAATAACGTTTCCAGTGGAGAACGCGAGAATAAAGTCTCCACTGCCGTGGCGACCAATCGTCCCGGTTCGTGCTAATCCGAATGTTGCTCGCTTGGCGACGCGCTTGAGTTGTCGACTGGTTAAGGGAGCATTGGTCCCAATAATAATAATGATTGACCCTTCAGTTGTCTGGAGTGGGGCTTGGACTTTGGAAAAATGGGGTGCCATTGGATGACCGAGAATGGTGAGTTGCTCTCGTCGTCCATGATTCGCGTTGACAAGCACTCCGATGACATGCCCACCGTCGGCTTCCGGCAAGACACGTGACGATGTCCCAATCCCGCCTTTAAAGCCATAGCTTCTCATTCCAGTGCCCGCACCAACAGATCCCTGCGCAATGGTTCCAGAACTCGCGCTCTCTAACGCGTGCACGACATCCTGTTCGGTGACGTGGCGTCCTTGGCTATCGTTGAGATAGCTGTCATCGCATTCAGCAACGACGGGAGTCAATGTGTCGTCGGTAATACCGATCGCGGGGTATTGCTTGAGCATCCAGCTGATGACGCCGTTGCCGACGAGTGGGGCGTTTAAGGTATTGGTGAGGGCAATGGGGTATTCAAGAAACCCGGCCTCCTCAATCCACGCAAGCCCCGTCATTTCACCCGTGCCATTGAGCACAAAACTTCCTGCAGGCACTTTATGATTCCAGACATCGTCGCGAGGGATCACTACGGTGACGCCGGTCCGGACGGGACCTTGGCCTGGGACTAACGCACCATGGCCTTTGCGTAGGGTCGTATGTCCGACACGAACGCCGGGAACATCGGTGATAGCATTCAATGTGCCGGTGGGGAAGGTGCCAATCGAGATACCGAGTTCGCGGATTGTCTGACGAACTTCCAGTACAGGTTGGGCGTGAACCTCAACGAAGAAGAATAGGGCAGTGATAAACCATAATCCCCCGCCACACAACGCCATCAGGGGGATCGGCTTCACGAAAAATTACGCTGCTACGGGTGTGGGAGTAGCCTTAATGGTTTCGATCATTCGCGCAAACGCTTCGGTGTCATTCATTGCCATGTCGGCAAGAACCTTACGATTTAACGCAAGCTTTGCCCGCTTGAGATGCGCGATAAATTCACTATATGTCAATCCATTCGCTCGTGTTGCCGCATTAATTCGTGCAATCCATAAGCGCCGGAAATCGCGTTTCTTATTTTTACGGCCGCGATAGGCAAATCGTAACGCTCGGTCAACAGCCTCAGTCGCTTGACGGTATAGGCGGCTTCGACCTCCGAAGTAGCCTTTAGCTAGCTTCAGACGCTTTTTCCGACGAAGATGAGTTTTGGGACCCCCTTTTGCCCTAGGCATGATCGTACTCCTTATAACATCGTGAAATGAATCTGTGAGACATACAATTACTGATTAGGAAGCAAGCGACCCATCATACGGGTGACGCTCGCATCGACTTTTGCCGGTCCTTTGAGGTTGCGTTTTTGATCTCGTGATTTTGTCGTAAGAATGTGCCGAAGTTTTGCTCTTCGACGTATGTATTTTCCCGTGGCAGTGACTTTGATTCGTTTCGCCGTGCCGCGATGAGTTTTTAGTTTTAGCCCAGCCATAGTTTCCCTCGTTATTGTGCTTATTATGATTTTGGTGCAAGAAGCATGACCAAGAAACGACCTTCAATGCGTTGGGGCTGTTCTACTTGGCCATGATCGGCAATACCTTGCACCACGAGTTCCATGAGGTCCCTTCCACGTGCTGCATGCTCCATTTCACGTCCTCGAAATACCAGAATGACCTTGGTCTTGTGCCCATGATCCAAGAATGAATTAATATGCTTGATCTTGGTTTCCAAGTCGTGGATTCCGGTTCGGAGCCTAATTTTTGCTTCCTTGACTTGTGTGGACTTTTGATGAGACCTGTTCGCGTGCTCTTTTTTATTGGTCTCATACTTATACTTGCCGTAATCCATAATCCGACAGACGGGTGGTTGAGCCATTGGCGCCACTTCTACCAGGTCGTATCCGTCCTCGAGGGCCTGTCGGATTGCATCGGGCGTTGGTAAAATACCAAGTTGCTCGCCGTCCGACCCTATGACTCGAACCTCAGCCGTTCGGATGCGTTGATTAACACGAAGCTTTTGAACGATAGGGCACCTCCTTGGCTATATGTTTCTCATGAGGGAGTCGGTGCCAGGGATGTGGAAACATGTTCCGACATCTCGGCAGCTAACATCTCAATAAATGCGGCGCGCGTCATTGTGCCCGCCGGACCATCTTTTCGTTTTCGAATTGATACCGTGCCTGCTGTCACTTCCCGATCACCAACGACCAGCATATATGGGACTTTTGCCGTTTCAGCCTCACGGATCTTTAGGTTCATCTTTTCGGATCGCAGATCCGCTTCTGCACGGAAGCCCTGTTGCTTTAATTGCACGACGAGATCGCTCGCATAGGAGGACTGGGTTTCGCCGAGCGTTAAGACCTTGACCTGAACTGGAGCCAGCCAAGTCGGAAAGGCACCAGCAAAATGTTCAATGAGAATGCCCATAAAACGCTCAATTGAGCCGAAGATCGCTCGATGAATCATAATCGGTTGATGTGGTTTTCCATCGGGGCCGGTAAAGGCCAATCCAAAACGCTGTGGAAGGTTAAAGTCTAATTGGATGGTCGAGCATTGCCACGCGCGTCCCAGAACATCACGAATCTTGATATCGATCTTTGGTCCGTAAAAGACTCCTTCCCCTGGATCGGTCGTATAGGGTACATCAAGACGCTGCAACGCAGATTCAAGCGAGTCTGTGGCATGCTGCCAATCCTCATCTGAGCCTACCGCGTGTTCGGGACGGGTTGAGAGAAACGTTTCAAAGTGCTCAAAACCAAAACGCCGTAATGTCGCAAAGGTAAACTCAATGATGCCGACCACTTCATCGGCCAATTGGTCGGGTCGACAGAAAATATGTGCATCATCTTGCGTAAACCCGCGAACACGCAATAAACCATGAAGGACTCCGGAACGTTCATGACGATAGACGGTGCCGAGCTCGGCCCAGCGCAGGGGAAGATCGCGATAACTCCGTAAACGCGATTTGTAGATGATAATATGAAAGGGACAGTTCATTGGTTTCAGCTGGTAGGCATTGCCCTCAACCGGCATCGACGCAAACATGTTCTCCTGGTAGAAATCAAGATGTCCGCTCTGCTTCCAGAGATCGAGCCGGGCAATATGCGGTGAATAGACAAGCTCGTACCCTCGTTCAAGGTGCTGTTCCCGCCAAAACGTCTCAATCAGATGCCTGACCATCGCACCCTTGGGGTGCCACAAAATGAGTCCTGGACCTGTCTCATCACTGACTGAAAACAGTTCAAGCTCTTTTCCAAGCTTTCTATGGTCTCGACGCTTGGCTTCCTCGAGCAGATGGAGGTGTTGATCGAGTTCTTCCTGTGTCGGAAAGGATATCCCGTATATGCGTTGGAGCATGGGATTATGCTCGTCCCCACGCCAATAGGCTCCTGCGCCGGATAACACCTTAAAGGCCCCTATCCGTCCCGTTGAAGGCACATGTGGCCCGCGGCAGAGATCGATGAAATCCCCTTGTCGATACATGGATACCGATGGATCAGATATGCTTTCGATAATTTCTACTTTATAGGACTCATCCCTGTCCTGGAAAAACGGGATCGCGTCCTTTTGGGAGGATTCCATCCGTTGGAGTGGATAATCTGCTTTCATGATTGAATGCACTTCGCCTTCGATCCGGTCAAGATCCTCAGGCGTAAACGCTCGTTCAAACCCGAAATCGTAGTAGAATCCGGCGTCAATCGGGGGGCCAATGGCCAATTTTGCCGTTGGGAAGACGGTTTTGACCGCTTGAGCGAGGATATGCGCACTGGTATGCCAATAGACTTCTTTTCCAATGTCCGCATCGAAGGTGAGGGGATTGATTGAGATATCTGACGTCAAGACGGTCGAGAGGTCAACCGCAACACCATCAACCTCTGCGGCCAACAACGTACGGTTATTCGGGAGAGGGTAATCCTCCAGTGCTGCGAACGCAGTAATCCCAGATTCGTATGAGCGCCGAGATTTATCCGGATACGTGACCTCAATCATCCTAGCCTTATATTTTAAACGAGACGGGTGAGTACTGGAAGAGACCATGGTAGGCGCGGGCGGTTTTGAACCGCCGACTTCTACCGTGTCAAGGTAGCGCTCTCCCCCTGAGCTACGCGCCTAAACCATGATGGTGTCGAGAAGAGCCGCTGGAAGTGTGTGTCGTCATATCAAAGCGATAAATACGGCTGAAAATATATCAGCCTAGCTCTGACTGGTCAAGGGGAAGGGGAAGCTAGAGGCTCTTCCGGCGAGGTTCTCGATCTGCGTCTCCTGGACGGCAGATACACAGATCGCGAATTTTCTTTCGAAGGGTATTACGATTTATTCCGAGGACATGCGCGGCTTGCACCTGGTTCCATTTCATTTCGGTAAGGATTTGGGTAATAAGCGGTTTTTCAACGGCGCGGATGACTAAAGGGTGAAGGTTTCGCGCTCCACTTAGCGTCATGCGATTGGCAAACTCTCGGACTTTAACTGCAAGTGACTCATCAAGGCTTTCGTTGTTTTGTGTTGGCTTTGGAGTCACGGCAGCAATGTTCGTGTCATCGTGAAAAAAAGTCAAGGGCCATGATTGGTGCGCTCAATCACTTTCTGCGCAAACGCATGCCTCATCGCAGCGAGCTCAGGAGAGCGTATAAGCATATGTATTCCCAAATATCCCGCAATGCTAAATAGTATTCCAGTGCCAAGAAGCAAGGCTTTTGTTGACCAGAGCCCATTCTGAATCCACACGTCGTGTATGGCGACCCATCGGCAAATAACGACGACAACGAGGCTGGCGCCGGCTGTCCGGAGGAGTGAGTGTGCGATTGCCGGCCAATTTAAATGTCCTATCTTCTTCACCAGGAAAACAAGAAGGATGCTGACGTTGAGCATCGTGGCAATCGATGTTGCCAAGGCCAATCCCCCATGTTGCAGAGGGCCCATAAGCGAGAGGGACAGAACGATGTTGCATAACAGCGCAAGCATCGCGACACGAACTGGCGTGCGTGTATCTTTCATCGCGTAAAAGGCTGAAACGACAATCCGAATAGCACCAAAGGCCCACAGCCCGATCGCATAAAACGCGACCGCAATGGCTGTTCCTCTGGTAGCTTCGGCCGTAAACTCGCCGTGCTCGAAAAAAAGATGGATCAGTGGTGTTCGCAACATGATGAGCCCAACGGTCGCCGGAATCATGAGAAAGAACACATGCCGTAAGCCAAATTCAATACGCTTGTTTAACTCATCGTGTGCGCCGTCAGCCGTCAGCGCACTCAGTGATGGAAGGATGGCAGTCGCCAAGGCAATGCCAACGAGTCCGAGTGGAAAGTGGATAAGGCGCATTCCGTAAAAAAGAAAGGTGACGCTTCCCGCAGCAAGGAACGAGGCGAGAATAGTATTAAGGAGCAGATTTGCCTGCGTGATACCCAAACCAAATATGGTGGGCACGATGAGTACGCCAATCCGCTTCACTCCCGGGTGATAAAGATCCCATCTGAGCGAGAGTGAAAAATTTGCTCGTCGCAAATGAGGAAGCTGAATGAGAAACTGAGCACACCCTCCTAACACGACACCGATTGCAATACCGTAAATTGGGTTCGAGAGCCGTGGTGCTATTAGAAAGGCGCAGGCAATGATGGTGAGGTTAAACATTACCGGAGCAAACGCCGGCGCGGCAAAACTGCGGACACTATTGAGGATGCCCATGGCAAGAGCGGAAAGTCCGATAAAAATAAGGTACGGAAACATCATCCGGGTAAGTTGAATAGTGAGCGCTTGTTTCTCAGGGTCGTCAGCGAACCCCATGGCGAGTACGGATACAATGATGGGGGCGCCAAGCACCCCAAGAATGGAAACTACGCTTAGAAGAAGCAGGAGGGTTGTAAATGCCACGTTGGCAAGGTCCTTGGCATCCTGATGGGCCTGTTTTTTAAGATATTCGCTAAACACCGGAATGAAGGCCGCGGCCATTGACCCTTCCGC
>DTRN01000181.1:0-2835 GCA_012965905.1 Nitrospirales bacterium | reverse complement strand
TATTGGGAATACGATACGCAACGAAAAAAGCGTCTGCGGCCATTCCGGCCCCAAACAATCGTGCCAGAACGATGTCGCGAGCAAACCCTAAGATGCGGCTGAGGAGCGTTGCACCACTAATCAGGACAGATGCCCGAAGGATGTGTCCTTCTTCGCGGGATTGTGGAAGGGGGGTGGGGTGTGTTGGGGGATCCTGCGGCAATGGATTTACTCTAGACTACGATGTGGGCATAGCGCATTGCTTTCCCCTGCCGCGGGATTGTATCCAAGTACATAAAAAGAATCTACGTGTCGCCGTGTATCGTAGACGTTCTTAGGTGAGAGATACGCTTTGTGCTAGGTCTTGACATGTGCGGTGTTTCATCCAAGACTGTACGACCATGTACCGAAGGCTACTATTGCTTGCACCGCTTGTAGCACTCTTGTGTCTCGCTGCAGTGGGGTGTTTTGGGGGAGGGGCTGAAACCGATGAGAACAACGATCTGTTGCCGGTTACCCTTCCAAATGGAACGAAGTTTCTCGTTGAAGTTGCCGATACCGACCACCTACGGGAACAGGGTTTGATGCATCGGGAGCATTTGCCAAGGGACCGCGGCATGTTGTTTGTCTTCGAGCGTGAACAAATCTGGGCGTTTTGGATGAAAAATACTCTCATCCCGCTCGATGTCGTGTGGTTAGATGCCGATGGTCTCATTGTCGATGTCGCCGAGGGGATGCAGCCGTGCGAGGCAACGCCCTGTCCGCTCTATCACCCCAATAAGGTCTCCTCATTTGCCCTTGAAATTGCGGCTGGCCGATATGCTGAGGAAGGGCTTGAACCTGGCATGCGGCTGAGCTTTCCGACACCCTAACTTCCCAGAATCCCTGACCATATCCTCCCTCGTGCGCTACTTAGCGCCAAATTGATGTCACATATCCCCTATGGTACTCTGAGGCGATTTGAGGCCGCGGTATGACTGACAAGCTTGTGACACTCCAAGAACTTACTGCACTCTTGGAACAATCTCGGGTGCACGGTCAGAAAATCGTTTTTACCAACGGTTGCTTTGATTTGCTGCATGTGGGCCACGTACGTTCCCTCCAAGCTGCGCGCCGTCTCGGTGATATCCTCATTGTTGGTCTCAACAGCGATGACTCTGTGCGCCAGCTCAAGGGGCCACATCGGCCGGTTGTTCCACAGGATCAACGTGGTGAAGTGTTGGCCGCACTGACCTGTGTCGATCATGTTGTCATATTTTCGGAGCCAGATCCCTTGCGTGTTATTACCGCCGTACGACCCGACATTCTCGTGAAAAGCAGTGATTGGGATCCCCAAGAGGTCATCGGCCGTGACGTAGTTGTAGCACGGGGTGGATCAGTAGTATCGACCCCGGAAGTGACTGGTATCTCCACCACGCTTCTCATTGAGCGCATGAGGATGTTCTCGCCGTGACCAGTCTCGCGACAGAAACCAAGGGAGTGACCGGGTTCGATGGCCTGCTTCGTCATCTGGATTGTCTTCTGAAACAGGATGCGGCTCTACCAACCATTACGGGATATACCAGTTCGGCCAAATCGTTACTCCTCCTTCGATTAGCTCAACACACCTCACGGTCAATGCTCATCGTGACACGCTCTGAAGCAGAAGCCGAAGCTATATTTGAGGACCTGTTGTTCTTTCAGGCATTTCTTGACCTTCTGGAATTGCCGATTCATCGGTTCCCCGATTGGGATCTATCACCGTACCAACCTGCAACTCCTGCAGTCGATCGCGTTGCACGGCGTATGCGGACCCTCTACCAATTACGGCAAGGCCGGCCTTCCGTCGTTGTGACGAGTATTTCAAGTATCCTGCGGCGTACGCTTCCGAAAATCATATTTGACGGGTCGTGTCTTGAACTGCAACCGGGTGATTGTGTAGAGCGAGATACGTTGATTGAACGCTGTTTGCGATCGGGGTATCGCAATGTTTCTATCGTGCAGGATCCGGGAGAATTAAGCGTTCGAGGAGGGATTGTCGACCTATTTTCAACGGCCCATGACGAACCGGTGAGGCTTGAATTTCTTGGAGACACGGTAGAGTCGATTCGAGTCTTTGATATCAATTCACAAATATCTTCTTATGAACAGGCTAGGGCCGTGGTGTTACCCGCGCGGGAATATATCCTTGACGTCCTGTCTGACAATCCATTACCGCCGGACGTCGAATGGCAGGCTCCCCAGCACTATGCCGGGATGAATGCGTTAGCCGACTACTGTCTCGATCCTCCGATCATCGTGCTGAATGAGCCGAAAGAACTTCGACAATGTGCCGATGACATGATGATTCAGGCCCGAGAAGAATGGAGTGAACCCTCAGCCTCGCCAGAAGCGTGGTATCTCCCTTGGGAGTCGATCGCGGTAGCGAACGAGGGCCGGACAGTTGTCGTCACGGAAGCAATTCCCCATGCTGTTGATCGGCCGTTTCATGTTGGAGTCGGTCCTACCGATGCCACGATGCACATGGCGTGCCGGTCTCCGGAGAGTCTCGGCCTGGGGATCCAGGGTACGCCATTCGCCTCGGTCATAAAAATCCTTGAGGATCTTCGCTCCCGTGGACCGGTTGTCGTCATTGCACGAAGCCATGGCCAAGCTGATCGGCTGTGCACCCTGTTCGCAGAATATGATGTGCCGGCAGAACGGTGGCACGTACATCAGCAGGCTGTCATGGGCCGGCACATGGCTGCCGCCCCCATTTACCTGGCCCATGGCATCGTGTCGAGCGGGTTTCTCATGGAGGGGTTCGGCGCGATCATTCGAGAAGAAGACCTGTTTGCGAAATCAATGCCGCATCGCCCCCAACGCCAATCAAAGAGC
>DTRN01000180.1 GCA_012965905.1 Nitrospirales bacterium | reverse complement strand
GCTGCGCTGTGCATGTCGGAATTTCGCCAGACAATGGTCCACCAACATGGGAATATCAGACACCCGATCTCGAAGAGGAGGGATATCAATTGGAATCACATTGAGGCAATAATAGAGATCATCGCGAAACTGCTTATTTGCAACGGCTTGCTGAAGAGAGCGATTGGTGGCCGCAATCACGCGAATATCCACGTGAATCGTCCGATTCCCTCCCACACGCTCAAATGATCGTTCTTGCAGCACCCGCAACAACTTGACCTGGAGGGGCAAACTCATCTCGGCCACTTCATCCAAGAATATCGTTCCCCCGTCTGCCCGCTCAAACCGTCCTATCCGGGACGCCACGGCCCCAGTAAACGCCCCCCGCTCATGCCCAAATAGTTCACTTTCCAGGAGATGCTCAGGAATCGCCCCGCAATTGACCGGAATCAACGGCTTCTCGCGCCTGTAGCTATTATAATGAATGGTTTTCGCAACCACTTCTTTCCCCGTCCCGCTCTCGCCGGAAAGCAGGATCGTACTGTCGGTGTCCGCCACTTTCTCGATCAACTCATACACCGCCCACATCGCCGGACTGTTGCCCACGAGGTTTTCGAAGCGGTATTTGTCCCTGACCGCCAAGTGCAGCCGGTAATTCTCCTCTTTCAATTTCAGAAACTCTACGGCCCGCTGAACACTCACCTCCACCGCATCCAGATCAAACGGTTTGGTAATGAAGTCGAACGCCCCCGCCTTCATCGCCCGGACCGCCTCTGTCACGGAACCATAGCCAGTGAGCACAATACCGAGCACACGATTGTCGGCACGTTGAAGTTGCCGCAGCAAATCAATGCCGTCGATGCCCGGCAAACGCAGATCGGTCAGGACGAGATCAATCGATGATCGTCGCATGATGTCCGCGGCTTCCTCCGCGTTCCCAACGGCTGTGACCCCATAGCCCACACTTTCGAGCAGACTGACGAGCGTCTTGCGTGCGCTGACATCGTCATCGACAACTAAGATCCCAGCTTCCGTCGTGGTAGCCCGTGAGGTATCCGTAAGCGCTATATCCATCGTACTCCTCAATGCGAGGTGGGTGGAGATATCAACTCTTACATTGAACGCGAAGTGTACATTGGTTTGTCAAGATCATCAACCCACAAAATGTACGGTATAATTCTCACGCGTATCCCTACTCGCGTTCCATCAATAATCGAGGTGTCATGCCGCATTTTGTTGCTGCTTTCCTGTCCAGCATACTTCTTATTCTGAGTTTTCCACAGTTTCATCTCGGTACCCTCGCCTGGATCAGCCTTGTTCCCTTACTCCTCTCTTGTCGTGGCACCTCCCCACAACGCGCATTCTTGTACGGCTGGATCACCGGGATCATTGCCTTTTCCGGAATCGTGTATTGGATCGTCATTGCCATGCACCAATACGGCAACATTCCATTCCTTTCGAGCGTGATGATCCTCATACTCTTTGCTGCCTATCTCGGCCTCTTCGTTGGAATCTTCGCTGCGCTTGTGTCGTTTTTCCTGCGGTACTTTCCGCACCCTTCTGCCCTCGTGTGGGCAGCTCCACCAACATGGGTCAGTCTCGAGATCTTACGCACGCATCTCTTCACAGGATGTCCATGGGCGCTGCTGGGATATTCTCAGTATCAATGGCTATCAATCATCCAGATCGCAGATATCACCGGGGTGTATGGCGTATCCTTTCTTGTCGTCATGGTGAATGCATTCCTCACCCTTCTCATTCTTTCCTTCCGTGAACGTCTCACCATACGCACTGCCCCCATGGCGATGTCAGCAGTGATCACCATCACATTTTTCTCACTGACCATGTTGTACGGCGAATTACGACAGAAAGCCATTCACAACACGCCAGATCAACGAGGTGTTCGCCTGGGACTTATTCAGGCCAATATCGATCAGGGACAAAAATGGGACCCCGCATTCCGGCAAGAAACCATGGATCGCTACTTTAACTTAACCACACAAGCGATCGAAGACCATGGGTCGGATCCGGTTGATCTGATTGTATGGCCGGAAGCCGCAACACCGTTTGTCTTTGCGATAGAAGAGACCTTTCGTGATCAAATCACGGCACTCGTACACACCCAACAGACCCCACTCCTCTTTGGAAGTGTGGCGGTCAAGGAGATCACGAAAGAATCGGCACAACTTCTTAATCGCGCATATCTTCTTTCCTCGCAAGGCACGGTTTTGAATTACTACGACAAAATACATCTTGTCCCATTTGGAGAATATGTCCCTCAATTTCTTGCATTCGTAAACAAGTTGGCACACGGCATCGGTGACTATGTTCCCGGAAATGAACATACCATCATGAGCGGACCACACGGCCGGTTTGGGGTAGCCATCTGTTTTGAGGTCATTTATCCGGACTTAGTGAGACAATTCGTCAAACAGGGCGCTGAATACATGGTCACCATCACCAACGATGCCTGGTATGACCGCTCATCGGCCCCCTATCAACATTTCTCGATGGTGGTCTTTCGGGCGATCGAAAATCGTGTTCCCTTTGCTCGAGCAGCCAACACCGGCATTTCAGGGTTCATCGATGCGGATGGCAGCATCAAACGCACAACCGATCTCTTCACACAGACGGCCATTGTCGACACCGTGACCGTTGGCCTTGATCGGACCGTGTACACAATCTATGGCGATGTGTTCGCGTACACCTGTGCCGGA
Source organism: Nitrospirales bacterium (assembly GCA_012965905.1). Classification (GTDB taxonomy): domain Bacteria; phylum Nitrospirota; class Nitrospiria; order Nitrospirales; family UBA2166; genus UBA2166. Next base: position 4,423 of record DTRN01000180.1, on the reverse strand, counting down.
TTCGTACTCGGATTCATCTTTTTGACATTGGGTCTACAGAAACGACGTAAGGGACGACCGATGTGAACATATTTTGCGCGAGCCCTAAGCGTTGTGTTACCATTTTTTTTCGAGGCTCGTGCGAGAAAACATCTCCATATTCTTGAGTCAGCCTGCAGCGTCACCGTGGTGCGCAGCGCACCATACCCCCTCGAATGGAGCGACCGATCATGTTGGATAACATCAAACTGCGAGTTCACGAAGTTCACGCGACGATACAACAGCTACGGGGGCATCTTTGACCTCGCTAGCATGACCAGCGATCTTCAGCGCATCAATGACCAAATGGCTGAACCCGACTTTTGGGCCGACCAGTCTTCCGCACAACAGGTGATTGCCCGCAAACAAATTCTGGAACGCGAGTTGACGCGTTGGACAACGCTCGACAAACGCGACCAGGATCTCCAAACCCTCCTTGAACTCGTTGAAGCAGAAGAGGATGAGGATGAGCTTGGCGAAGTCACTCAAGAACTCATGAGCTTGGAAGATGAACTCGCCCGTATTCGCACCCAAATGCTGCTTTCAGAAGACAAGGACATCAATAGCGCCATTGTGTCATTCCATCCAGGAGCCGGAGGCACCGAGTCTCAAGATTGGGCGGAGATGCTCATGCGGATGTACGTACGCTGGGCGGAGCGGCGAGGCTTCCGCGTCAACACCGTAGACCTGATTCAGGGAGATGAAGCCGGAATCAAAAGCGCGACGCTGTCCATTAGTGGAGACTACGCGTACGGCTATCTCAAAGGCGAAGCTGGCGTCCATCGATTGGTACGAATCTCACCCTACGATTCTAATAAACGTCGCCATACGTCTTTCGCGTCTGTGTTCGTCTATCCCGAAATTGAGGAAGGCGTCGATGTGACCATCGATGACAAAGACCTTCGCATCGACACATTCCGCGCCAGTGGAGCGGGCGGGCAACATATCAATAAGACCTCGTCGGCAATTCGTATCACCCATATACCCACCAATATCGTCGTTCAATGTCAAAATGAACGTTCACAACACAAAAACAAGAGTGCGGCCATGAAAGTTTTGCATGCCCGCCTGTACGCACGTGAACAGGAGAAGCAAGATCAAGAGATGCAAGCCTTTGTTGGGGAGAAAAAGGACATCGCCTGGGGGCATCAACTCCGCTCATATGTTTACCAACCCTACCAGCTTGTGAAGGATCATCGGACCAATCATGAGGTGGGCAACATCGAGGCAGTCTTGAACGGAAACCTCGATCCGTTCATCGAAGCCTACCTTGCCAAGCGTGCTGCACAAGGTTCAGCGTCGCACGTGGGCCGCGTGGACACCCCGACTTGACCGTGGAGGAGCGTAGCGATCAAAGTCAGCAACGGCTGAAGAAACTCGACGAACTCCGGCAGTTGGGCATCGATCCCTACGGTGGACGCTTTGAGCGATCGGATCGTGCAGCCACCATTCTGGCGCAATATAACGCGACAGACGGGCCAACCCTTGATCAGACACCGATAGCATGCACGCTTGCCGGACGCCTGACCGGGCTTCGCCGATTCGGAAAAGCCGCGTTTGGAGTGCTCCGAGACGAGCGAGACGCTCTTCAAGTCTATTTCAAAAAGGATGCGCTTGATCCTCTCAAATTTCAACTCATGCAGCAACTCGATGTCGGTGATTGGATTGGCATCAGCGGCACACTCTTTCGAACCAAAACAGATGAACTGACGGTTGCCGTCTCACAGCTGACGTTGCTTTCCAAATCACTTCAACCCTTACCGGAAAAGTGGCACGGCCTGAGCAATGTCGAGACACGCTATCGACAACGCTATCTCGACCTCATCGCAAACCCGGATGTTCACGGCATCTTTGTCCAGCGAAGTCGGATTATCGAGGCGGTCAGGCAATTTCTCATTACGAAGGACTTTCTCGAAGTCGAGACACCCATGATGCATCCAATACCGGGAGGAGCCACCGCGCGACCATTTATCACTCACCACAACAGCCTGGATACGGATCTCTATCTGCGAATCGCGCCAGAACTCTATCTGAAACGGCTTGTGGTTGGAGGTCTTCCGCGCGTCTTCGAGATCAACCGCAATTTCCGCAACGAAGGGATTTCGACCATCCATAATCCGGAATTTACCATGTTGGAGTTCTACATGGCGTTCGCGGATTTTGAAGATCTGATGCCGATGACCGAAGCCTTGATCGCGGAAACGACTCAAAAAATCTGTGGTGGGCTGGTGATTCCCTATCAGGAACATCAGCTTGACCTGACTCCTCCGTGGCGGAGACTGACCTTCACCGATGCCGTCCACGAGTTCAGTGGCATGTCCAGAGAAGCCCTTCAATCGCAGGAGACGGCCTTTGCGGCTGCACGAGAAAAGGGGCTCGATGTGCCTCAGGATGCCTCCCTAGGCGCCATCCTCAACATCATCTTTGAATCGACCGTCGAATCGCGCCTGATCCAGCCAACCTTCATCACCCATTACCCCATTGAGATCTCCCCCCTAGCCAAGCGATGCGCGACACAGCCAATGCTGACCGATCGATTCGAGCTCTACATTGCCGGACGTGAAATTGCCAACGCATTTTCTGAGTTGAATGATCCCATTGATCAAGCCCAGCGCTTTGAAGCACAAGCGGCACTCCGAGCCAGTGGCGATGTGGAAGCACATCACATCGACGCGGACTTTATCCGGGCGCTGGAATACGGCCTTCCCCCGACGGCAGGGGAAGGAATCGGAATCGATCGCCTGGTCATGCTGCTGACCAATCAGGCATCGATACGTGAGGTCATTCTATTCCCTCAGTTACGTCCCGAGCGCCCAACGTGAACCTGCCCTACGAGTTTTCAATTAGTTTCCGCTACCTACGGTCGAAGCACCGGCAGCACAGAGTCTCATTCAATACCGTCATATCGATCGTTGGGGTGACGCTCGGCGTTGCCGCTCTCATTGCCACCCTCGGAATCATGACCGGCTTTAAAGAAGACGTTCAGAAACGGATACTCGGAACGAAATCCCACGTGGTGGTGGTCGATCGAACCGGCGGGAACCTCAGTGAGTACGAACAGGTCCTCGAAAAAGTCACCAGCGTCCCCCACGTCGTGGCAGCATCGCCATTCATATACCGACAAATCCTTCTGACATCGGAATTTGGCGTGCAAGGCGTGCTATTGAATGGCATCGATCCCAGCCGGGAAGGCCAGGTGACCGATGTCGGAAAGAACTTGATCGTGGGCTCGCTCGACGACTTGAAATCACCACAACCAACCGAGGACTCGTCCTCACCTGACGACATACTTCCCGGCATCATCGTGGGAAAGGAACTGTCTCGGGTACTTCAAGTCACCGTGGGTGATCGCCTCAACGTGGTCTCGCCGGTCGGCTCAACACGCATCATCGGCGCCACGCCAAAAATACGAGGGTTTCGCCTAACCGGAATTTTCGATTCCGGAATGTATGAATACGATACGTCCCTCGCCTACATTGCTCTGAGCGACGCACAGAAATTTTTCGCTGTCGGTGATACCGTCAGTGGGGTTGCCATCAAAGTCGACCAGATTTTTCTGGCCGATCAAATCGCAGACACGATTGATCAATCCCTTGGGTTCCCCTTTTGGGCGCGCGATTGGATGGAGTTGAACCGCAATCTGTTCTCCGCACTGAAAATGGAGAAACTGATGATGTTCATTATCCTGGTGCTGATTATCCTTGTCGCGTCATTCAACATCGTCAGCACGCTCATGATGATTGTGGTCGAAAAAGGCAGAGAAATCGCCATATTGAAAACGATGGGAGCGACCTCTCAAGCCGTCATGCGGATTTTCATGCTTGATGGCCTGATTATCGGCATAGCAGGGATCGTGCTGGGCATTCCGCTTGGCTATTCCATCTGTTGGGCAATCCAAACGTTTTATACCTTTCCCACCGATGTGTACTACATCAGTCGTATCCCAGTGGAGATCAGAGCATTTGACGTCCTTGCGGTGGGACTATCAGCCGTGTTCATCAGTCTGCTAGCAACCATCTACCCGTCCCGACAAGCGGCAAAACTCGATCCCGCAGTGGCGCTGAGATATGAGTAGAAATTGATTAACACCACCAACCTCCACAAATCGTTCCACATCAACAACGCCAGCATCGAGGTTCTCAAAGGAATCACGATGGAGATCACCCGTGGCGAGGTGCTCGCGATTGTCGGCGCATCAGGGGTGGGAAAATCCACGCTGTTGCATATTCTTGGCGCGCTCGACAGACCAACCTCAGGCACCGTTGAATTTAATGGCGAATACATTTTTAATCAGTCCGATAACCAGCTTGCTCACTTCCGGAACAAGAATATTGGGTTTGTCTTTCAGTTTCATCATCTGCTGCCCGCCTTCCCCGCCGTGGCCCCCGTCCGGCTCCCCGGTCTT
>DTRN01000179.1 GCA_012965905.1 Nitrospirales bacterium | reverse complement strand
TCGCGGTTTTCTGATCAGTACCGAACCGCACAAACATTCGATCGGAAAGTGTTATCGCTGTCGGACCGTTGTGGAGCCGTTTCTCTCGCCGCAATGGTATGTGAAGATCCAGCCTCTCGCGGGTCCCGCGATTCAAGCGGTGGAAGCCGGCGACATTCGATTCATCCCTAAAGCGTGGGAGAACAACTATCTCGGCTGGATGCGTGACATCAAAGACTGGTGTATCTCGCGGCAAATTTGGTGGGGACATCAGATTCCCGCTTGGTACTGTGAGGAATGCGATTCAGCCCATGCCGCACCTATCATCCAACGAAATGTGCCCGAGCGGTGCCCGACATGCAACGGATCACATATCTCTCAGGATCCGGACGTTCTCGATACCTGGTTTTCGTCAGCTCTGTGGCCATTTTCGACCCTCGGCTGGCCGGCCGAACAACAGGACAATCCTGCTCAAATCGAAGAAGCGAAACAGACGCTGCAAACTTTTTATCCGACAACTGTGCTTGTCACGGGCTTCGATATTCTGTTCTTTTGGATTGCGCGAATGATCATGATGGGGCTTCGATTTCAGAACGCGATCCCTTTCCGCGATGTATACGTTCACGCTCTTGTTCGCGATGCCGAAGGGAAAAAGATGAGTAAGTCGAAGGGGAATATCATCGATCCGTTGAGTGTGATGAGCGAGTACGGAACTGATGCACTCCGCTTTACGCTGGCGGCGATGGCGTCGCCGGGTAGGGACATCAAACTGGCCCCCGAACGCATTGAAGGCTATCGCAACTTTGCCAATAAGCTCTGGAATGCGGCTCGTTTTGCTTTGGACAACGTGCCTGATGGATTTGAGCGTGTCGAGAATGAACGAGTCGATTCGCAGATCAACCGTTGGATCACCAGCCGCCTGCATCGGTGTATCGGGGACGTGAATACGTCCCTTGGCGCATATCGCTTCGATGAGGCAGCAAACCGCCTGTATCAGTTTGTGTGGCATGAATATTGTGATTGGTATATCGAGTTTTCCAAGCCTGATTTGAAGCCAGGCGATAGTGAAGCGCAGGCGCATCGTCGTGAAACGATCCAGACGATGCTGGATGTTCTTCAACACATCGTGCGGCTGTTGCATCCCTTCATGCCGTTTCTGACTGAGGAACTGTGGTCCAAGCTTCAGCGCCAACCGGGTGAAGCTGAACACGTCATGGTGACCGCATATCCTTCGCAGGACGAAAGCATCGTCGATACCGATGTTGAGACGGCCATCAGCGCGGTGATCGATGTCATTTCCAGCATTCGTGTGGTGAGGTCTACCTATGGGATCTCGCCTGGAAAAATTCTTCCTGACGTCGTGATCGTTCCCGCGAATGTGGCGACCGAGGCTATCGTGCTAAACCATGCGGCACGAATTCAGGGAATTGGCCGAATCGACTCACTGCGGATCGGGACAACCTTAGCCAAGCCCCAGGGAAAGTATGGCAGTCAGGTGACCAAGGTTGCCGACGTCTACATATTGCTTGATGGGCTGGTCGATTTTACCAAAGAACAGACTCGGATGGAAAAGCGCCTGACTGCACTTCGTGCCGATCTTGAGCGTGTGAAGAAGAAGCTTGGCAGCGCCACCTTTACCGCGAACGCACCTGCTGCCGTGGTGCAAAAAGAGCAAGCAAAGCAGCATGAGCTTCAGGCCGAATGCGACAAGTTTTCACTCGGATTGAGTCAACTCCAGGATTAACCGACCTCCAACGTGAACTCGTTTACTCCAACCCTCCCAGAACAGTTAATTCGTCAATCAGTGGAAGGTGCGCTTGCGGAGGATTTGGGAGGCGGGGATATCACCTCAACAGCCATTGTCGATTCTGCGAGTGCATCGACGGGGACGCTTCGCGCAGAAGCTTATGGTGTCGTTGCTGGAATTGAACTTGCCAGAGGTGTTTTCAAATCGGTCGATCCCAATCTGAACTTCTGTCCTACGATGTCTGACGGCGACAAGGTTTCTGCTGATGCGGTGATCTTCACCGTAACGGGAAATAGTCGTGCGATTCTCGTGGGAGAACGGGTCGCGCTGAATTTTCTTCAGCATCTGTCTGGCATTGCAACGCTGACGTCACAGTTTTGTGATGTGGTCAGAACATATTCAGTTCAGATTGCGGCGACACGCAAAACGACGCCGGGTCTGCGTTATTTGGAAAAATGGGCAGTGACTATTGGTGGGGGGATTCCACACCGCCGGGATTTGAGTGATGGGGTGCTCATTAAGGACAACCATCTTGCGCTATGTGGGGGTGATGTCGCACTCGCGTGTCGACAAGCTCGAAAGAATTTGGGCTCCGGATTGCGCGTTGAAGTTGAGGTCAATTCATTGGAACAACTGCAAGCTGCGCTTGATGGGGCAGCCGATATTGTGTTGTTGGATAACATGACCGTTGCGGAGGTCGAGTCGGCCGTACAATTGGCTCAAGGGAAGGTGATGCTTGAAGTTTCTGGTGGAATAACCTTCGAGAACGTTTTAGGGTACGCGGCAGCGGGGCCTGATATTATCTCCATAGGGTTGCTGACGCAGTCGGCCCCAGCGCTTCCTATGTCTCTTGACCTTGTAGGATGCTGAAAACGTCCATGGCACTAGGCCAACCAATCCATCGTTTCGAAGAGGTGTTGTCGACGAATGCGGTCGCCCTCGATCTTCACCATCGAGGTGCCTCAGAAGGAACACTGGTGGTTGCCGATGCACAAACACGGGGACGTGGGCGACTCGGTCGCGAGTGGATCTCGCCATCTGGCGTCAACCTGTATTGCTCCTACATCTTGCGGGCGGGAAATCCGGAATGGATCTCCTGGGTTCCATTGATTGCGTCTATGGCTGTGGCCTCTGCGATTCACGCCGAAACCGAACTAAACGCGCGGATCAAGTGGCCGAACGATGTATTAATCGAAGGACTGAAAGTAGCTGGAGTATTAGCAGAAACTGTATCCGATGGTGGTGAGGTTCAACGCGTGATTCTGGGCATTGGGGTAAACGTCAATATGCCAATCGCGTCATTGCCATCTTCGGTTCAATCCACGACGACTTCGCTGTTTGAGCATCTGGGTGAGTCGATTGATCGTAACCAGCTCCTTACAAGATTAACTGATGCGCTCGACGCGCAGTATCAAAATTTTTGGAATAGTGACACGTCAGATATCGTCCGTGAATATCTCAGCATTTCTGATACCATTGGTCGCAGAGTGATTGCGCATCTTCCCGTTGGAGGGCCTGTAGAGGGCTTGGCGGATGGAATTGAATCAGACGGATCGTTACGACTGCGACGGGGTCAAGGCGATATGGAGATCATCCGCAGTGCGGATATCGTGCATCTGAGGTAGGCAACACACGATATGCTTCTCACCATCGACATAGGTAATACCAACGTCATCGCCGGTGTGTTTGATGGGGATCGGCTGATCGCACACTGGCGTGTGGCGACTGATTATGCGCGAACAGCTGATGAATATGGCATTACCTTTCTTGACGTGTTAACGACCCGTGCGGTTGAAACATCAACGATTCGTTCTGTCATATTATCCAGCGTGGTTCCCCCGCTGACACCAGCCTTTGGAAAAATGTCGCAGAACTATTTCCATACAGTCCCACTGATTGTGACGTCGGATCTGGATACGGGTCTGACGTTTCGCTTTGAGCAACCGCAAGAGATTGGCTCCGATCGTATCGTCAACGCGGCTGCGGCGTATGCACGCTATGGTGGTCCAATTATCGTTGTGGATTTTGGAACCGCGATTACCTTTTGTGTTGTCACAAAGGACGGCGAGTACCTTGGAGGGGCCATCGCTCCAGGCATTCGAATCTCTGCCGACGCGCTTGCCCAGCGGGCTGCCAAACTTTCAAGCGTGGAATTGACCATCCCCAAGGAGGTCATTGGGCATAACACCGCCTCAAGTATACAGTCAGGTCTCATCTATGGCTTCGCAGGGATGGTTGATGGGCTGGTTCGACGCATAAAAATGAGTCTAGGACAAAAATGTCGAGTTGTCGCGACTGGCGGACAAGCGGCATTGATTGCTCCCATTGCGGAGACAATCGATGAGGTCCGAGATTTGCTGACGCTGGAAGGTCTGGAACTGCTGTATCGGAAAAACCAAAGTCATTAAATCCATCTGATTTCCCTCTCCTACATTTCTTCTGGTCTTCTGGCCCCGTTGTACCCCAAAAACCTTTATTTTCTTGGCCCTTGACTCGATACAATACGTGGTTACTTTCAATGGAGGGATTGGTGTGCTGGCATAACACACGTGGATTCACGAGCAAAACTAGTAATGGAACAGGAGAATATGACACAGGAAATGTCTTCAGAACAGGCTCAGCCGGAGGATGGAGACGGAAACACAGCCGCGACAGCAGATATCGTAACAGACGACATCGTAGACAACGTGGAGCAGCCGTCGGCGCAGATGGCTCTTGAAACGGAGTTGCAGGAAACAAGAGATAAACATCTCAGGTTGGCTGCGGAATTTGAAAATTTCAAGAAACGAACCACCCGCGAGCGCAGCGAGTCCATTAAGTTCTCAAATGAGCGGATACTGAATGATTTTCTCTCAATCGTCGACAATCTCGACCGCGCCCTCCAGCATGCCAAGGAGGGGAGTGAGGGGGAAAGTTTGGTTCAAGGTGTCGAGCTTGTACACAAACAATGTACCGATCTGCTCGCGCGTTTCAATGTGACGGCAGTAGATGCGGTGGGCGCTCAGTTTGATCCTGTGGTGCATCAGGCTGTGTCCCAGGTCGAAACCGATGAGCATCCTGAAAATACTGTCGCGGATGAGTTCCAGAGGGGATACCGATTACATGATCGCCTATTGCGGCCGGCGTTGGTGACAGTCGCGGTCCCAAAGAGCACTCAAGCCGTAGAGAACGAAAACACAGAAAGCTGAAAACATATAAATGTTGAATATCAGAGCGGAGGAAAAGAATTATGGGTAACAAGGCAATTGGAATTGACCTTGGAACGACCAACTCGTGTGTGTCGATCATGACCGGGGGGGAACCCCAAGTCATTGCCAACGCCGAAGGCAACCGTACGACACCTTCGGTGGTTGCGATCACGGACAAAGATGAGAGGCTGGTTGGGCAAATCGCGAAACGCCAAGCCATTACGAACCCCGAAAACACCTTGTTTTCTATCAAGCGACTGATCGGTCGACGGTATGATTCCGAGCAGGTCACAGAGGCCAGCACACGGCTTCCCTATAAGGTTTCTGCTCATGCGAATGGAGATGCACAGGTGCTTGCGCGGGGCAAAGAGTATAGTCCAGCGGAAATTTCAGCCATGGTACTGCAGAAAATGAAACAAACTGCAGAGGATTTTTTAGGTGAATCGGTCACTGACGCTGTGGTTACCGTCCCCGCGTATTTCAATGACAGTCAACGACAGGCAACAAAAGATGCCGGCGTGATCGCTGGGCTTAATGTCCTTCGGATTATCAACGAACCGACAGCAGCAGCACTTGCCTATGGACTGGACAAAAAAGGCGATCAGCGGATTGCGGTGTTTGACCTTGGCGGAGGAACCTTCGATATCTCAGTGCTTGAGATTGGCGAAGGGGTATTCGAGGTGAAAGCGACCAATGGGGATACCTATCTGGGCGGGGATGATTTTGACATTCGGGTCATCGATTGGCTGATTGATGAGTTTAAGAGCGATCAGGGTATTGATCTGAAGAATGATCGCATGGCGCTGCAACGTCTGAAGGAAGCGGCGGAGCGAGCCAAGATTGAGCTGTCATCCTCCATGGAAACGGAGATCAATCTCCCCTTTATCACGGCTGATGCGAATGGTCCCAAGCATATGGTGATCAAACTGACGCGGTCGAAACTTGAGCAGTTGGTCGATGACCTGGTCCAACGGACCATTGGTCCGTGTCGCAAAGCCCTTGAGGATGCTGGTATTTCAGCACATGACATGAATGAAGTGGTCATGGTTGGGGGGATGACACGTATGCCCAAAATCCAAGAGGCGGTGAAGGAATTCTTTGGCAAAGAGGCGCACAAAGGGGTGAATCCTGATGAAGTGGTGGCCATCGGGGCAGCGATTCAAGGTGGCGTGTTGAAAGGGGATGTCAAAGATGTCTTGCTTCTTGACGTGACGCCGTTGACCCTTGGGATTGAAACTCTGGGAGGCGTGTCCACCCATCTCATCGAGCGGAATACGACCATTCCCACCAAAAAAAGCCAGATATTCTCCACTGCCGCGGACAACCAAACGGCCGTGACCATACGGGTGTTCCAAGGTGAGCGTGAAATGGCCGCGGATAATAAGCTGCTGGGGCAATTCGATCTTGTCGGTATACCCCCGGCGCCGCGAGGATTGCCACAGATCGAGGTTGCGTTCGATATTGATGCCAATGGGATTGTTCATGTCTCGGCGAAGGATATGGCGACACAGAAAGAGCAATCGATTCAGATTACTGCCTCCAGTGGCTTAAGCAAGGAAGAAATCGAAGCCCTGATTAAAGAAGGCGAGGAGCACGCGGAAGAAGATAAACAAAAGCGTGCGCTTGTCGAGGTCATGAATGAAGCGGACACGTTGGTGTATAACGTCGAGAAGTCACTCACTGAGCATGGTGACAAAGTCTCTGAAGAGGAAAAAACCGATATCGAAACCAAGATCGCCTCAACCCGTGAAGCGATGAAGGGCACAGATCCTGAGGCAATTAAGACTGAGGTTGCGGCATTGAGCCAGGCGTCGCATAAATTGGCCGAAGAGATGTATAAGAAAACTGCTGCAGAGCAGGGTGCAACTCAAGATGGTCCGGGGTCAGAAGACGGTCCTGAAAGTCAGGATGGGGCTTCGGAAGAAGGGAAGCCTGATGAAAAGGTCGTTGAGGCTGAGTTTAAGGAAAACTGATAAGGACATAGCACTTGGCTAAACGAGACTACTATCAGGTGCTTGGCGTCGATCGCCAGGCTGGCGACGATACGCTGAAAAAATCCTTCCGAAAGCATGCGCTGAAGTACCATCCCGACCGCAATCCTGGGAACAAGCAGGCTGAAGACAAATTCAAAGAGTTGAATGAAGCCTATGAGGTCCTCAGCGATTCGGAAAAGCGCCGCAACTACGATACGTTTGGCCATGCGGCAT
>DTRN01000178.1 GCA_012965905.1 Nitrospirales bacterium | reverse complement strand
ACCAGATGGGTATTCCAAGGAAGAGATGAAGCTGGTAAACGAAACGAAAAAGATTTTGGGAGATCATACGATTCGTATCGCGGCAACCGCAGTGCGAGTCCCAGTCTATGTTGGTCATGCGGAGTCAGTAAACATTGAAACCGATCTGAAAATAACACCAGATGCGGCTCGAGCCACTCTTGCAGCCTTTCCGGGAATTCAGGTATTTGACGATCCACCGCGAAAGGTCTACCCCATGCCACTACATGTTGCTGGAACCGATAGCGTGTTTGTTGGGAGAATTCGTGAAGACCCCTCACTTGAGAACGGACTCCACCTTTGGATTGTCGCTGATAACCTCCGGAAGGGGGCCGCGCTGAACGCAGTGCAAATTGCAGAGAAGCTGATCGACTCACCTGAAGCGTAACGTTGCTCATCGTTACTCTTACCCTCCCAGTCGTCGTTGCTTTCGGTAGCCTTCTATCTCCAGCGATAGGATACGCCCAAACGGTTCGAGTGGCGATCTTTGAGCAGCAGTCGTCTGTGACTATCTCTGCACCCGCCGGAGTCCTCGTCAAGGAGCCAAGGAACCAGTCGTGGAGTCAGTACAACCGGGATCTCAAAGTCCTTTCCGTACCAGGAGGCATTCAGGTCAATACACAACGGTACTCAGTGCAGGCGCTAACGATTCGTGGCAAAGCAGAGACGCTGAAAGTCAATGATCTTTGGGTTCAAGGATCGGTCAAGCTCATCAAGAAACGCGGGCGGCTTCTTGTCGTTAATAGCGTTGATATCGAGGAGTATCTTGTCGGAGTTCTCTTAGGGGAAGTCCCATCGGCATGGCCTCTGGAAGTCTTGAAAGTCCAGGCAATTGCGTCGAGAACTTATGCACTCTATCAGAAAGCAAAGGAGCGATACTTACACTATGATCTCGTGGCGACGACCATGGATCAAGTCTTTACGGGTGCAGCACCACCTAACCCAACGGCCTTTGAGCGCCGCTCACGTGCGAAAGTTGTCAAAGCCGTGAACGCAACACGAGGACAATTTGTAGCTTTTAACGGACAGCCGATTCTGGCGGCGTTTCACTCGACTGCCGCGGGTCAGACCGAGGATGCTTTGCAGGTATGGTCGGAAGATATTCCCTATCTCAAGGGAGTGGCGTGTCCCTGGGATCATGAGTCAAAATTCTATGACTGGACACGGGAGATTCCTGTCACGACATTAGAACAGCGACTACGAAACAATGGGCATGCGGTTGGGATTGTCGCTTCGATTACCCCGATGGTGATGACTCGGTCTGAGCGTGTCGGATCACTCAGGGTTCTTCACTCAAAAGGGGAACTCGTCATTCGAGGGGAAGACTTTCGGAAAGCCCTTGGATATACCGCGTTGTTGAGTACCAAATTTGAGATTGAGCATTTTGGCAAGAACATCGTATTTCACGGAAAAGGCGCAGGGCATGGGGTTGGTCTCTGCCAATGGGGAGCAAAAGAACTTGCTGAATCCGGCCTCAATGAGCATGCCATCCTGCAGTACTATTATCCAGGTACTGTCATCCAACGCCTGCGGCAGTGATTGAGTTATTTTTACTCTCGCGGAAGCGCGACCACCGGCGATAAATCGATCTCAATTCCGGGTGAGACGAGAAATCCAATTCCATAGGTATCGTCGTCTGGTTCCATGCTAAAGAAGCGCTCGTAGTCTTCTGACGCATCGACGTATTCCGTCACCCATTCTCCGATGGGTGTTGTCTTGCTTTGGACGACGACTTCATGGGGTCTGAAGAATCCTTCATTGAGCTCGGTTCCCTCCGGGTGGGTATTGCTCCAGAGGTACTTTACGATCTTTGGGATGCCGATAATATCGGTTCCGAGAGAGACATACACCGCAACCGTTTTTTCACCGTCTGTCGGCATGGTGCGTAGGCGCCATTTCCAGGCGATGATGGGGTGGGTGAACGGATCCCACGATGTCTTCTTAAAAATGCGTTGCGGGCGTGGTCCAATCTTGGCCTTGAGATAAGGTCCATGCTCATCGTGCTCAACGGTATAGAGGTCCTGCATTGCAGGGTGATCATTGCGACTTTTCCAGGCGTGAGGGAATTCTGAATAGTCTGTGAGAACAATTGGACGGATTTCCGAGAATTCATGCTCCGCAGACGTCGTTCCTGCGATCCCTAACCCGATCATACATACTGAAACGAAAAAACATATGCCCTTCACTGTGTATCTCCTGCCTTGACCGATGTTCGGCGTTCCAATATCTGTGATGCGGTATGGAGAGCTTGGATCAAGCTCCCAGGGTTTGCAATTCCTTTGCCGGCAATGTCGTACGCCGTTCCGTGATCGACGGAGCTACGGAGAATGGGTAAGCCGACGGTGATGTTGACCGCTTGTCCAAACGATACTAGTTTCAATGGGATGAGTCCCTGATCGTGATACATAGCGACGACGACATCAAATTCGCCCTTTGACGCACGTTGAAACAGGGTATCCGCCGGAAATGGTCCTGAGCAATCTATCCCTGCTGTGTGTGATTGTTCTACCGCTGGTGTAATGACTTGAATTTCTTCCATGCCAAACAAGCCGTCTTCGCCAGCGTGCGGATTGAGTCCGGCGACTCCGATTCGTGGGTGTGAAATTCCAAACATCTCTCTGCCTGCTAAATCAGCCAACCGAATAGCTTTCATCACGTTGGGAATCTGAATCAAGGAAGGAAGATTGCGGAGAGCAGTGTGTGTGGTAACGAACATGATTCGTAGCGGGCCACCGATCAGCATCATGCCCGATTCTCTGCCTGATGAAATCACTCCGGTGAGTTCAGCCAATAACTCGGTATGGCCAGGATAGTCATACCCCGCCATGACCATGGCCGCTTTGGTTATGGGAGCGGTCACGATGGCGTCGAGGTCGCCCTTCATCGCGTGCCGGACCGCCTCTTTGACAAAAGTGACCTGAGCGAGTCCGTTCGCGACAGAAGCTTTCCCATGAACGACGGCAGACAATGGAGCTGGGAGGGGATCGAGTACGTGGATAATGTTTTCACTTGTGGTGTGATTGCCGAGATGATCAAGTTGCTGAACGGAACATGGAAGCTGAAGAGTCAGGGACATGTGTTCCATGACGGGATAGGACCCGATGATGACCACACGCGCTTGGGATCTCACGTCTTTGCCGTTGTCTCCAGCTAGCGCTTTCACGATAACTTCCGGTCCGATCCCGGCAGGATCGCCCATGGTAATTCCAATGAGGGGACGTTCAGCCATGTTTCTTCCGGTTGCCCTTTGATGCGCTTGTGCGCTGTGCGCGATCCATTGTGCGGCGCACCTCGTCCATCACATCGCGGACTGGCGTTCCAGTCTGTTGCGCTATCCTTCTGCAGTCACGATATTCAGGTGATCGTCGCTGTGTGCCATCATTTAACGTCGCGATTTTAACAGCGACTGAACCATATTTGGTTTTCACTGTTGTTTCAATGCGTGCGAGGATCGTACGAGCGACGTCATGGAATCGCACTCCTAAGGCCGTTGTCTCTCGAAAGATTAACTCGGTCACGGCATCGACGTGATTTTGCGTCGTGAGAGCCCCAAGGATGATGCCTGGCCGTCCTTGTTTCATTATCACTGGCGTGAGCGTGACATCCAACGCTCCAGCATGCAAAAGGCGTTCTATCAATAGATCGTAGATCTGAGGATTCATGTCATCAAGGTTTGTCTCGATCATCACTGCACAATTATTGGCTTTGGTTGTACTTTCCCCTTCTCCGATAAAAATGCGAAGGAGATTTGGGTGGCCGGGGATCTGCCATGTTCCAGCTCCGTGCCCAATCGATTGCACTCGTATTTCCGGCATCGACCCAAAGTCAGTGGCGATTGAAGTCACCAGCGCAGCTCCCGTTGGCGTCGTCAATTCAGCTTGGATTTCCGATGTGTAGATAGGCACACCCTTGAGAAGTTGGGCTGTCGCGGGGGCCGGAATCGGAAGAGTGCCGTGGGAAGTTTTCACCAATCCTGATCCAAGATTCAACGGTGATGCGGTTACCTGTTCGATGCCAAGGATGGCACATCCCAATAGTCCGCCCACGACGTCGACAATAGTGTCAACGACACCGATTTCATGGAATACAACTTTTTCGGCTATGATTCCGTGCGCACGAGCTTCTGCGTGAGCCATACGGGATAATACCTCGATGCTTTGTTTGGCAACCGACAGTGGAAGGGAGGCCTTGTTGATCATCCCGACCATGGCCTTGAGGGTTCGTGGTGCCGTGGGGGTGCCTTGGATAATGACATCGACCTTTGTAGCGGCAATGGTTGATCGGTGAACCTTCTTGGCCTTGAGGGAAAACCCTTTAATTGGAAGGCATTTGAGTCCCGCAGACAGTTTTGCCAATGGGAGGCCCGCATCAACGAGTGCTCCGAGAATCATGTCTCCGCTGATACCGGAGGAACACTCAAAGTAGGCGGTTTTCATTCTCGGCTATCTCTTCTTTCCAAGCTGGTTAATTTTGTGCGCGAGACACCCGGCTCCGAATCCGTTATCGATGTTCATCACTCCAATCCCTGGAGCGCATGAATTGAGCATGGTATGAAGTGCCGCAACGCCGTCTTTTCCTGTTCCGTACCCTCGGCTTGTCGGAACTGCAACGATGGGTTGTTTGACGAGTCCGCCGATCACGCTTGGCAACACGCCATCCATTCCGGCAACAACCACGAAGACCCGAGCTTTGGTGAATTCGGGTAAGCGATCGAGAAGTCGATGGAGACCAGCAACGCCAACATCGTATATTGTTGTCACCGCACTCCCGAAGACTTCCGCCGTGACTTTGGCTTCTTCCGCAACGGGAATATCAGAGGTGCCGGCAGTGACAATGATGATCTGTCCCGTTTTTCGCGTGGCGACACGTCCAACCACCACAGTGCGACTCTGCTCATCATACCTGGTATGAGTGTTGACCGTGTGTAATGCGCGGGCAATTGCGGCGTCCGCTCGCGTCACTAAAACTGGAGTACCGTGCTGATGTAAACGTGATGCGATTGCGACGATCTGCTCTATCGTTTTTCCTGGACAGAAAATGACCTCGGGGATATTTTGGCGGATGTTGCGGTGATGGTCGATTGATGCGAACCCGGTGTTTTCATACGGCAGGAACTGTAACTGTGTTAACAGGCCATCGATAGTGATATCCCCGCGCTTCAAATCTCGTAGCAGGCGTCGGAGTTTCTTGCGATCCATAGTGTTCCGAACAACCCCTTTTCACGAGGCGTCGGGTGGGTAAACGGAAGCGGGATATCAGGAGGCGTGATTGGCCGTGGCAGTTTCTACGTGATCTGGGATGAGGCGTTCCAACATGCTTAGAAGGGTGCTCCGTGGGTCTGCGTCCTCGTACATGATGGTGTTCATTGCCGCGACAATTGGCATTTCAACCGAATGACGTTTGGCAAGTTCGGCTACAGCCTTTGCCGTATTCACGCCCTCGGCGACCGACATGCGTTCTTCCATGAGTTTTTCGAGTGAGCGACCGCGCGAAAGCCGAACCCCAATGTCGCGGTTTCGGCTGATGGATCCAGTCCCAGTGAGGATGAGATCACCCAACCCCGCCAAGCCGGTAAATGTTTTGGGATCAGCACCCATCGCTTCTCCAAGCCGAATAATTTCATCCATGCCATGGGTGAGGAATGCAGCTTTAGTATTCTCGCCGAGTTCAAGCCCATCAAGCATTCCAGTTCCAAGGGAAATAATGTTCTTCACGGCACCACCAAGCTGAACACCAAGTACATCAGTGGAAAGTACCGGCCTGAAAAAATGTGTCATCAGTTTCTTCTGCCATTCTGCGGCCATATCGGGATGATCAGACGCGAGCACGACATGAGTCGGTTGCCGTCTCCGAACTTCCTGGGCAAAGCTTGGACCAGAGAGAACAGCGATGTGGTCATGCATGGATGCGGGAAGAACGTCCATCATGATCTCGGTCATGAGCATGAGTGTGTCAGTTTCAATGCCTTTGGATACGCTGAGGATTGGGAGGGGCTCGGTGAGGAACTCGAGCATCTGAGTCAACACCGAGCGTGCCGCATGCGATGGCACAGCAAAGACGATCGAATTCGCATCCTCCAGGGCGATCTCCATAGAGGAGGTGGCTAGCACGTTACGCGGAAGAAGTACTCCGGGCAGGTATCCTAGATTCTCACGGGAATTTCGGATGGCCATGACCAAGTCAGGTTCATAGCACCAGAGATTGACCCGATACCCCTGTTCGGCTAGAAGCCAGGAGAGGACAGTTCCCCAGGCACCTGCCCCAACAACGGCAACGACCTCGGTATCTGCATTGAGATCTTCCGAGTCTTCGGCGATGGCATTGTCTTGAAGTTCTTGTTTTTCCATCATTTTTCCTAGGCGTAAGGTGGCGGATTATAGGTTTCCAGCAGAAAGCCTGTCAAGGAACAGCCATCATGAACGGCGATGATGCTATATTGCGCGGTAAATCTGTCATTCTGAGCCTCTGGCGGAGTATCTCGGAGTATCGTTGTGCCTAAGAAAAACGTATATATCACTTGGTGCTGTGTCATGGTCATTGTTGTACTGGTGATAATGGAGGGCATGGGATTCGCCTCCGAGTCACCACGACTGTCGGATGTGGCCGTAGATCCAGCCAATCTGATGCTTGGGGAGGGCGAGCAGCGGGTTACCATCTCCGTGATGGTCATCGACGACGATGCTGATCTTGATCCTCAGAGTGTCAAGCTAAAAAAAGTGAGGATTGGAAAGAAAAACCCAACGGTTGCAGTGTTTTCAGACGATGGACAGAACGGTGATACCGTGGCCAACGATGGACGTTTCACAACACACATCCTCCTCGACACGAATACACCCCGGCAGCGTACGTTTCGAATCAAGGCCAAGGACCGTCTGGGAAACAAAAGCGTCCCTATCTCCCTCACGATCTCGGTAGGTCCATCGCTCGGACTTTCTTCAATCCCGCCGCCGACCACGTTAAACCTAAAATTAGAGCGTGTGTTTCCCGAGCTGTCATTCTCAGATCCTGTTGCGTTGCTTCAAGCTCCGGATGACGATACCCGCTGGTTTCTTGTCGAACGGGCGGGGATCGTTCGCACATTTCTCGATCAGCCGACTGCAAGCGACGTCACAACTGTTCTCGACCTTCGTGATGTCGTGGAACCCGTCAGCGAGCTTAATCTTGAACTTGGCATGCTTGCGTTGGCCTTTCATCCCGACTTTGCCGAGAATGGAAACGTCTATATCTATTACACCGCTGCAATGAACAGCATCATCGAATCCCGTCTTTCACGTTTTGTCAGTTTTGACCAAGGCACAACAATCGAGCCCGACTCGGAGGAGATTTTGATTCGCGTGGAGCAACCAAGGACACGGCACAACGGTGGTGAGCTCGCGTTTGGGCTGGATGGCTTTCTTTATCTGAGCCTCGGGGACGGTGGGGATCGTTTCCAAAGCCAGGATCGAGATAGTTTGCTGGGGAAGGTACTTCGTATTGATGTGGATGGAGGGGAACCCTACGCAATTCCATCGGACAACCAGTTCGTTGGAGAAGATGGTCGTCCGGAAATCTACGCGACGGGATTACGAAATCCCTGGAGATGGAGCTTCGATCCTAAGACGGGAGTCTTATGGTTAGGGGATGTTGGCAATCGTCGTTGGGAGGAAATCGATATTATCGTTCCGGGGGGGAATTACGGTTGGCCAATCCTTGAAGGGAAGGAGTGCGCCGGTTTTCTCCCATGTGATACGTCGACACTCGTCAATCCAATTCTTACCTATAGTCATGACAATGGTTGCGCGGTTATCGGTGGGCATGTGTACCGTGGCACCGAACTTCCCGAACTCGAAGGTGTGTATCTGTTCTCAGACTTTTGCAGTGGTGCCATCATGGGGCTCTCAACTGACGTTACAGGAGCCTATGTGCAAACCGTACTTGTGGAAGGAGGTCATGACCACGGCACCGAGCAATTCGCTCTGCTCGTGCGCTCGCTGTCCGTTGATCAGAAAGGGGAAATCTATATCGTTGAGAATGGAGGGCACATTTTCAGATTGGTGTCGACGAATCCTTAGAAAATATGTACGCACCTACGGTGGTGCTGGGACATCCCCGCATGCCACTCTTTTGCGGGTGCTTCCCCAGTCCGCGCGATTATCCTCCCCGCCGCACGCCCATATTGTAGAAATGTTTAATTTAGCGTAACTTTCATCTTGAATCGACATATCTGACGTGAGGAGATGATGGGGAATAGGAGTTGCCATTATATGAGGAATAGAGATATTCAAGGCCCATCGAGACGGTTGGATGAAAGTCGAGAAAACCAACCTCATACTCGAAATGGAGGCACTCTATGAGTCGTGATGCCTGTTCTCAATTTATGGAATTGCTAGAGCGAGTGGTATGGACTGCTGGGATAGCTGTCGGGTGCATTGCTTGGACGATAATGTCAGCGTCGCCGCTGTTGGCAGCGGACCCGCCAGACAAGCTGTTAGATTGTACTGTTACTGAGGTGTTGCAACCGGATCTGACGTTAGCGCGAAAGGCCGCAAATTTTTCCTTTGCGACCGGCCCAGATTTATCGGACCTTGAAGAAGAAAGAGTGACATGGAACCGCATCTCGCAGGGCCTTCTGACACGCTATGTTGAACTCTGTCAGCGGTATAACCTTGGGAATGCCGACAGAGGCGAATATCGTGATCGTCTCCGCGATCTCGAAGGATATTATCGTGTGGCAAAGGATTTTGAAGAACGCTTGCTCGAAAAAGCAGATCCCCGCATGCGGGAGTCACTTGGGGGCACGGGGGATTCTGGGACGCGGTCACTGGAGTCGTATGCGCAGCGAACGCAAAAGTCCTTGCTTGATCCGCTCCAGGCGTTTGCGCAGGAAATCGGCGAGCTGGGGCCAACCGGACGTCTGCTTCAACCAAAACGTCCAGCGGAGTCTCCTGACATCCTTGGTGCCCCCGCAATGAAATAAGATGATACTGTATGGAGAAAGGTGCTGTATGAGAGTTCGTAAAAAGGAAGTTGCTACTGTGTGGCGGCTCAATGTTTGGCTCGTTGTGACCCTGATAGTAGTGGGGTATGTCGGATGTGCTGACATAACAAGCCAGCCAACCGCTCCCATTAGCGTGCAACCGCTTGCGCAGAATGTGCCCTCACCCAAAGCGGTTGGTCTCACCCGCAGTATGCCTTCTGTATCACGTTCCACTCCTCCGATTTCCCCTATAGGCTCTCCTGAAGCCGGGACCTATTGGGCGTTGATCATCGGCATTGATCAATATGCGGACCAGAACATTCCGACGCTACAGACTGCCGTGCAAGATGCCGAGGGTGTGCGGGACGTCTTGACCAAACGATATGGTTTCAAACCTCGAAACATCGTCATGTTGCTGAACGATGACGCCACGCGAATAAATATCGAAGAAGCATTACTTCGTGTGGGCGAACAAACGGGTGAAAAGGACAGCGTGTTGGTGTACTACGCGGGGCACGGACAATATAGTAGCAGCAATCGGCTTGGGTGGTGGGTACCGTCAGAAGCTCGGGGACGAACGCGTGGAACCTTTATTAACAATGCCACGATTCGAGATTATTTGGGAGCGATGCAAGCGCGGCATGTCTACCTGATCGCCGATTCTTGTTTTAGCGGAACCTTATTTGCGAGCACCCGTGGAAACTTCGGCGCCGATACCATCGATGATAAATATTATCGGAGGTTGAGCGAACAGCGATCTCGCTGGGGGTTTACCTCGGGTGGGGTTGAACCGGTCGCCGACGGCGGCAAAGATGGTCATAGCATATTCGCCTATCACTTCATTAAATTTCTCAACGAGAATACTAATCCCTATGTAGTCCCGAGTGGGATTGCAGATACCGTGATTCCGCTGGTGACACGCGTGTCGGAACAACTCCCTCGAAGCCAGCCATTGTATGGGGCGGGTGATGAAGGCGGACAGTTTTTATTGCGCCTGGCCTCCTATGTTCCGAAATCAGAATCAACAGAGGTGCCGGTAGACAGTCTGCAAGTGACGGAACAAATTCGAGAATTGCAAAACGCGTTGAGTGAGGCCTTGACTTTGCTGCGAGGGAAGGAGACCTCCGCACAAAACGAAAAACGGGACCTCCGACGTGAACTGGAGGAACAACGGCAACAGATCGACGCGCTTACGATGAGGTTTGATCGAAGCAATGAGTACAAGGAACGAGCAACTCCTGTCGAGGACGAATTGAAAAAAACAAAAGTCCGGATGCGAAGCCTCACCAGGGTGAGAGCAGAGGAAGAAACAGGACGAGCGAAAGAAGAGGCAACGAATTTCCTCAGAATCGGGGACTTGGAGGATCAGCTTCAGGCGACCGAAACGAAAACGACGTTAGTAGCCGTCCTCACGAAGGAACTGGCTCAGGCAAATAAAAAAATGGATGTCTTCGCTGCGGACCGTGCGCGCGCGGAACGCGTTCGTGGTGATGAGGCGAGGGAACATTTCTCACGAGTTCGTGAGTTAGAAAATAAGATCGAGCAGATTAAACAGGCCCATGCTCAAGAGTTAAAGCGACATGTGAACACGATTGAGAATCTTGAGCAAACCGTCGTATCACTTCGAAAGCGAACGGAATTCCTCCCCCCTGTCATCGTAACAACTCCGGCATTTTGAAAGGAGGAGCGGTTATGGCATCTACGCGAAGTGGACCTGGTATGCGGAATACGTGGCGAGCAGCGCTGGTGATGGGGGTAGTGATTATGACCGCGAGCCCCAGTCTCGCGCAAGAACGTGCCAGCCTGCTCGGGGATCGACTCAATCTGACGGTTGGATATAGTATGTGGATTGCGAAGTGGGAGAGTCCATTTTTCGACCAGGCAGATGCGCAGGTCGTGCAAGACAATTCAGAAGTCTCGGTCATGAATGGGCCAGTCGCCACAGTGACGTATCAATTACGTGAGGGCGATTGGTTTAATAGGGTGTTTACCACCTTCACCTGGTTACAAACAGGGTTTGATTTTCGCGAATCGGGAACGCTATTTCAGCTTGAGGGATCTCCAGGGGCTCTCGGCGCAACCGTGCGAGATTCTGTTGCAACCAGACGAGATTATTCAATTGGCGCTGGGGTGACGATCTGGAAAGGGTTTGGAATGTTCGCCTCCTACTACGACAACAAACAAGAATTTACCGACCGATTCGCTGGATTGGGCGACGCGAGCACGCAGTTTATCACCAAACGCCTGCGCGGACCTGTCATCGGAGCATTTGGCGCGGCGCGAGTTGCCGAACGACTTAATCTCTATGGCAACCTCGGGTTTGCGATGTTAGATTTCGATTCGCCTGGCGGCGGTGGAACTGATGCGGCTCAAGGGTACTCGACCGAAGTCGGTGTCCATATCGCGGGACCTCGATTCTGGAAAGTGTCGCCCGCACTTCAGCTTGGGTTTCGAGGTCAGATCATTACAGAGAACTTCGGCCCCACCACATCCGCACCCATTGGCAACGTCCAAGGTTTCCAGAATGCCTCTATTCCGGCACAACAGGCGAATGATATTACCTGGGGACCAATTTTATCTGTGACGGCCCAGTTCTAAAATGCTGGTGATGCGTATGTCATGCTGCGCACGTTAAACGGATTTCCATGTGTATCGCGAGGGTACGAAGGTGCCGGTGCTATCGTAATACCGCTGGACTAACACGTGCGACATCACCGTAGAAGCGCGGGTGTGATGTAGTAATTGAGAAAGAGCGTTGTTAGGTTTCTTTTCTATGGGGGATGCGTTCTTTAATTCGGCCGATGGTTTCGCGTCCTTTGATCTTTCCTCGATCAACCCGTTCTTTGAGCCTCCCGATGGCTTCCCTCCCTCGAACCTTTCCTCTATCGACGCGTTCTCTGATTTTCCCCATGGCCTCACGGCTTCGCATGCGTCCACGGTCGAGACCTCCTCGCACCTTGCCTTTCGTTCCCTCTCACCAGCCTGAGGTGAGGCGGTCTGTATGAGCAATAACTTTCCCAGAGTCTTCGTCTCCCCCAAACAGTATACTGAGAAGCCACAGGCCCAGCAGGCCACCGACAACAGCGATGACTGTTGTGCGATGGTCGTTGAAAAGCGTGATGAGGGGTTGAACGGCTTCAGGTATTGTCATCATCGACCTTGTGGTGAAATTGTAGGGTGGAACCAGCGCAAAGGCAATCAGGATGTTGCCGGGGCTATTGGGGAGTACCGCAGGGTATTGCGGCGACTTGATCTATGCATAGTGACAGCCCCTTAGGGTACTGGTGGTGACCTAATGGAATCGAAAAAGCACCGGACGACCTTTAGACAAACTTAAAACGAGCTTACAGAAGTTTTCGCTTCCTCCGCGAGAGCTGCTCAAAACAGAGAGCCAGGGACGGGTGTGGATGAAAGTCTTTCAATATAAACCGATTGTGGCGTGTCTCCTGGGTGTATTTGCCGGGTTGGTTGTGTTGGGTCATTGGTTCTTCTCGCCCCACATGTTAGATCGATGGGAATGGACAACGTATGACTGGCGGCTCAAATTACATCCTGCGACGACCGCGAGCGAGAACCTTGTGATGGTTGGTCGGGATATGGAAAGTGTCACGAGATTTGGTGTTGGCGTCTGGGATCGCACAATGTTTGCCGAGGTGTTCAAAGCCTTTGGAAAGGCTGGGGCGGCAGTGGTAGCACCGGATTTTTATTTTGTTGGACAGAGTCCGCCTGGACGCGGAGGAGAAGCTAGCGACACCGCACTTCGTGAGGCGACTGCTGCGAACGGGCGAATCGTATTCCCGCTTCCGACGCTGTCACGCGAACCGAATGATGCGGTCACGATCGTTCAACTTGATCAGAGTCTTCGCGAACGTGTGCTGAAACTGTCTCCACCTGGTTCAGCATCGATCAGCACGTTTCGACCTGCCAACATCGTCACTGGGCTTCTCCCAGAGCTTACGACCCATGCTGCTGCTCTCGGGCACATTTGGGCTGTGCCTGATCTAGATGGAGGTTTTCGGCGTGTGCCATTGTATGTTGATGTCCAAGGAGCGTTGTTTCCTTCTTTTGGATTAGCCGTGGCCGCGACATTTCTGGATGTTCCTCCAAAGCGTATCACCATTCAGCCGGGTCGAAACGTGACGCTGCACAGGGCGAGGTTTCCCAACGGTGAGATTGAGGACGTGGTGATTCCTATTGATCTCTCTGGGAACATGTTGATCAATTATGCCAGCGATTGGGAACATTCACCGTTTCCCTACTTCTCATTTGTCGATGTGTGGGATGCGGTGATGGGTGGACAGAGTGACGATCTGAAACGTGTGGTGAACGGGAATATTGTTGTCGTTCTTCCAGTCGCGCTTGAGGGGGATAAGCGGCAAACACCGTTTGAGCTCAAAGCTCCTGGAGGTTTTATTCATACCAACATTATCAATACAATTCTGATGCAACTCTGGCTGAAGGAAACGCCTCACGTCGTGTGGGCGCTGTTGACGTTTGCGTTGTCAGCGCTTGCGGCGTGGTTCGTGCTCTGGCGACCGGGCTGGAAGGGAACGGTGTGTGTGAAGGCCTCCGGCATCACCTATCTTGGTGTAGCTCATGCTTCCTTTGTATTTGCTGGAGTGGTGTTGCCCATTCTTCCTCCTCTATATGGAGCAATTGTGGCAACCGGTGTCGCGATGGGATTAAACACGCGGTTCGTGAGAGGAGTGTTCGGCCAGTTTCTTGGGGTTGGGGTGGTTGACGAGTTGCTGGATAAGAAGCATGGGCTCGATCTCGGTGGGGAAATGGGCACGGTCACGGTCTTGATGTCCGACCTTCGGGGGTTCACGGCGATGTCGGAGCGTCTTGAACCAAAAGATGTCGTCACCGTTCTCAACCAGTATCTGGATGTGATGATTGAAACCATCGACCGCTATGGAGGCACACTCAATGAGTTCATGGGCGATGGATTATTTGTGATGTTCGGCGCGCCGCAATTGAAAGAGGACGATGCGGAGCGTGCGGTGGCATGTGCCATGGACATGCAGCTCTCGATGGATGCTGTGAACCGACAGAATCGGCAGCGCAATCTGCCGGACCTTGAGATGGGCATCGGATTGAACACGGGTGACGTCGTGATCGGCAATCTTGGTTCTACGAAACGGATGAAGTGGGGCGTCATTGGAAAACACGTGAACCTTGCGGCGCGTATTCAGTCGTATACAGTGGGTGGCCAGGTGTTAATCTCCGAATCGACGCGGGATGCCGTCGGGTGTGACTTGATCATTGAATCAAGGATGGAAATTCGTGCGAAGGGCATCGATTATCCCGTGCCCATCTACGATGTTCGTGGTATTACCGGGAACTACGGATTGATGCTACCGGAAGAGGAACGCGGGCTCGTGCGGCTGGATCAGCCAGTATCGTTGAGGTTTGCCGTTGTCGAGGGGAGTCAACGTGAAGATACGTGGGCCAATGGCCAATGCGTTCAGCTTTCACTGAAGTGGGGCCAGATCGAAAGCGATGAACTTCCTCCACCGCTAACCAATATCAAGCTTAAGCTTATTCGCGCGACCGGGGAGGCTGTTCCTGGGGATGCGTATGCCAAGGTGATGGAAATCGTGACGCCGGACGGGAAGCGCGGCTCAGGATTTGTCGTGCGCTTTTCACCGCTTCCTCCGGATGTTGAGGTGCTGGTTCGGGAACGTGTGTCGTCAATCCTCTTTTAGCTCTCGTAGGCGAGGATAGGGGAGAGCCAGCGTTCTAATTCGGCGACGCTCGTCCCTTTTCTTGTTGCCAAATCTTCGACTTGATCCCGACCTATTTTTCCGGTGCCGAAGTATCTGGCTTCGGGATGAGAGAAATAGAACCCGCTGACCGAAGCCGCAGGGAGCATGGCAAAACTCTCGGTTAGTTGGATGCTGGTGTGTTTCTCGGCGTCCAATAATGTCCAGAGCGCGGCTTTTTCAGTGTGATCCGGGCAGGCTGGATAGCCCGGTGCCGGTCGGATGCCTTGATATTCCTCTCCAATCAGTTTGTCATTTGACAGGCTCTCATCCTGTGCGTATCCCCAAAAATCTTTCCTGACGCGTTCGTGCATGTGCTCGGCAAACGCCTCGGCTAATCGATCGGCTAGGGCTTGGAGTAGAATTGCGCTGTAGTCGTCGTGTGCTTGCTTGAATTTCGTGACATGCGAATCGATACCAATTCCGGTGGTGACGGCAAATGCGCCAATATAATCCGCTTTGCCGTTATCTCTCGGTGCAATAAGGTCGGCGAGACAACGGTTTGGCGTATCTTTTGATCGCGCCATTTGCTGGCGGATGTGGTGCAGTGTGAGTAAAACTGTGGAACGGGTGTCATCGGTATATATCTCGATGTCATCATCGCTCACTGAGTTTGCCGTGTAGAATCCAACGACTGCACGGGCAGTGAGCCATTTCTCATTGACGATGCGATCCAGCATGGCTTGTGCGTCTTCATAAAGTTTCCGGGCCGCTTCTCCTACCTTTGCATCCTCAAGAATTGTGGGAAAACGGCCGGCGAGTTCCCATGTCTGGAAGAACGGGGTCCAGTCGATTCGTTCCACTAGATCGTTGAGCGGGTAATCATCAAATGCCTTCACGCCACGTATGGTTGGGATTGGAGGCTGATATGCGGTCCAGTCCGTTTGTAGTCGGTTGGCGCGCGCGGCCTCGAGGGTGACAAGGCTGACCTTTTGTTTCCGATTAGCGTGCTGTTCACGCTTCGTCACGTATTCTTCTTTTACTTTTCCAACGAAATCATTTTTAGCGTCTAGTGAAAATAATTGTTGTGCAACGCCCACGGCGCGAGAGGCGTCTTTTACGTATACGGCTGGCCCGTGATACTTGGGATCAATTTTTACTGCGGTATGGACGGTGGATGTCGTTGCTCCACCGATGAGCAACGGAATGTTGAACCCGATCCGCTCCATTTCGGATGCGACGTGGACCATTTCATCTAATGAAGGCGTGATGAGGCCGGACAATCCAACGATACCGACATTCTCCTTCTGGGCGGTATCGAGAATTTTCTCGCATGGAACCATAACACCGAGGTCAATGACCTCATAGTTGTTGCATTGCAACACCACGCCGACGATATTCTTTCCAATGTCGTGCACGTCCCCTTTGACGGTTGCGAGAAGCACCTTCCCTTTTGATTGAGGTTCAGCTGATTTCTCTGCCTCGATGAAGGGATCGAGGTAGCTCACCGCTTTCTTCATGACTCGTGCGGATTTGACTACCTGAGGAAGAAACATCTTTCCAGATCCAAAGAGATCGCCAACGACGTTCATCCCGTCCATAAGTGGGCCTTCGATAACCTGAATAGGACGCTCTGCCTGTAGGCGCGCCTCTTCCGTATCTTCTTCAATATAGTCCGTAATACCTTTGACCAAGGCGTGTTCAAGTCGCTTTGCGATTGGCCACTGACGCCATAATGGGTCGTCTTGTTTCTCCTCAGAATCCCCGGCAACTTTATATCGCTCTGCTATTTCCAGGAGGCGTTCGGTCGCATCGGTGCGGCGATTCAATACGACGTCTTCAACGCGTTCCCGCAATTCTTCTTCGATATCCTCATAAATTGTGAGTTGCCCTGGGTTGACGATCCCCATGGTCATGCCTGCCTTGATCGCATGGTACAGAAACACGGAATGCATGGCCTCACGGAGAGGATTGTTCCCTCGAAACGAAAAGGAGAAGTTGGACACCCCACCGCTGATCATCGCGTAGGGGAGGGTGGCCTTGATTTCCCTGGTGGCTTCGATGAAATCCACACCGTAGTTGTTGTGTTCATCAATTCCGGTCGCGACCGCGAAGATATTCGGGTCAAAAATAATGTCCTCTGCGGGGAAGCCAACCTGTTCAGTCAGAATCTTGTAGGCTCGAGTGCAAATTTTGACCTTGTCTTCTTTCGTTGCGGCTTGCCCTTGTTCATCGAAGGCCATGACGATGGCAGCGGCCCCATAATGGCGAATCTTCTTCGCCCGCTCGATGAAGAGCTCCTCCCCATCTTTGAGGCTGATAGAGTTAACCACTGGTTTCCCTTGAACACATTTCAAGCCTTCCTCGATCACCTCCCATTTCGAAGAATCGATCATGAGTGGGACACGCGCGATGTCGGGCTCGGACGCGATCAGTCGAAGAAACATCCCCATGGCCTCTTTTGAATCCAACATGCCTTCGTCCATGTTGACGTCGGTGAGTTGCGCACCGTTTTCAACTTGGTCACGTGCGACGTCGAGCGCGGTTTCATACTGATCATCTTCAATCAACGTACGAAAGCGGGCGGAGCCAGTGACGTTCGTTCGTTCTCCGACATTCACGAACAAGGAGTCTGGGGAAATGGTGACCGGTTCTAAACCACTTAAACGGCAGACGTGTGGTAGTTCGGGAATGGCGCGTGGGGGCTTGCCTTTGACCGCCTCGGCAATGGCTGCAATATATTCTGGTCTGGTGCCACAGCACCCGCCTACGATATTGAGCAGGTCTTCCTGAGCGAACTCTTTGATGAGCCCAGCCATTTCCTCTGGCGTTTGGTCGTATTCACCAAATTCGTTGGGAAGTCCGGCATTTGGATGGGCACTCACATTGGTATCGGCGATACGAGCGAGTTCTTGCATGTATGGTCGAAGTTGTGCGGCTCCTAGCGCGCAATTCAGACCAATTGAAATCGGATTGACGTGACGCACTGAATTCCAGAACGCTTCGGTGGTTTGACCGGAGAGTGTGCGTCCGGACGCGTCGGTAATGGTTCCAGAAATCATGATGGGCAATGGGTAGTCTCTGTCATCATTGAATTGGGCAATGGCATAGAGAGCGGCCTTGGCATTCAGGGTGTCAAAAATCGTTTCGACGAGAAGAAGATCAGCTCCTCCTGCGACAAGTGCGCGAATTGCTTCAGCATAGGTGGTGACAAGCTCGTCGAAAGTGACGTTTCGGAAACCTGGATTATTCACATCAGGTGACATCGTCGCGGTTCGGTTGGTCGGCCCGAGCACACCTGCGACGAACCGTGGTTGTCCGGTGTGTTCCGCCACCTCATTGGCGACGGTTCGCGCTAACGTTGCTGCTTCGAAGTTCAACTCGTATACGAGATGTTCCATCTGATAATCGGCCATCGAAATGGAATTGGAATTAAAGGTATTGGTCTCGACGATATCGGCTCCCGCCTCATAGTATGCACGGTGTATACCTGTGATAATCTCGGGCTTGGTGAGCACCAACAGGTCGTTATTTCCCTTGAGATCGCAGGGATGATTCGCGAACCGTTGGCCACGGAACTCCTGTTCTCCAAGTGTATGTCCTTGAATCATGGTGCCCATGGCGCCATCGAGAACCACAATCCGTTGTTTCAGGAGAGAGATGAGTGTGTCAGTGCGGCTATTCATGAGCGGTAGTCAATAAAATAGTCATCATCTAAGGTCCTGCGTGCCACGCCGCTCGTAATTGCCGCATATGCTGTTGCGCGGGCGACCGACGTGTGGATGTGGAGATCGAGTGGATCGGGGATAGTTTCTCCAGCATGCGTTTCGTTGACGAGGGCGTCCGCGACCGCTAAGAGCATCGAGTCATTGATCCGCGTGGCTTGTGCGTCCATAGCGCCCTTAAAAATCACCGGGTAGGCAAGCAGGTTATTAACCCGCCGTCCGTCTGAGTAGAATGCGGCTCCTACGTTCATGGCAGCTTCTTCGCTGATTTCACGCCGCGGCGCGCACGTTTTTTTGGCTGCATCACGGGTGCTCCTGTAGCCGTCTGTCTTTCCCGTCAAACGGAGGGGAGAAGATTGCATAGGCGTGAGTCGGGTCTTGGCCAAGATTTTCAGCCCAGTGCCAAACGCCGCGAGGAATCTCAACAAGATCGCCTGGAGCCATTGCAACGGTGCGATCTTTGAAATGGACCACGCTTGTTCCTGAGAAAATAAATACGGTCAAATCATGGCGATCGTGAACATGGGGTGCTTCAGCCATCTTGAGGCGAACAAAATGGAAACTGGCTTGCGCCGTCGCGCCGAGATTTTTGACCGTGACATCGCGCGCGAGTTCATCAGCACTCCATTGCACGTTTGGGCTAGTTCTATTACTCTCTGCAACACTCGTGTGCGGTGCGATGGATACGAGAGCGATTATTGATAATAGAAAAATT
The DNA here is from genome assembly GCA_012965905.1 of Nitrospirales bacterium. Classification (GTDB taxonomy): domain Bacteria; phylum Nitrospirota; class Nitrospiria; order Nitrospirales; family UBA2166; genus UBA2166. Next base: position 3,080 of record DTRN01000178.1, on the reverse strand, counting down.
CCTTGTTTCATAACAAGTTATAAGTAGCAAATAAACAATAACTTTATATATATTCTCCCCGCTACGAGTTCGGTTGTGTGCCGAGTAAGCAGATGAGACTTCTTCAGGTATAACACAAACCACAACGAAAATGCAGAACTAGAGCAGGATGTTTCCCATGAACTCTTCCCACTTTTGGAAATACTTCGGGCCTGGATTACTGTTTGCGGGAGCCGCGATTGGGGTCTCGCATTTAGTTCAATCAACGCGAGCTGGAGCAATGGCCGGATTGGCCCTCTCCGGGGTCATCGTGCTTGCCCTCGTCCTCAAGTACCCCTTCTTCGATTTTGCACCTCGCTATACCGCGGCCACCGGTCTCAGTCTCATCGAAGGCTATCGACGCATCGGACGCTGGGCGCTCTGGCTCTATGTTGTACTCACCACCTTTTCGTCCGTCATTGTCCAAGCGGCGGTGGTCTTGTTTACCAGTTATCTCATTCAGTTCGTCTTTGGATTGACTCTGTCCCTGTCAATCATGGGAGGGTTGTTGTGTGCCGCCTGTGGCCTGCTGCTCTGGATTGGGCGGTTTCAGATTCTGGACAAGAGCATCAAGGTCATTTTGTTTCTGCTTGCCTGTTCCACATTGGCCACAGCCGTGGCGACTGTCCCACAAGTCGACTTCTCAACATTTGGGCTCTGGATCTTTGATGGAGCCGAGTTGATCGTTCCGCTCGCGTTTCTGCTCGCACTGGTCGGGTGGATGCCAGCGCCCATTGATCTATCGGTATGGAGTTCCCTGTGGACTATGGCGAAGGACAGAGCTTCAGGGGTCAAGACTGACGTAGCCACGGCTCGCCTAGATTTTCAGATTGGTTATTTCGGAACCGGCATTCTCGCGTTTGCGTTCGTCATCATCGGCGCGGGAGTCATGCACAGCACGGGAGAGGCCTTTAGCGCACAAGGGACGGTGTTTTCAACCCAACTGATCGAGCTGTATAGCGTGGCGCTCGGTGAATGGATTCGCCCGATTGTGATCGTCGCCGTACTCACCACCATGCTCTCCACATCGCTCACCGTCATCGACGGCTTTCCACGAGCCCTCGACCATGCCATCCGAAGCCTGCGATTCCCAGACAGGCAAGATCAACAACAGGGTCAGATTGGATCGCTATATTGGATCATCCTTGTTGTGCTTGCCATGGTCACTGTGCTGGTGTTAGAGCTGTTTATCGGCAACATGACCGCAATGATAGATTTTGCGACCATCATGTCGTTCCTGACCGCGCCGATTCTCGGCTATCTGAATCTGCGGGCAGTGTGTTCAAATGATGTCCTACCCGAACACCAACCTGGCCGCGCCATGCGGATCTTGTCGTATTCTGGGTTACTATTTATGGGTGGGATTGCAATTACGTATCTTGTGTGGCAATTGTAAGTAGTTTCCGCTCCACTGGTGGGTGAGGGGGATTTATTGAATCATCATTCGTGTTGGATACGTGGCTTTCCACACGGGGACGAGAAATATTGGAAAGAAGGCAGCTTGCTCAGCTACACTTCCACGAAAATCACAAAGTCTTTTATAGAATTATAGACCCTTTGCATGAATAATTTATTAGAAATTTTTGCTGTCATTCTACTTTCTCTTGGAGGAGGCGGTGTTATCGTTTTTGCTTCAAAAAAGATATGAAGCTCTGAATGAAATTAGAGATAATATGGACGCTATTCATCATGTTTACTCGCAAGGAGAAATGAAACACTTTGATATTCCTCTTGAAGAATACGCGAAAGAATTCGATGAAAAATTGGCTGGCTTCCTTAGAGCAGGTAATAAGTGGGCTATCGTACTTTCGAGAGAATTTATAGAATTTACGAGCTTGCATTACTGGATGTATCAAGGACTACGTTACAAAGAACCATCGCAGGCAATTGGGTATAAGTACTTTATGGGTCATAAGCAGAATCATTTGATGATTTATGTAGGCTAGAGCTAGGAATAATTGCTAAGGACGACGCTAGAGTATTTGATTTTAAGAGAATTGATATCTCTGAAGCAGATACATGTGGCGCTCCTGCCATTTTAGATGAGAATTATGCAATCTGGGAAGAGAGCAATCAGAAATAATCCGATCAAAAATTTAAGCTGCCGACAAAACATCGCTGCATATTCTAGGCGCTAAAACTCGAGAAGGCGTGCGCAGAAGTTGTCGTGCTCACAGGGAGGATTTACTGCTAGCAGGAAAAGTTTATGATTGGATACTAGACAAATTAGATTCGTCAACGGCTTTTTTGACTCACATTGATTTTCGGGTGACAGGAGACATTGCCATGAGTTACTCAATTAGCGTTCAGAAGCTAAAAGAACGGTTGGACAACGGAGATGAGCTGTTTCTCCTCGATGTACGGGAGTCGTGGGAGTATTCGATGGCGAAGATTGAGGGATCGGTTCTTATTTCGCTTGGGGAACTTGCGACATCTCTCGATCAATTGGATAAAGAGGCCGAAATTATTTGTTATTGCCACCACGGGATGCGTAGTGCCGATGCGACCGGCTTTCTGGTTCAACAGGGGTTTTCCAATGTGAAAAATCTTGAGGGTGGAATTGACGCGTGGTCGGTGTTGGTAGACCCCAGCGTGCCGAGGTATCAGTAAGTCGGTCTTCTGCTAGTTGTGGGACGTGCGATGTTGCAGCAGCTTGATAAAGTGTTTGAGTTTTTCGGCCTTGGCTGGCTGCTCTTTGGTCTCGTAGAGGGGAATCAGGTTCCGGAGCATTCGCGTTAGGATGGAACGCACCGGGCTTCGGTGCAGGTAACTTGCTTTGAATCCGTGGCCGCTCCGGATCAAAAACCGTGCGCAATCCTTGTCGGTCAATAGCGTTCCGTTGTTAAAACAGTCGACAAATATTTTATAATTCTCCGCGTCATACTTCACTAAAAAATGCCCTGGTGTCCCGACGCCATGGAGTGGAAGCCCTATTCGAGACCCGATAAGAATGTAGAGCACAGAGAGGCCGATCGGAATCCCTGTCCGTCGGTCGATGATTCTGTCAAGAAAACTATTCTCCACCTCCTCGCAATCGCCATCCTTATTGCCGCCACAGGCAT
>DTRN01000177.1 GCA_012965905.1 Nitrospirales bacterium | reverse complement strand
TGAGCGGAATAGTGGTCTGGCAGGGGGCACAGGCTGTCCAAGACTGTTGGCTATGGATGCGCGTGGGGAGTCTCACAAAGACAGATCAAGATATAACATTGTTGTTGGAGCGACTTGGCCTTCAGACTCCCTATACTTCCAGTATCGAGCTCTCCGCTTCACACCTTGATACGGACAAAGCTAGGCAAATGATCCGAGCGGAGTTGTGGTTCCGCTGCTTCCCCACGGCTTTTGTATTGGGAATAGCTATTTGCGTTTTGGGATTAGGAGCAACCATCGGAAATCTGGCGACTACGCTATTCTAGTAGCTCACCCGTGAGCGGCGGAAAGGGAACGACATAATTAAATGTGGGAAGGCTTTATACATGGTGATAGCAGCCAAAAATATCCCGCGTTTCATAGAGCCTCCTTAAGGGGGAGAGGTGATAATTTACTCTTTAGAAAGCCAATTGAAGAATGGAGAAAATAAAACACCAATGAAAGAGAGGAAACTGACTAAGACTATTAACGCTAGAATTAGCGCTGGAATACCCAGGACGACCCAGCCCAACCAGTTAGGGTCACCCGCATAACAGAGAAATTCGACTTTACAAAAACCTCGTATAAAACCTTCCCACATCGTCAGGAGCCTCCACGGGTTACAAGTAACATCTCATTTTAATCGTAAGCTAACGAGTAACTTTATAGAGCACAATCGCCGCCGCAGCCCCCGCTAATCCGCCCAAAGCAGCCTCCTGTATGGACCCATCTATCAATAAAACTAGTCCAAAGATGATGGCGAACCCGATGGCGCCGACTAGCAGGTAAATTCCCACTACAATTCCCACTGCAAGAAGACCAAAAAGAAGCGGTAAGCATGCAAGTAGAATTACTGCCAGCATGATGCCTAGTGCAATCTCAACAACCACCAAATCCTCCATGGAAAGCGGATACGAGAAGCGTACTACAGTTATGAGGGTGCTTCAATGGCCGTGGAGACGTTGAAAGTTGCAGGCGAGAGGTATAGCATTTTAGTAGACAGCCTAGACAATGAAAGGAGGGCTATTATGGCTCAGACACTAAAATTCACGCGTCGCGAGAGCAATCTGGCCATAACCCCATTAAGGTGAATTTGTGGAGTCGGGGTCACTTGGGGATGCGGAGGAGTTTGAAAGCGACTGAGCCGAGGTGGGAGAGCGAGCTAAATCACGTCACGGTTGAGTCACGGTTGGACTCCAGAAATACCGGTTTTGGTCACGGTTAGAGGAAACGACGCCTTGTCACACTGTGCAACAGGAAACGACGAAACACCTTGGTAGCATTGGGTTTCTGTGGGATACAGTGGCATCACGTTATCTGGTGTATCGAGAGAAGGTAGGTTTCCTAAACCGCGTGTCGCAGATTCGATTCCTGTCGGAGGCACCCCCGCACGGCATCTTTGCTCATTCAGTTTCAAAATTGCGCAGCAGGGCCTGTGCGTCTAGCTTGTGCTTGTTGTGCCAGAGCCACGGTTCCTTGGGGGCAGTCATTCCGAGAATCATTTTTGCCTGTTCTGCTGCCAAGCGAGGCTTCCCTGCTTCGTGATAATACTCGGCTAAAAGGAGACGCAGACGTGTGGATGTGGGATCAACGTCGACAGCTTGTGTGAGATAGCCCTCAGCCTGTTCTTTTTCCCCGTGCAAGAAAAGACGAAGCGGACCAGGAACCTCATTCAATAACATGCCCATCATATTGAGTGCGCGAGCGTGTTTGGGATCCAAGGCTAATGCTCGCGAGAGATGTTGCTCAAGCTCGAATGGTGTTTTTGGTGAAATTCTCCAAAAGGGAAGTTGCTCGCTCAGGAGTCCTGTCGTGGCCGCATACAAAAAATGCGCTTCGGCATTGGTTTCATCAAGTTCCAAGGCCCGCTCCGCCGCTTGTTGGCCACACCGATACCATTCGGTGTGGCCCACTTCTACCAATCCTCCGAATTCCAGACAGGCCCAGGCGAGGCGTCGGTGCAGCAATGCCTTTTCGGAATTCCGTTCTATCGCCGCACGATATAACGGAATAACCTGTGCAAGTGCATCGGGGTAGGACGAGTGGGCCCGGAGCACCTGCTCTGCCTGCTCAATCAACTCCTGCACGGTTTGACCGGCAGATGTGTTCGCACCTCCCACACCAACACACAGCCACAGCAACAAAACCCCTGCGACGACGCGTTCACGAGAGAACGTCCGCCTCAGCACCTGCTATGCACTCCCGCGAGACTGCTCAAGAGGGGATGAAAAAGGCAAAGGCGTTTCAGCACCCGGTTGCTTATTCGGACGCTGGGTCGGGCGCATGCTTGGCACAGCGAAACCCGATGTTCGTACAGCGAGTCTCGTGGGGCGGGTTAATCCGATTGGCCGCACGCACATCCTTCGGTAAAAAACCCCATCCGCCACCCCGCACCACTCCGGCCTTTCCCGTTTCTGGTCCCGTGGGGTTCTTTGATGGGGCAGTATCATAGTAGTTTTGATCGTACCAATCCGAAACCCACTCCATCGCGTTGCCGGCCATATCGTATATCCCATAGGGACTCTTTCCCGCTTCGAGGCTTCCAACTGGCGTGGGCGTATCGTAGCCGTCCCATTTCTTGGTCAGCGTCGCCCGATCGGACGTTGGCGCCTCATTCCCCCACGGGTACTGCCGTCCATCGGTCCCCCGTGCGGCTTTCTCCCATTCGGCTTCAGTTGGTAACCGCTTGCCCACCCACGTGCAATACGCCACAGCGTCATCCCACGTCACACCGACGACCGGTCGATCTCCATGTTTGGCGAAATCAACTTGATTCCAAGCCTTCGGAGCCTGCGGCTGCGTGGCCAGGAGAAACTTGGCATAATCCTTCGTAGTCACTTCATAGACATCCACATAGTACGCATCAAGAAAGACCATCCGTTGAGGCCCTTCCGACATTTTCGCGTGCGTACTACCCTTCACACTCCCCATCGGAAACTCCCCTGCCGGAATTAACGCCATGGGCACGTCCGTCCTGAGGGCCATCTCTGCAGCGGACGCTGGAGAAGCGGTCACGGCGTGTTCGGAAACCTGGGACGTCGCCGCGGGATGCACGGCAGGGGTGGTACTGCTACATCCGGAAAACACCAGCACGAGGCCAACACATGTTAATCCATATAGAGTCCGATATATGCTCCAATAGATATTCACGAAACACCTCCTCAAGCGTCACATCATTGGACAACCAACACGACATTCTTCCCACAGCCGAATTGGCCGGCGATCGCGGTATCAATGCGCGCTTCACGCGCAATTGAGAATTGTGCATCCAACATATGCACCTGGCTACAAGTATACCAGCCCAGAGTCACAGACCCATTACAAAATCATCACGTTTTTGTCACGGGCCGAAGGATCCCTCAGTGCGACACTCGTCGACGCGTGGGTGGTATCGACCAAGTTCCGATACACTGCCTGCATATCACGCGGGACAGGCGCTGCGTATTCCTGAACCGTGCCCAAAGTAGGATGTTTGAATCGTAATGTTCGCGCATGCAACATGGTTCGCGGAATTTGAATTTCGTCCGCACGACACGCCGTGGGGTCACCATAGACTGGGTCACCTAAAATTGGACACCCCAGGGAGGCCAAGTGTATCCGGAGTTGATGCGTTCTTCCCGTCTGCGGATGCAACAGTACATGGGACGCCTTTGACCCAAACCGCTGCGTGACACGATATTCAGTGACAGCCTCTTTTGGTGCCGTCGCTCTAGAAGACCGGATCTTCAAATCACTGTCATCTCTACCGATCGCCAACGCAACCACGCCGTACTCTTTGTCCGGCACTCCCCATACCAATGCCTCGTACGTCCGCGTGATGTTGTGCTGCTCAAACTGAGATACAAGCGCACGATGGGACGGCTTGGTCTTAGCAACCACCATCACTCCCGACGTCTCTTTGTCCAGCCGATGGACAATCCCATACTGAGCACGTGCTCTATCGCTGAGAGATTCTCTTCCAGAACGCTGAAAATGCGCGAGCAGGGCGTTCACCAATGTGTCCGACCAATGTCCCGATCCTGGATGCACCACAATCCCCGCAGGTTTATTTAGTACCAGCACGACGTCATCCTCATCGAGAATATCAAGCCGAATTTCCTCTCCGTTCAACACAAGCGGTGAGGCTGGAGGCACATCCATGGTGATATGGTCACCGGGCTGAATTTTCTGGCTTGGCTTCACCACCTGCGCATTAACCCGTATACGCCCATGTTCAATCAATCGCTTCAGCGCCGACCGAGACATATCGGGCTCCCGGAAGACCAGAAACCTATCGAGACGCTTGGGCGTCTCCCCTGCTGTGATGACGAATTCAGTAATCATGCTCTGAGATTCGTAGACGTGTCCTTTCGTTTTCGGGAACGACATACATAACATCGCTGTTGACTGAACGGCAACAGAGATGTGCTATTATGCCCCAAATTGAGCCTCAGTGGCATATCAGACAACGTCAGAAAGTGAAGAATCCACCAGAACAGACACGGCACGCTGGAGTGTGGCAATCCTCGCGGATGTTCGGCGTACTGTGCGCGATCGCGCTGGTCGCTGCATTCATCGTCGGAGGCCCAACGGCTATCCTCTCTTCAGCCGGAGCTCAAACGTTCTCGGACGACACCTTCAACGACGCGGACTGGGACATTTTAGCGGAAATCTTCATCGACAACGATGCGCGCGGCGGTGGTGATGTGGGAGCGTCGCAGGTCGGAGAGGGGGGAAACCCTGGAGCATTCCGCCAAGTCCAGCAAGCGCTGACCTCTGCGGATGACTCGGCGACGATCTTGGCGTTCCACCGCAATGTCAACGCAGTCTATTCCCCGTCAGCGCAAGGAGCAATTGGCACGATCGATTTCTCTATCGACGCCATTACATTCTCCGATGGTTCCCCCCTTGCCGTCGGTCCTGCGCTCCTACAGAACGGCGGAATCTACTTTTCGGCGGCGACCAACACAGATCGGACGTGGAGCACTGCGTCGCTCACCGGTCTTACCGTGGAATCATTTTTTAATCTGGATTTTTTTCCGCCAAATTTTTCGAAGACTGGGAATGCCATTGCCTTTGGTTTTGTTGTCAGCAGTAGCGGATTCGCTGATCTGGCGAATGTCGAGTTTTCTGGGGGGGTCGATAACTGGTCGGTCACGGTCACGCCTCAAGCTGCGTTGCCTCCGCCTGAACCTGAGCCCGATCCGGAACCCGAACCTGTGCCGGAACCTGCACCACCAACAGCCAGGCCAATTTTTATGGCAACCGCAACGGGAAGCCAAGTGCTCACTAGTCCTGCCGGTGGAATCCCAAACAACGGAACCTGTGTTGCCACATTTCGCCCCATCGATGCCGGCGAGGGTGGAAACGAGGTGTCGTACAGGGTGCAATGTTTTGGAATCAGCGGCGTGTTCAGTGCGCAGCTCCGTCTCGGAAGCACCTTGGAAAATGGGCCGATCGCTGCCATGCTGTTTCCAGTCGGCACCCCAACTGGCCCAATCAACGGGCTCATACAGCGCGACGGAGACGTGAGCACAGGCACCGTGCCGAACGATATTAGCGACGTGACCGGAGAGCCGGGTGACACCTTGCTCGATCTCATGACACAAGATCGCGTGTACTTCGAGGTCATAAGCGAACGTCATCCATCGGGTCATGTGCGCGGCCAGGCAGTGCCAGTCGATGACACCAACATTGTGGAAGAATTTTTCCTGGCAACAGGATCAGGGGGGCAACAGCGGCCGGAATCCATCGAGACGGACGGACGGTGTCTCGCCACCTTCCGAGCGAAGGGGAGCGAGAAGCTGAAGTATAAGCTCAAGTGTTGGGGCCTTGAGGGCGTGACCCAAGCGCACATTCACCAGGGAAGTGCGAAGGAGACCGGGGATGTCCTCGCGTTTCTGTTTCCACTTGGAGAGGCTACCGGCCCCGTCAACGGTGTCATCCAACGCGAGAATGGGGAGAAAAGCAACGGAGTCCTCTCTGATGACGATGTCATAGGGATGACGGTCACGGGCCTCATCACGCTCATGAATGCCGATGATACATACCTGAACGTCCACACCGAAACCAACCAACCAGGCGATGTTCGTGGACAGGTTACCCTAATCAAAACACTCGCTGGCGGTTTCTAAGCGAACGTTTTCAACATCCTGCTAGAACTCGAAAGCGATCACGCTTTTGAAGACCACATCATCGCTATTATTGGTCAATCCAAACTGGAATCCCGTATCAAATTCCAACGGTCCAATATTGAACAGAGCGGCGGGTCCAATGGAATGGGATTGATTACGTAAACGCTCGAAACTGCGAATAAGCCCAAAGCTGCCAAACGCTTCAAGTCCCACCCACGCCGCATCAAATACCCCTCCATAGTACCAACCGGTTTCATAGCCAAGCTCAAACCCGTCACCAGAGCTAATCTCCCGCCCGAACACCGGGTTGAAGCGGACTAAAATGTCCTGCACCAATTTTTCCAACAAGGCCTTCACCTCAATTTCGTTGTGCTTATCGTAACTATTGCGCGGAGCCACAAATTCTACGTACAGCCCTGCATCGAAAAGCTGTTCATCGTGATCCCAGAGTCGGTAGATGGACTCAAACCGCGACTGGACATACCGAAAGCGGTCATCCCCTTGTGTTTGATGCTCAAAGTCGGCGTAATACGCAATCTTCCACTTGTCAGTGAGGCCATACTCAAGCTCAACCGAGTGCCTCAGAAGCCCGTCTCGATCCAGATTCCCCGAGAGATCTCGGTCAGTTTCTGCAAACGTATCCGTCCAGTAGCTGACCTCAAGCTCACCCAGCTCCGGCCCAAATGGCGAGTACACTTTGAGATGCCGCGCATGCAATGTCGTCGGGAGAGCCAGGACAACACACACACAGACCGCAACACACCGACGCATGATTCTCGAATGTCCGTCCCAGGGTCTGATCACAGCAGGGCTCCTTACTGTCGCGGTTTCACGCAATCATAACAACATTATTGATGGCTGCTGTCACGGTCTCGAACGCTCGACGCAGATATACACGAAGAAATCAAGAATGGAATGAATCGTCATTCCATTGACTCGTTGATCGAATCACGAAGAAATGAAATCGTCAAGTGAAAAAAGCGAGGTGCGAATTCTTCGTATTTTCTATCTTGACACGCCCCTCTAAACCTACCATTATTGCGGCGTCTGATTGCGCAATCTCATTTCACTCATTTACAGGAGGAATCCATAATGGCAAAACCCATGAGTAAATCTGCCATCGTTGACCATCTCGCCAAAATAG
>DTRN01000176.1 GCA_012965905.1 Nitrospirales bacterium | reverse complement strand
GTCCGTGAGATATCTTGCATGCGTAAACAGAAAGGCACGATCGTCATCCGTCAGATTGGCAAGTGTTTGTTCGCGTCACTGAGACGCACGGTCCAATATCGAGATGATGTACGTGATATGCGCTTCAGGATCAGCGCTCATGGGCTGCATCATAGGGACCTCGATTTCCAACAACGAACCCTGCTGTTTGTCGATGATGTCGAGCACCATCGAGAGATCTGCAACCCCGTTACTTGCAAGCGGGGTCATTGCGAATGCCTGCTGCTCAAGGGCGAGCGTTCCTTTCCATGGAGAGGTCAGTGCGTTTAGTGTGAGCTGGTGCTTGAATGCCGCGGCGTGGGTTGTCGCGTTGGCCAACGCGTTCATTGTCGCGACATGTTCGTTGGAGAGGTGTTGGTCGATTGCGACTTTGACTTGTGTCTGGAGTCGTCTGATTGGGCCACGGTTCTGGAAGGGGCGGACGATATAACAAGAGGCTCTCCGGTGGTAACCTGCTCGCCTCGAATTGCACTGCATTCTGTCAGCGCGATGAGCAATGCCGTGGCAGTAAGCGTGAGGAGAGGAAGGAGTATGTTCCAGCGTGTTGGCGGATTAGAATGCCACATGAAGTGACCCTGATTAGAAAGTCAGGTGTTCAATGTGCGGGGGCATCGCTGCCCCAAAGCTCCGCCAGACGAGGATCACGTTTACACATATAGCGGTAGACCTGGTAGCGGACGGGATTCTTGTCGGAATAATCCTGATGATATTCCTCCGCGGGGTAGAAGGTACTTGCCGACACTATTTCCGTCACAATCGGTTCCGGAAATGCTTTCGTTGCTGCAATGGCCCGCTTGGATGCTTTCGCCAAACGATCCTGTTCAGCATCGTGGAAGAAAATAGCAGTGCGGTATTCCGCTCCAACATCACAGAATTGTCGGTCAATCGTAGTAGGGTCGATATTGTGCCAGAAGATGTCTAAGAGTTTCTCGTAACTAATTTTACGTGGGTCATATACGATTTGAACCGACTCGGCATGGCCGGTGTTTCCATGGGAGACATTTTCATAGGTGGGATTGGCCGTATGTCCCCCAGTATAGCCGGCCGCCGTCGCGATGACGCCATCAAGTCCCTCAAACGGCGGCTGCATGCACCAAAAACAGCCCCCAGCAAACGTCGCCCTCGCGTAGGGTGCGTCAGTCGTCTCACCGACGCTGCTCACAACGATTCCAAACACAATCACGGCCAGAATCCCGAATCCAACAAACAGATGACGAAATGGCATGTCGCTATCTCCTTATCCTGTTAGTCGCTGGGAGGCTCAAAGTGGCCTGACGGTCGCGACTCCCAGGGAATTGTCGATCGCCGTGCCTGCTTGACGAGGCTGCGAAGATTGGCTTCGGCAGCGCGAAGAAGCTTTGGATCGCCTTCCTGCAGCAGGGTCGTGAGCAAAAGGTACAGTTCCCGATCTTGTTGTGCGCCGCATAACATGCGTTCGGTAATTGGATCTGGTGAGTCATGCCCATCTAAGGTCTCGTTGTCTGAATCAGTGAGCAGGAGCTTGACCGAATGCGGGTGGTGAAACAGCCAGGACACAGGCACTCCAATTGCACCAGCCAATGTAGCAATCGTGGACGCGGGAGGATCCATATCCCCCGACTCGATCGACTCGAGCAGTTCTGATGTGATCCCGGCTTTGGTTGCAAGGGCGGTCAAAGATTGTCGTCGTTCGCGCCGCCACGCTTGAATGGTGAGTAGAACAGGCATTCGAAAATGCTACCAAAGACTGAATATGCTGTCTACGATGTGTGAAGCGTGGAGCGGGATTCCAATGAGTGGTGTCTGGAGGCGCTCCGCGAACCCTTAAGGTATTGCGAATTGGCGAATGTAGGCAATGACCTGCCAGGCTTCGTCCTCAGTCAACACCAGCGGAATGAATGGGGCCATGGCGGTGCCGGCACTCCCATTCCGAAGGACCCACATGAGTTCCCCATCGGTTCGAGATTGCTGCCATGTTGGGTTGGTGAAAATCCTGGGTTCATTCTCAAACCGACCTGGTGGGATTCCGGTCAAGCCTTTCCCGTCACGTCCATGACAAGCGGCGCAGAACCCTTTCCCAAGAAAGATTGCCTTGCCTCGTTCGATTGTTTCAGGTGTTGATGAAAGCGGATTCTTTTCCGCACGGGCTGGTGCCAGAGCATGCTCTGGCACCAGTGAATCCCACACGTCAGGATTGGCGGCATGCACAGGCAACCCTGCGAAGGTGAGACAAGCAATGATCAATCCCATAGAGGTCACGGCCATCGCCATCTCGCCGATGCTTATTTCTCGCGGAATTTATGGCTAATCGCGGTCGGATAGGTTACTTCGCCGGTTGGCACAACATCTCCATCTTGCCAGAGGTGGAAGAGAATACCATCCGTCTTTCCGGCCGCTTCGGCCAACGCTTTCGCTTCTGCCTCTGGCAGATCTAGGATTTGTACTCGTCCGGTCGCGACTTCTTCTGCATGGTCATGATAGTGGCGGTTCCAGGTATAGAGTGAGACGTTCTCCCGAACTATATCTTTGGCGATGAAGTATTCGATTTCGACGAGACGGGCTTCGGGGTCGGTTGACTTGAACAACAAACACTGCAGAATCTTGCCGCCCTCAATTCCTTTGCAATAGTGATGAAATGGTCCGGCGACCGACCCATCAGGCATGGCATGTGGTGCCATGATGTGGATATCGAAACCGTCTGCCGGCGAAGCATTCTTGCTTGACGCGCTGGCGACAGTGGTAATAGCCGCTAAAGAGATGGCGATGATGGCAATCATGATTATCTTGTGTGTGGACATGGAAACCCTCCTCTGAATGATGTGGTGTGAATATGACAACCCAGCGTTTATTCCTTTCAAGATAATTGGTCTCACTGCTTAGTAGGACGTGCAGAGGACCAAAAAGGATTCAGGAAAATGTGTGTGGCAAGGGGTGTGCCGTGTCAGACACGACAGGGTACTTAGCAAGGGAGAGGAATAGATCATGGCAGGTGGCAGAATCACCATGATCTCACGCGGGTTGTTCTACTGAGGAAATTCTGTCGGTGCCGTCACGTGTTGCCAGCCTTCGCCACTTAGTCCGCGGAGAAAGGCCACCATGTCTTCTTTCTCTTGGTCGGTGAGGTTAAGCACCCGGATATCCGAGTCTTGGAAGGGGTTCTTGATCCCGCCATCACTGTAAAAGTTCACCACTTCTCGCAGTGTGCCAAAGCGCCCATCGTGCATATAGGGGGCGGTATTGGAGACTTCGCGCAACGTCGGGGTCTTGAAGGCCGCAATGTCTTTCTTGTCCTGGGTCACCCGATATCGGCCCAGATCCACGGTTCCGGTATCCCATCCGATGCCGAGGTTATGAAATTGCTCATCGGTGAAGTTAAACCCTGAGTGGCAACTGGTGCATCGGCCCTTGTTGCGAAAGATTTCCATGCCCCGTTGGCCTGACAGCGACAGCGTGTCGTCGCTGACGCCACGGTCAAACTGGTCAACCGCGCTATTGCCGGAGAGGAGCGTGCGTTGAAACGAGGCCAGTGCTTTTCCGATGCCATCAATGGTCACGTCCGTCCCAAAGACATTCTTGAACAAGGCATGATATCCGTTGATCCCATTCACTTTCTCAGCCACTGCGTCATGTGAGGGCATGCCCATCTCAACATGATCGATGATCGGCATGACGGACTGCGCTTCGAGCGACTCCTTCCGTCCATCCCAAAACTGCTTGGTGCTGTAGAGCCGATTGATCGCGGTGGGCGCGCTGCGGCCGCCTTGCCTGCGAAAAACTCCGGTGGAAACCGGTTGGCCATCGGTATATGCCAGTTCTGCCATGTGGCAAGTCGCACAGGATACCGTATTGTTGACCGACAACCGTTTATCAAAAAAGAGCAGCTTTCCAAGCTCCACCTTCTCTTTCGTGAGGGGATTATCCTCCGGGATGTATCGGGCTGGATCCTGAAGAGCAAGTGGTGGATCAAGCACATAGGGCGTGCCCTGAGGCTCGCCTCCCGTAGCCGTGTCATTCAAGCTCCCGTATGCAAAAATGGTGACGACAGCAATGCCGATGATGGCGCTCGTACGACAACTCTGTGTCTGTTTCTTGGTGTTCACTGGTTTTCCTCCTCTTCGATAGATTCTTCGAATACAGTCGATAGTTAAGTAGCTTCTAACACTATAGACGCATGAAAGTTAGAAACGATTCAAGCGAGGGACTCAGAAACGATCGAGAGACGGGATGTAGATGCTCACACCACATAATCTTATGGAGCGTGAGCATCCTTCAGGACTTAAAACAGTGCGAAGGTATCAACCAGGGCGATCGACCCTCTGACTTCTCCAGCAGGATTGGCTTCGGTGTGGATGTTGATGTATGCGTTGTCAGTGGTCATGGCGTCGATTAACGTGTCGAGAGTAAACCCTTCCTTAAGATTCATATTAGTCAGGGTGCCTTTACTCTTATCGCTTCCCCTCTTGAGTAGACCGTTAATCATTCCGGTCGCGTCACCTGCCGGAAATAAGACCGCAACGGCAGGGCCATTTTCGAGCGGCCCTCCAACATGGATGTGCGCTTGGGTGACTCCTTCGATATTAAAGCAGCGCAACTTGAACTTGAGCCCGGCGTCCACCCTGCCGAAGTTGGCGCCGCACGCTGCGTCTGTCTCGACGCCCCCGACAACTCCCACGATTTCCTGGTCTCCGCTTCCTGAGGCAGCAAAGAACTCATCGGTGATTTTACCTTCTGGTGTGGCGACGAGCTGCCCACGTACCTCGCCAAGCACATTCGCATCCGTATGGACGTTGACGTAGGTTATCCCGGCGCGCATATCCGCCAGCAAAAAGTCCAGGTCAACGTTGATGAGCTTGGGGTCATCCTGCCCAATCGTCCCTTCGATAGAAAAGACCTGCGCAAATCCCAGCACGTCTTGTTCCCCGAAAATCGCCTGTTGGTCAGGATCGCCAAACAAGAAGGCGAACGCTGGACCACTGTCTCGGAACTGTCCCGAATGAATATGCGCCTGCGTCAACCCATTAATGTTGTAACACTGCAGTTTGTAGCCGATCTCGCTATCGTCATTAGCCACGCGAAACGTGGCGACACAGCTTGAGGGTACATCCAAGCCCTCTTCAGTGAAGGTGATTTCCTGCCCACCGGTCGCCGTCGCAGTGAAAAATTGCTGGGCCTGAGCCAGGCTTGGCCCTCCGAGTATGATCGTCGCAAATCCGAATAGCAGCATCGTGCCGAAAGCTTTTGTAAACCACCGTGAATCTCTCATCGTTCTCTCCTTCTTTAGGTATTGGGGTGTCATATGCCGGCTTCTTGTTGGGTAAGACGCATATCTGGGGAAACCGGTTCAAGCATACATAATGTTTCTTCACTTGGTTAATCAGACTACGGTCCGTAATAACCGGGGATGCGAGCAGGCATGATAGTCTATTTAGCTTCACACACGCAAAGAATTGGAGGGACAGATGAGTGAATGCGACGCGTCAGCAGAGATTGATTATGGCCCATTAGCAGGTTTGATTGGGACGTGGGAAGGCAATAAGGGGCTTGATGTTTCGCCCGAACCAGATGGCCGGGAGGAGAGCCCGTACTACGAGACAATTGCTTTTGAAACCGTAGGTGATGTGACCAATGCCGAATCCCAACGACTTGTGGTGGCTCGCTACCAGCAAATTGTGCGTCGCAAATCAACTGATAAAGTCTTTCACGACCAAACGGGCTATTGGATGTGGGATGCGGATGCTGGAGCGGTCATGCAATCGCTCACCATCCCACGTGCCGTATGCGTGCTTGCAGGAGGCGTTTCCATGGGGCAGGCGATCCATCCGGCGCAATTACGTTGGAGGTCGCTGCAAAGCTGGGAGATCCCGATTGGGGTGTAATCCAATCTCCCTTTATGCGTGATAATGCCCGAACGCTGGAATTTCGCCATACGCTGACGATTGGCGGCGACACGCTGTCCTATCACGAGACCACTGTCCTAGAGATTTACGGAACCAGGTTTGACCACACCGATCAGAACGAGTTGGTCCGTCGTCAATGATGACAGTATCGCTCATAAGCCCGCAGGTGGACTATGTAGATCGCCAATGGTGCAGTCTCGTACGTAACCTGACGTCTCAACGAGCGGTCAGCGTGAACTGCCCTTCCTCAATATCAATCAATTCAAACAACGACCGGATATAGAGATAGTTCGGTGAGATCTCCCGCGCATTTCTTTCAATGAAGGCTTTCAGTTCAGTGGTCGCTGGGGTATTCCACCGACAGTCATAGGACCACGCGAGGATTTCATCTTCTGTTCTGAGAGTTCCGGTGGTATTGGTCCAAGCCTGAATCTCGTCGTCCGTGAGGCCCTCTGCAATTCGCGCCCGAAACATGTCGGGGGCAATCCCCTTAAAATCAAAGAACATCGTGGCGAGCCGGCAGTTCCAGTGATAGTCCCCTGCCATTCCTACGAGATCGGCTCGACACTTGTCAATCGTCCTTGCCAAGATGACATATCCCCCCAAGAGATCATTCGGACTTCTGGGAGGTGCATTTCGCAGATCACGGATATCCATAGAATAGCTCCTCTTTGCATGTGATGTGGGTGCTCCGATCGGATCAGAGAACGACGCATATCCAAGGATTGCCATTGATTCCCTCCCTTCTCCTTGTTAGACGGCCTTACACAGTGAGACGTGCGTTTCGGAAAAAAGATTCAGTGAATTCTTTTCGTCACGCACGCGTCATAGGAGCAGAAGGGCGAAACACGGTTTAAACTCGGGAGGGTGACCATGAGCATGACTATGACGCCAAGTGAGGCATACAAGCGGGTGGTTCAACAACACGATGCGACGGTACTTCTTGATATCCGTGACCCTGATGAATGTGCCATCGCGAAGATTGATGGAGCGGTATGTATTCCACTCAATGAATTGAAAGACAGGCTCGATGAGTTGGCCAAAACCGCAGAAATCATCTGTGTGTGTCATCACGGAGTGCGGAGTGCCGCGGTAGCGGAATTTCTTCAACAAAACGGCTTTCCAATAGCGAAATCGATGGAGGGTGGGATTGATGCATGGTCAGTTCAGATAGACACGGACGTTCCTCGGTATACGTAAACTATTTGAATCCTTTTTGTGAATCCGACGTCTTATCTAACACATACCTGCAGCGCCACACACGAAGGAGGGCAGCATGAGAACGTCACATGCCATAGACGCAACCAATCGACGATACAACGCAAAGCCATTGATGCTAGCAGTTCTCTTGGTCTCAGCAAT
>DTRN01000175.1 GCA_012965905.1 Nitrospirales bacterium | reverse complement strand
CCGACAGGACACCAAATCAAATGGTGGTGGGTTTAAGATTAGCGTCATAGCGGGTATGTGCGTCGTTGATGGGCATGACGAGGCCAACAGCCTCAAAGGCGTTGAGCGTGTAGTAGACGGTGTTCGGCGAGATCATCGGAAAGGCGTGCTTCACCTTCGCGAGGATTTCGTCAGCTGTCGGATGCGACGTCGTATGTTCCAGCACGTCATAAATGGCACAACGTTGTGGTGTCACCTTGAGGTGCTTTTCGCGAAAGAGTTCTTGAATGTCGTCTGTGGTCACTAGATTGATTGCTCAGATTTAGGATACTTTCCTATCTAGCATATTGTGCAATTTGAAGGCAACTCATTCGTTTGCGTGTGATTCAGCGCCCTATACAATTTGGGGCGCTATGGCGTAGTCGCTTCAATCTGTTGGCCGATACACTCAGGCCTCGACCACGCTTGATGTGGCGAAATAGCAATGCCGTTGATGTGGCAATCGTCGATTATCATGCGTAGGAGAAAGGTATGAGTAAGCGAGACTTCAGCCCCATTCACCCTGGAGAGATTCTACTGGATGAGTTTCTTACTCCTAAGGGTATTACGCAATATCGCTTGGCCAAGGACATCAGTGTTCCCCAGCGCCGTATTAGCGAAATCGTGCACGGAAGGCGCGCAATTACAGCGGACACCGCGTTGCGTTTGGGTAGGTTTTTTGGCATGAAGGCCCAGTTCTGGATAAATTTGCAAGCGCGTTATGATCTTCTGAAAGCCGAGGGTACATTAGCCACGCGGTTAAAGAAAGAAGTTCGGCCGCACGTGGCATGAGAATTTATTGCGAAGCGTCAGGGAAACCGAGGAAATAGTCCCTCGCTAGAGGGCTGTCTTTGGTCAAGATTATTCCACGGACCAAACCCATGTCATCGAGACCGGCGTGTCGATTTTGCACCGCGCTGCTGCTGCCAGCCCGGGTCCCCATGAAAGTCGTTTAAGTAATACGGTCGCTCGGGTTTCTTTCGCGCGAGCAACCAAAATGCCACCAAGCCAATGATACCCATGGGTATGGCATATGGTTGAAGCAGTCCCTGTCCAGACTGCTATTGCATAAGCGATCAATGATTTCAATTTAGGTCTTCAATCCCGGAACCCAACTTGGCATAGGTCGACGACGTAGGTTGTGACGCCTGACAACCGTTTGGCAAGGAGTCGCGCAAGTTGGTAGGCGATGTCCGTTTGTGACTGGAGGAACTCGTTGGCATGCTCGATCACGTGGACCCGCGTTCGAATGAGCGCCTTGACCGTCGCCGTCGCAGGGATATCGAGTAACACTGATGTTTCGCCCAAGGTCGCGCCAGGCTGGGATACCGTCGTGACTCTGAAGTCACCCCTCAGCACCTCAACTTCCCCCTCGATCAGAATGTAAAGGATTCTGTTCGTCTCCCCTTCGGCGATGAGCACATCGCCAGGGTCAATAGTCTTTTCCGGGAATTCCTGGCAGAAGCTAAGCATCGTCTGCATCACCATACCTCATGGAATAGCGTCGATATATCAATTCTATTCCGTGGCGGTGGACGGAGTTGAACCCCTGACCGGCGGCGTCTGAGAACGGCCCGCTCTCGCCACGTGAGTTTATACGATGCCACCCTATCACATGGCACATTTCTCTCTCAACAGCGGATCGCAACCGGACCGGCTGTGGTCAGATGTCCCGGTAGTTCGAATAGGCTCAAGGACGCCACCATCGGTAATACCGTCAATATTTGGTCATCGTGACAGCACTCTTCGCCTGCCGGTTTCCGGGTCCACACCAAGCACCTCGCGCAACAGCCGGTCTGTGACGATACGAGATCCGTTCGGTAGCGAAACGATATCTGTGAGTGATAGAAATGGTAGCCCCATGCCGGCTTGTCGATTCGAGATGATTGTCTGACGTCCTGTTTGGGGATCGACTTGAACGATTGTTCTGGGATTCGCGATAGTGAGTTTTTCCGCCT
>DTRN01000174.1 GCA_012965905.1 Nitrospirales bacterium | reverse complement strand
TTGTTGGTAGAGGAGGGTGGCAATGAAGCAACGAAGACGCAATTCCATGCGTTGGAAACAGATATGGTGTGTAGGAGTCGCTGTACTGTTGAGCGGCGTATTCCTCGGGGGATCGATTGGATTTGCAGAGGAGCAAACGCTGGTTGGTGATCCCGTCAAGGGTGCGGCGCTGTATAAGAAAAGCCTCTGCGTGAACTGTCATATCATCGATCACGAGTCCTTGTATGAGGAACAGCGAGACGGTTCCAAACAATTGGCGGGCGGCAGAGTTGGTCCGGTTTTGACCGAAATTGGGCTGCGCAGATCGGAAGAGCTCCTGTCGGAATTTGTCTTCGAACCTCGATCAATTTATCCGGAGACGCCGATGCCTCAATTTCCATGGAAAAATCCGCAAGAGGCCGCTGACATTGCCGCATTTCTTATGTCTACCGCAACGCCACCCGATACCGCGGCGATTATCAAAAAGCACGGGGGTGCCAATATCTCAGCGGGTGCTGAGTTGGTCAAAGCCTATGATTGCCGGGCCTGTCATTCCATTGGTGAGGGTGGCGAGTATGGCGAGGGCCGGGCGATGTATCCCAATTTGACCCATGTCGGGAGTAAGATTTATCGCGAGTGGGAACATATCTGGTTGAGAAACCCGGATGAGATTGTTGAGGGTACCTTTATGCCGAACTTCAACCTCAATGAGGAGTCCATTACTGCGATTACGACATATCTCGAAAGCCTAAAGTAACCAGACATTGAGGCAAGGTGTTTCCCTTCTTGCTGCTATTGTGTTCGTCGCCGTGTTGGCTGGGAGTTGCCGCATGGGGCAATCGACAGGACAGCAAAATATTCGTATCTCTGATTACCCGATCGGGGAGGTTACCGCGATGACATTGTCTGCCGGCCAACGTGGTCTGGCCGCTCAAAAGCTTGATTCTGGCGAGCACCTTGTTGTGGCGGTGTGGTCGGATGAGCGAGCAGGGCGGTCGAATATCTTCGCCACCCAAAGCCTGGATAATGGAACGACGTTTAGTCCATCGGTTCGTGTGAATGATATCCCAGACAAGGCCCATCTGTATGGAACAACTGTGGTGATTGACGCGCAGGGACATCTGTACGCGGTCTGGCTGGATGACCGTGATGGAGATCAGGATATCTATTTTTCCCGGAGCGTTTCTCAAGGCATCACTGACGCTTTCAGTGCAAGCGTCAAAGTGAATGATGATGAAACTCGCGAACCCGCCGTCGATGAATTTGGAGATCCCGAGTATATTGAGCCGGCCGCGTTTCAGACACACCCCATGATTGTGTTAGGGCCCAAAGGTGCAATCTACGTTGCATGGCAAGATTATCGCCGTTCGCAGGCAGACATCTACTTTTCGAAAAGTATGGATGGCGGCAGAACATTTGACCGTAACGTAAAGGTCACTGACGAATTTGGCAGCGCTGGGCAGCTCTATCCAAGTATGGCAGTGAGCCCGGATGGGACGATCTCTCTGGCCTGGCACGATCATCGGAAAGGCAATGCCGATATCTTTTTTGCAAGGAGCACAGATGGCGGTGAGTCATTCAGTCGGAATCTGAAGGTCAGTGACGATGAAACGGATACTCATCAGTTCAGTCCGAGTTTGGCAGTGGATCAGCAAGGGCACATCTACATCGCCTGGCATGACCTTCGAAACAATAGTCAGCCAGATATTTATTTTGGAAAGAGTGTTGACGGTGGGCAATCGTTTGGTCCGAACGTTCAGGTCAGTGACGATCCGTCTGGAGCCTTTCAGTTCCATCCTAGTATTGCAGTCATGCCGAGTGGCATGATTGGGGTGGTGTGGGAAGATAAGCGACACGAAAACTTCGATATCTTTTTTTCCACCAGCCATGATGGGGGAAAAACATTTTCGAAAAATGTCCGACTCGATGACGATAGCGGGTCAGCCGATCAGTTGTTTCCTAGTCTTGCGGTTGGAGCCTCAGAGAAGTTTTTAGTCATGTGGACGGATGAACGGCATGACGATGTAGAGCTTTCGCGGTGCCCACCAGTTAGTTGTAGTGACATTTATTTTCATGCAATTTCCACTGAACAATAGTGCTCATGAGGGCAAGCAATTTACGAATGGGGAGGAACCAATGATCATTCCAAAGAGACAAGCATTTCGATCGTTGTCATGGATGGCCTATGTGCCGTTATTTGCGGTCGGCATATTCGTTTTGGCTGGTTGTGCGACGTATTCTGAAGAGGAGGCTCCTGCACCTGTTCAGGTTGCTAGTACGCCGGCTCCAGCCGTCGTTTCGTTCGATGACATGCACCCGTCGATTCGATTGGCTCCGGTTGCTGGTCCACTTGGCGGCGAACTCGCTGATATCCCAGCCGGTGATGCCAAACGAGGCGAGGCGTTGTTCCAAAAAGACTGGGGTGAGGGTGTACAGTGTCTTCAGTGCCACAGCGTCTTTCAGGATGGCGAATTTATTGGGGGTGAAACAGGTCCGGCGCTCAACCAGGTTACCGTTCGCAGAAGCAAGCAGTGGCTGTTTAATTGGATTTGGGATCCCACGGAAATGTTTCCCCAAACTGGGATGCCGGTCTTTGACTGGAAAGGTGATCAGGAAATTGCAGATGTGATTGCATTTTTGGAAACGCTGAAACTTGACTTTGACAAGGATAAAATTCTTACGTCGGGTAAGCCGCTAGAGAAAGTTGGGGAGGATCTAGTCAAGGCGTATGACTGTCAGGCCTGCCACACCATCGGTGAAGGCGATGATGCCAGAGGCATCTTTGGCTATCCTGATTTGACCTATGTAGGGAGCAAAATCAGGCCAGAATGGCGGCATGCTTGGCTCGAGAACCCGCAAAAGGTCGACCCGAGGACCTTTATGCCAAGCTTCGGTTTTTCCGACAAGGAACTCGAGGCTGTGAATGCGTACCTAACGAGCCTCAAATGGGACAGAAAGATCTAGCTTTCAGTTCGTTTTTGCAGGAGATGAACTGGTGAAACACCACCCGCCCGGTAAACGATGTGAGGCTGCATGGCCTGCGGAATGCGTTACCAGGCGGGAGGTGTTTCGCAGAGGGCTTGTGGGGATCAGCGCGCTGGTCCTGCCCCAGTTGTTTCATGGGTCTGTTGCACGTGCGTCGACATCGTCTGACCTAATTCAGTTTCCCCGTGATCCGAAGAGGGTGACTCCGTTTGAGCGGCTCCACATTCCACGGATACGAATGCCAGACGTCGTTGAAGATGGTGCCAACTCTCCCATTATTGTTGCCATGGACCATCCGATGGAGCCGGATCATTACATCACCAATGTGCAAATTCTTGACTACCAGGATCCCATCATCTGGAAAGGCACATTCAATTTTACCCCAGACAACGGCGAAGTGTATGTGTATTCCCAACTTCGACTCGATTCTGGAAAATCCACTGTCTATGTGATTGCGGAGTGCAACCAACATGGGAAATGGGTTAATGAACACAATGTCGACGTCGCTGTTGGCGGGTGTTAGATAGCGAGATGGCTAGTTAAAATGGCAGAACAACACACTGGACATGCTCAGAACTCGATACCACCCCCGCAGGTGATTGCGCCTCCGCGTATCCGCTTGCCTATACGGATTTCAAAAGGAAAAGTCATCAAAGTGCAGGCCAAGATGCGTCATCCATCCAGGACCGGGATCCGGATGATCGCGGAACATGTCTTTGCCAAAGGCGAGCCAGCATTTTATATCAAAAAAATGGAAGTATTTTTTCGAGATGCGTTGGTGTCCACCTATGAAATGAGTGCTGCACTTAGCGATGATCCCATTGTGACGTTCAAACTTCGTGCCTCAGAGGAAGGCCCAGTGCGGGTTGTCTTCACCAGCAGTGAAGACAAGGCGTATGAGGCATCCACGATGCTTCGGTTCACCGAGGGGTAGGGGTGGTGCGTGTCAATGATTCAATTGAGATGGGCCCTTAGCCTCGCAATTCTTGCTTTTTGCTCTACCCCCCTGCTTGCGATAGAGCGTTCAACGTCCTGGGACGCGCCTCTCGAAGCCCAACAACGTAAAAATCCGATTCCGCCAACACAAGATTCCATTGGACGTGGGATACTGGTGTACGCGAAAAATTGCCAGGTGTGTCATGGGTCGAGAGGTGATGGGGATGGCCCATCGTCACAGAGTTTTGGCGTTGCCACGACGAACTTCTTGAATCCATCGACGCAACGACAATCTGATGGTAGCCTCTATTGGAAAATTACCGTGGGTCGGCGGGCTATGCCAAACTGGCAGTTGCGGCTATCAGAAGAGGATCGATGGCATGTTATTAACTTTTTACGCACGATGAATCAACATGGAGGTACCCATGATGACGCTCGTTCGAAATAGACGGACAGTCCATTGGGGACTGATGTGGGTGTCTATCGTGCTGTGTATCGCGTTTCCCGCGCAGGCAGCGACGATTTATGTCGGGAACCAAGGCTCGAATTCCCTCTCGGTTATCAATACCCAGACGAAAGAGGTGACCGCTACCATCCCGCTTTCAAGCAAGAAACCGCACAACCTCGTAGCCTCAGCAGATGGGAAGTATCTCTATATCGCAAATGTGGGAAGTCACGATGTTGTGGTATTTGATATTGCTGCCAATCGCGAAGTGGTCAGTATTCCAGCGGGGACGAAAACACACGGAGTGTCAGTGACGCCGGATGGTCAATATCTTTACACCGCGAATGTTGGAGCAAATACGGTTTCGATCATTTCATTAGCGGAGCAGAAAGTCATTGAAACGATACCAGTAGGGAAAAAGCCGATGCTCACCGTCTTTAGTCCTGATGGCCACTATGCCTATGTGAGTAATGGTGGGTCGGCTGATGTGACCGTAATCGATACCTGGGAACGGAAAACAGTTGCCGAGGTTTTCGCAGGTAAAGATGCGATGGGCATTGCGATAACGCCGAGCGGAGGAGAATTATGGGTGACGGAGGGCGCTGAGGATCAGGTTTCGATCATTAGTACCGCGACCAATACGGTGGTGGCGGATATGACGCTCGGACGGGAAGCTCACGGGCTTGCGATGACTCGTGATGGGAAGCTTGTCGCGGTGGCAAATCGAGGGAATGATACGGTTTCGTTTGTTGATGTGCTTCGTCGCACCACGATTGCGACGGTCTCAGTTGGGAAACGTCCTGATATACCTGTATTCACTCCTGATGGGAAGGAGCTGTATGTGACGAGTCGAGATACCGAGACTGTTGAGGTCATTGACGTCGCGACGTACACTGTCATTGCCAGCATTCCTGTCGGGAAAGATCCTCACGGAATTGTCGTTCTCCCATGAATAGCATCACTCGCTGGTTTCAGGCATTGGGCGGTGTCTCCATGGTTTTTTTGCTTGGCTGCCCTGCCGATGATGGACAGTGGATAGCACAGCAGGCCGGGACGACGCACAATCTTGCCGCGGTATCGTTTGTCGATGAGCAGGCGGGCTGGGTCGTTGGCGAGTCAGGGACGATCTTGCGCACGAGTGACGGGGGTGACCAATGGATCGCTCTCACGAGTGGGATTGCAGTGAGCCTTATGGGTGTCGACTTTGTCAACGCCAATCACGGGTGGGCTGTTGGCGATATGATGACTATTCTTCATACAGCTGATGGAGGAGAAACGTGGGAGACTCAAAAGCAGGAGACACACAATGCATTTCTCGCGGTCGATTTTGTTGACGAACGCCACGGATGGGCCGTCGGCACCTTTAGCGAGGTCTTTCATACCACGGATGGAGGAAAACACTGGACAGTTCAAGCCGTTCCTGATGTCGGCTGGTTTTCTGCAGCCAGTTTCTTGAACACAACGCATGGCTGGATAGGTGGCGTTCGGGGTGAGATATATTCTACGACTGACGGTGGAAACACGTGGGAGCCTATGAATGTCATTGGTTTTTCAGGGGTTGGGATTTCAATACGCCTCACCGGCTTGTCGTTTATTGATCAGGCCCATGGGTGGGCAAGTGGAGATGATGGAATCATTGCCGTGACCCTTGATGCCGGGCGGCTATGGAATTTTCAACCCAACGACATCGATATCGAACTGACTGGAATTGAACTTCTCAATGTGAACGAGGGTTGGACAGTTGGCGAGAAGGGGGTCCTGCTTCATACCGCAGATGGCGGTGCAACATGGAAACAATGGAAGAGTCCGACGACAAAAACTCTATGGAGTCTCGACTTTGTCACACCTTCTTTGGGGTGGGCAGTTGGAGCTGATGGCACGATACTACGATATCATGCGAAGGGATAAAGGAAATGGATGGAGAACAAACAGTGGATGTCCAGCCCGACGTATCTGAAATTGCACCTGTACTTCCACCAGAGGGCCATGTGGAATCTCCGAATGATGCGATGGATGTGAGCACTACTCCTGTTGCGCTAGACCCATCAGCAGAAATTCAAACTGATGTTTCACGAAACAAGGGGGATACGACTGAAGTCGATGAATTCTCACAGAATATCTCGAGTGAGGTGATCGTCGACGTTGCGAGTGAACTTCCTGAACCTTCCTTACCAAGCTGGATCGCGGAAGAGGTCAGTGATGAACTTACTGAAATTCTTCCCATTGCGATGCGATATGTGAAAGCAAAGCGGGGTGGAGATATGCTTGGGATTATTCTGCCCACGGTAGACCCCGACACCCGATCGAGGCGCAAAGGAAAATTGTCCCTTCTCGTCATCATCAAGGGGGAAGAACGGAACGCTCAATGGATTCGGGTGAAACGACATATGATTCAGATTTTCTATCGTGGTCAAAAAGGATTTGAAGAAGAAGTCCAAACGTCGTTGTCCCTTCCCCCACTTCTTCGTAAAGCGCGAGTATTGTTTGAGCGAGATGGCGTCGCATCGAAAATTTGCGACATGACGGCCAAACGCTTTCGGCAGGGACCTCCATCTCCATCGATTAATGAGAAAATCCATCTGAAAGCGGAGTGTTACCATTGGCTTGGAAAGATTCAAGAGGCGACCGATCATCCAGATCGTGCACGATATATATTGCCGGCTTTCATTGACCAGATCGTGGTCGCGTGGTTTCGCCTGCGAGGTCAATGGCATGTCTCCGCATCTTCGGAACTGCAGTTTATCTTGACGCGTGATAAAGCCACGGGTGAGGGGCTGAGAGATATCTGGAAGGAGAATGATATTTGGAAACAAATTGAATTGGCGCAGCAGATTGCTGCCCATGTGCTGAAGGATGTGCCCTGGCCGGCGCGTATTGACTGATGTTCGTGGGCCGAAATGTCGAGGTGGTGCGTTGCGGTGTGAGCATCGTATATGGAATTGTTTTTTGGCTACTGGGGATCGGTGTGTCTGCAGAAGCCTTTCCCGGTGTGGCGGTCAACGAGTCCA
>DTRN01000173.1 GCA_012965905.1 Nitrospirales bacterium | reverse complement strand
ATCCCGTGAACCCTGATCTTGCCTTCACGCTTTTCCGGAAGATGTATCGCATTCGAGTCGTGGAAGAGGAAATTGCTCGGCGTTACCCCGAAGGGAAAATGCGCTGTCCGACACACCTGTGTATTGGACAGGAGGCGGTATCGGTTGGGATTGGTGAGGTATTGCGACAGGACGATTTTGCAGTGAGCGGACATCGCGCGCATGGTCATTATCTAGGTAAAGGCGGCGATCTCAAGCGCATGATCGCCGAGATTTATGGAAAAGTGACCGGCTGTTGTGGGGGCAAAGGCGGGTCGATGCACCTTGTCGATCGCAATGTGGGATTTATGGGCAGTACCGCGATCGTCGCCGGCACCATACCGGTTGGTGTGGGGTTGGGACTCTCAATTCGGTTGAACCGGACCGAACAAGTAAGCACGGTGTTTCTTGGAGATGGTGCGGTAGAAGAGGGAGTTTTTTACGAATCCGTGAACTTCGCGGTGTTAAAGGCGTTGCCAGTCTTGTTCGTATGCGAAAACAACCTCTACTCGGTCTACTCACCACTGCACGTACGTCAGCCGAAGGGCAGGCGGATATACGAGATGGTAGCAGCGATGGGGATTTCGACGATCCATGGCGATGGCAACGATGTCGCCGAAGTCTACCGGCTGGCCAGTACAGCCGTTGCCGAGATTCGCCGCGGTGATGGACCCCGTTTCCTTGAGTTAGAAACCTATCGTTGGCGTGAGCACTGTGGTCCAAATTACGACAACGACATTGGGTATAGATCGTCTGGGGAATTTGAATCCTGGAAAGTACGCGACCCGGTTGTCGCCACTCGACGCTGGTTAATAGAACAATATGCCGTCGCCTCGGAACGTCTACAGTTGTTGGAAGCGGACATTCAACGTGAGATTTCGGAGGCATTCACCTTTGCTGAGCAGTCGCCGTTCCCCAACCGTGAGGAAGCGTTTGCTTCTTCATTCAGCTCATAGGGGCATGAGCAGATCAGGAACATGACATGCCGCGGGTGATGACCTATGGGAACGCAATCAATGAAGCGTTGTCTATCGCGCTTGCAGTAGACGACAAGGTTATCTGTTATGGGCTTGGTGTCGATGACCCCAAAGGCGTCTTTGGTACGACAATCGGGCTGCAAGAGAAATACGGGAAGGAACGCGTGTTCGACATGCCGACATCGGAAAATGCGATGACTGGTGTGGCAATTGGCGCAGCGCTCAATGGCATTCGCCCGGTGATGACTCATCAGCGCCTAGATTTCTTTCTGCTGGCAATGGATCAGCTCGTGAACAATGCCGCAAAGTGGTACTACATGTTTGGTGGTCAATGCAGTGTCCCGATTACCATTCGGCTCGTTATCGGACGGGGTTGGGGACAGGGCCCCACGCATTCGCAGAATCTTCAGGCCTGGTTTGCCCATATTCCCGGGTTGAAGGTTGTTATGCCGACGACGCCAGAGGATGCAAAGGGGCTGCTTCTGTCCTCTATTTTTGACCCAAATCCGGTAGTGTTTTTGGAACACCGTTGGCTTCACGCTACAGTTGGGGACGTGCCTGAAGAGGATTTCAGAACGCCCTTCGGTCAAGCTCGTGTCGCACGGTGTGGCAACGATCTTACCATTGTGTCAATGTCATACCTGACGGTTGAAGCATTGCATGCCGCTCAGTTCCTTGAAACGCAGGGCGTTTCATGTGAGGTCATCGATTTGCGTACCATCAAGCCTCTGGATTGGGACGCCGTCTTCGAATCGGTAACCAAAACCGGTTTTCTTTTAGCTTTGGACACGGGGTGTGCGACTGGCTCGGTCGCAGGTGAAATCGTGGCGCGTGTGGCGATGGAAAAATTTAGCGAACTCAAGGCCCCACCTTCAAGATTAGCGATGCCAGATTGTCCAGAGCCTACGAGTCCGGCGTTGACCAAGGCATTTTATGTGCGTGCGTCCGACATTGCATCAACGGTATTGGAAATGCAAGGCAGAGATGCCAGCGGAGTTCATGCTGACCTTCTGGAGCCGATTCTGCATGATGTGCCAGGTGAATGGTTTACAGGGCCATTCTAATGTTTGATCTGCCGACTAAGGCAAAGGCTGCGGTACTTGAACGGGTGGGAGCACCCCTCGCGATAAAGACGATTGACCTTCCTCCTCTTGACCGTGGACAAGTATTGGTGAAGGTTCACTATAGTGGCGTATGCCGTAGTCAATTAATGGAAGTGCAAGGTGGGCGGGGCCAAGACCGATGGGTGCCTCATCTGCTTGGGCACGAAGGGTCGGGAATCGTATTAGACACAGGCATTGGCGTGTCGAAAGTGCAGGCAGGTGATGAGGTTATCCTTGGGTGGATCAAATCTGCTGGCCTTGAAGCAGCTGGTGCCAGATACAGATGTGACGATCAACTCGTTAACTCTGGAAAAGTGACTACGTTTAGCAACTACACCGTCGTTTCGGAGAGCAGACTCGTTCGAAAGCCCCAAGCCTTATCATTGAAGGAAGCGGTCCTGTTTGGGTGTGCATTGCCAACGGGCTGTGGCATGGTGTTCAACGAAGCCAAGCCAGACCCTGAGACTAATGTGGCCGTGTTGGGGCTTGGTGGGGTCGGACTAAGTGCCTTGATGGCACTCAAAACATTTTCGCTGAAATGTTTGATTGCGATTGATCTGTCCGATATAAAGCTGGCGCTGGCGAGGGAAATGGGTGCGACTCACACCTGTAATCCGTCGCGCGATGATGTCGCAGCGATTGTGAGACAGGTGACCGACGGTGGCGTTGATTTGTGTATTGAGTCCTGCGGGAGCGTTGAAACAATTGAGTTTGGCTTTTCGATCATAAAGTGTTTTGGTGGCAGACTTCTTTTTGCGTCTCACCCTGCCGATGGAGAGACCATTCGTCTCGCGCCTTTCGACTTGATCAGTGGCAAGCAGATTTCGGGGAGTTGGGGAGGGGCCTCGATCCCCGACAGTGATATCCCGGCCACGTTCGCCCGCCTTCGTGACAGCAACATTCCACTCGAGTGCCTAGTCAAAAAAGAATACAAGCTTGAGCAGGTTAACGATGCGCTCGATGATCTTGGGTCTGGTCGAGCGTTTCGACCAATTGTGAAGATGGAACACGATTGATGTCCGTGGAAGGTGCGAGTGCTCGTGAGAGGACGGAAGCAGATGTCCATCCATCATAAGATCAAAGGATTGGAGGATCTGGCGAGCCTTCTGTCTTCATTACGAGCCGAAGGGAAGACAGTGGTCCAATGCCACGGTGTGTTTGATCTGCTTCACGTTGGGCATATTCGCCACTTTGGACAGGCACGGAAGCATGGAGACATTCTGGTCGTGACCGTGACACCTGATCGGTACGTCAACAAAGGTTTCCACCGTCCAGCCTTCACCGAGGATTTACGTGCGGAGGCCATTGCTGCCTTGGATTGTGTTGATTACGTGGCAATTAACAAATGGCCAACAGCTGTAGAAGCGATTAAGCTCCTGACCCCTGATATCTACGCGAAAGGGACAGAATATAAGGACGCAGAAAAAGATCTCACTGGAAAGATTGTTGATGAGGAAGAGGCAATCCAATCGGTAGGTGGTAAGGTCGCTTTTACAGACGATATTGTATTCAGTTCGTCGAATCTCATTAACAAGTATTTGCCAGCCTTTCCCAAAGAGGTTCGTGAATACCTACCTCGTCTTTTAGACCGCTATTCTGTCCGTGATATTCTGAAATATTTGAGCAATGCTTCATCCCTCAAGGTTTTGGTTGTTGGCGAGGCGATCATTGATGAGTATCGGTACTGTGAAACAATGGGAAAATCCGGGAAAGAGCCCATCTTAGCGGCGCGACACGTTCGAAGCGAAAGATTTGCGGGCGGCGTTCTTGCGGTTGCAAACCATGTTGCAGCTTTTTGCGATCGTGTTGATCTCCTTACCCTCTTGGGAAAGCACGACTCGCAAGAGGGATTTATCAGGCAGCAGGTCGCAGCAAACGTCAACAACATGTTCTTGTACATGGAGAATGCTCCGACGATCGTCAAGCAGCGGTTCGTTGAAATATATCCGTTTCAGAAGCTTTTTGAAGTCTATGTAATGGGCGTTGAGGAGAGTGATATATCTGAGACTGAGGCATTGTGTGCCAAGCTGAAAGGCGTACTGCCACAATATGATGTGGTGATTGTGGCGGACTATGGACATGGCATGCTCAATCCGGAAGTGATTAGTATATTGTGTGGCCATGCTCGCTTTCTTGCGATAAATACACAGATCAATGCGGGCAATCACGGGTTTAACACTGTCGCAAAATATCCTCGTGCTGACTATATATGTGTTTCCGCAAAAGAGCTTCGCCTCGATGCACGGTCTCGTGTTGGAAATCTGCGCGGGATTGTCTTGGATGTAGCAAAGCGGCTTTCCTGCGATAAGGTGGTGATTACACAAGGTCAAAAGGGATGCTTGTGCTATGGCAAAGAAGAAGGATTTTTGGAAATGCCGGCGTTTGCCACCAAGGTTGTAGACCGGGTGGGTGCGGGAGACGCTGTTTTCGCGGTGTCTGCGCTGTGTGCGGCTCAACAGGCACCCATGGAGGTTATCGGTTTTATCGGTAGCGTTGTAGGGGCGGAGGCGGTTGCGACAGTTGGAAATAAGAGGTCAATCGAGCGGGTATCGTTGTTTAAGCACATCGAGTCATTATTGAAATGAATAGTTGGCAGGTCAGGGCTGTTCAAGGAACTTGAGGCCGTCATTCCAGACTGCTTGTACTGATGTTGCTGATTGTTGGTTCGAACGGATTGCTTGGCCGGCACGTTGTCAACTATTTCATGGCAACTGGTGAGTCAGTGATCTGTGCCTCGCATGGTTCGGGTGCCGACATCCGCCTGGATCTCCGAATGCCGATTGGTGACGTCGCAAACATCATTCCAGAACACGTTACGCATGCTCTGATCTGTAGTAGTGTGACCAATATTGATGCGTGTTATCGCGATCCAGAGGGAACGAGGCGCTTTAACGTCACCCATACCATTGATCTGCTCCAGGTGCTACTCAATCGCAGTATTCAACCGATCTTCTGCTCATCCGATTTAGTATTTAAAGGCGATATAGGTAACTATCATGAAGACGATCCACGCCACCCAACGACGGAGTACGGTCGGCAAAAGCAAACTGTTGAAGATTTCTTGCTGAATCAGGAGAAGCCTTTCCTGATTATCCGTATGAGTAAGCTCTATAGTCTTTTCGAGCGAGACGATCCTTCACCCATCGGTCAAATGCTTAATGCGTTGCGCGATGAAACGGTTATCCGTTGCGCCGAGGATCAAATCATTTGTCCGACCTGTGTGGTTGACATCCCTCATGCGGTGAATCTGTTATTGAGGTCTAAGACGACGGGGGTCTACCATGTCGCAGCCCCTCAACAATATACCCGCTTTACGCTGGGAATGCGTTTGGCGAAACGCGTCGGCTTGGAGCATCTCGTGCAGGGCTGTTCAATACGTGATTTTCATTTTGCTGAACCTCGTCCTTTCGATAACTCGCTGAATGTAAGTAGATTTCTCTCCGCAACCGGATTCACTTTCACTACACTCGAAGAAAACTTGCCTAGAATTCTGGGCAGCCGTGAGGAATTTGCTTCAAGCAACGTTTTTCCATAGCGGCGCATAAATGCTACTTGGCGCCGGTGAACGCGTCGCCGCAGGTTTTTCGCGGCATGAGGCCCGTTCAGTACGTATTCATATGAGTAAATTGAGAAAATGAAAATAGGGTTTTTTACGAATTCAACAATAGTTCTGGAAAGATATTGGAACAAGTTGCGTGCTAGAGCAGACTGTTGGTGGGCCGTTACACAGCCCAGTATATATCACCGCTTAAAGAAGAAAGGTATCAACAACGTTGTTTACCACTACGATAAACACGTCATCGATTTGAACAAGACGTCCGGCAATATGTATGTATCCACAAATCCTGGAGAGAGTGAGAGAATAATTGCAGAGAAAGTTCGCGCTGATTTGTGGATCGCCGATACCTTAAATAAGCTAAACCGTGTGAATAAGACAACCTTCTGGGTACAAGTATTCCATTCCTTGCCATTGAAAAAACATTTTTTCTACCCTCCTGTACTCGAATACGATCTAATACTCCTACCAGGCGAATATCACAAAAATGAGCTCATCAATAGATTAAATCTGAACGATAAAGACGAAGCGCGTTTACAAGTTGTGGGGTGGCCTCGCGCAGATGATTTTTTTAACGACACCTTCGATAGACAAAAGATTATGAAGTCTCTAGGCCTTGATGTGACCGTCAAGACTGTGATGTATGCTCCAACGTGGGGTTGGGGACATGGCAATGAACATCTGTTTGCGCGCTGGCATGATGAGGAGATCGAGGTATTTGAACAGCTATGTTATGAAGTCAAGAAAATGAATGTGAACTTTATTGTCAAGCTTCACAATCTCTCTTTCCATGTGACTAATGATCGGCTAATAGAGATTGCAAGAAAATACAACGTATTGTGGGCGACCAAAGACATGGGGCTTTTCGTGGATGATCCGAACGAGTTTTTATGGGTGACTGATGTTTTAATTAGTGACGTCTCTGGGATCATTGCGGACTTTTTGGTGCTTGATCGGCCAATCATCTATATCGATCCTGATAAAAACTTAAATGCCTGGGACGGTGCGGATATGCCGGCTAATTTCAGGGCTGGGTGCATCGTTAAGACCGCTGACGAATTGTTTTCCGCAATTGAGGATTCACTGAAATATCCGGCAACGTATAACAGTAGGAGAAAGGAAATTGTGTCAGAGCTTTTCTATCGCCCCGATGGGAAAGCGATAGATAGGGCAGTGAAAGAGATATGGAAATTTGCCGACGCGAAAGGGCTAACCTGATTGCAGAGGCAAATAAGCGCAATGAAGCAGGGGAGAGTTCTCTGAAGGGTGAGATGGGTAAATAAAGGATTGTCTCCGGTTTTTGGTCCTATCGTGTCGTGCGGCGTTATCAACGGTACGGGAATTTAACGGATAGTCATCTACCTTGTGAATGATTTCATGATTTTCGGCGTGCTCACACCACAGTGGAAAGACGAGCTTTAACATCAAGATGATCCATGGCCAAATTTGGAGGATATATGCGTAATGCTTGAACGTGATCAGAAGAAACTGTGGGCTCATCGAGCGAAACATTACAACAAGTTAGCTTGGGTTCATGATCCCAATCTTCAAAAGAAAGTTGTCGAATGCGGGCAGTTTATGCCGCATCACACCGTGTTGGATGCTGGCACTGGAACGGGTGCTATAGCGTATGCCGTGTCTCCTTATGTTAAGGAAGTCTGTGGAATAGATCAGTCTGAGCCTATGCTTGAAGGCGCCCTAGCTAACCTAGATG
>DTRN01000172.1 GCA_012965905.1 Nitrospirales bacterium | reverse complement strand
CGGAGACGGAATGCATCGTCATGGAACGCCTGAGGGTCCGTGGGTGCTCCGCCATTATCGTCGCCCACCGACTGAGCACAATTCGGGATTGCGACGAGATCATTGTCATGGAACAGGGGACGGTGGTGCAGCGAGGCACTCACGTGAAATTACGCGAGGGGTCCGGGGCGTATGCCAGGCTCATTCGCACCGACCCAACTCTCGCTGACAGGACGCATTGATGCTGAATCAGGAACAGATAACGTCGTTGGGAGCTCAAACCAGACAGATACGTGGGCACCACCCATTTGTCCTCGACAATCCAGCAGTCATGTGGCTTGTACAATCGGGATCGGCAACGGTGTTCAGCGCGAAGATCGAACACGGCTTCCCTGTGGGATCTCGCCGGTTACTCTTCAGCGCAGGTGTCAAAGATGCACTTTTTTCGATGACGAATGAGCTACAAGGATCTCACCAGCAACTCATGGTGCTCGCTATTGAGGAGCTGATCCTCTTAGAAGTCCCACTGAAGCAGCTGGAGAAGGCCTGTGGAGCGATGGGCATCCTTCTCCCTGGCGCGATAGAAGGCTGGGCAAACAAGCTATCGACGTTCATCGCCGCGGGAACAATCCCAACGGTGATAGAAACGGTCTCGGATGGCGACACAATGACGCTAGATGTCAAGCAGACAGTTCGCTCGAAGCGGGACAGCGTCTTATGGGTACGCATAGACACGGGTACGGCTCAGTTGATAGGGATTCCAGAACTTAGCCTTGGTCCAAGTCAGGCCTACCTCCCCCTCGGAGCCGATATATGGCTCCAAGCGATAGAGCCGCTGACGCTTACGTCCGCGAGTTCCGCGGACCTCGACAACACCCATAGACTCCTGAACGGAATATCCTTCCTGCAAACGTTTCTCCTTCAACGCGTCAACATGCTTAATACCCAAGCGATGGAGGAGGAGAGAGCAAGGCTCAACGAGCGCGACGCTGCCCAGCAGCGTCTTGCTGAGGATACATTAATTAAGATGGCATCCGTCATCAACCCGATAAAAGAAATTCCCCAACGGGAAACACCCCTCCTAAGCGCTGTCGGGGCAGTGGGCGACGCCCTCGGCATCGTAATACGTCCCCCTGCAAAATCAGAGAATCTTAATCGTATGACAGATCACCTGGAAGCAATTGCCCGAGCATCGCATGTGCGCCATCGGCGAGTTCGGCTGGCGGGAAAATGGTGGAAGAATGATTGCGGCCCTCTCGTTGCCTACTTGCAGGACGGATATCATCCCGTCGCGCTGTTGCGTGCGCGAGGCTCACGCTATGAGATCGTCGATTCGGCCTCGAGGACGAGAATGCCGGTAAACGATCAAACCGCCCAACTGCTTGCACCTGGAGCGACGATGCTCTACCGCTCTTTGCCGGATGATGCCAAGAATCTTTGGCGATTTCTGATGTTTTCCCTTAGGGGGAGGCTGGGAGACATCGCGTTTATCATCGGGCTTTCGGTCATTACAACGCTGATCGGGATGCTTACTCCACAAGTCATGGCGGTGGTTATGGATAAGGCAATCCCAGATGCGAACGGGCGGCTGTTAGTGGAATTGGGGCTGGCATTGTTTGCTGCATCTATCGGCATTGCACTTTTTGGTCTCGCGCAAGGCATCCTGAGCATCAGGGTGGCAACCGCCACGGACGCCACGATGCAGTCGGCGATGTGGGACCGCTTGCTTAAACTTCGGGTGTCATTCTTCACGCGCTTCTCAAGCGGCGACCTGCTGTCCAGAGTGACCGCCGTAAGTGACATAACTGCAGAACTTAATGGCGCAACTCTCAAATCTATCTTGGCAAGCCTGATGGCACTGCTCAATCTTGGACTGCTCTTCTATTACAGCAGCGAACTGGCCATGATCGCGGTCGGGCTTGTTGGAATTGTAGCTCTTGTCACAATCATTGGAGGCTACTTGATCCGCCAGTACACCTGGCCCCTGTTGGAGCTCCAAGGCCACTTCTTTGGGCTTGTTGTCCAGCTCATCAGCGCTGTTGGAAAAATTCGTGTTGCTGGGGCTGAACAGCGTGCATTCTCACTTTGGGGGAAGAAGTATGCGGAACAACTCACTCTCGTCTTGAAAGCCCAACGCATCGAGGATTTCGTCATCGTCTTCAATCAGGCTCTTCCAATGCTCAGCACTATCCTTATGTTCTGGTTTGGCATCAAGTTTCTCACCGGTGAGGCTGGCATCAGCACGCAATCTGGTACTTCAGGAACAATAAGTCTCGGTATCTTCCTTGCTTTTAATACTGCGATGGGTACATTCATCAGTGGTGCAACATCGCTGAGCGAAACCATCGTCGAGCTCATGGACACCATGATAAAGAGCAAAAGGATGAGGCCAATTCTCGACGCTACAATGGAAGTAGATGACGCCAAGACCGATCCCGGCCGACTCATGGGAGCTATCACTCTGTCACATGTTGATTTTCGCTACCACAAAGAAGGCCCAAACATAATTGATGACGTGACTATCCATGTTGATCCCGGTGAGTTCGTTGCGTTGACAGGACCCTCAGGATGTGGGAAATCTACCATCTTCCGATTGCTTCTCGGCTTTGAAACCCCCGAGGCAGGAACCGTCTCTTACGACAGGCAAGACATGATGAGCCTCGACCTCGCCGCCGTGCGGCGGCAGATTGGTGTTGTACTACAGTCGGGCCGAATCAGTAGCGGATCAATTATTGACAATATTTCGATTGGAGAGTTTGTCACCCTTGATGAGGCGTGGGACGCAGCAGCCGATGCAGGATTCGCTGACGATGTGAAGAAGATGCCGATGGGCATGCATACCGTTATTAGCGAGGGAGGAACGAATCTCTCTGGAGGTCAGCGCCAAAGACTCCTCATCGCCCGCGCGCTGCTACCCAACCCCAAAATTCTTCTGATGGACGAGGCAACAAGCGCACTCGACAACAAGATGCAGGCCATCGTAAGCGAGAGTCTTGAACGACGCAAGGTTTCCAGAATACTCATCGCGCATCGCTTGAGCACCGTACAAAATGCTGCTCGGATTTATGTGCTTGACCA
The DNA here is from genome assembly GCA_012965905.1 of Nitrospirales bacterium. GTDB lineage: Bacteria > Nitrospirota > Nitrospiria > Nitrospirales > UBA2166 > UBA2166. The sequence continues at coordinate 4,322 of DTRN01000172.1, read as the reverse complement.
CGGACGAATTATAGAAACGGGATCGTATAATGAACTCGTCAAGAAGAACGGACTGTTCGCTTCCATGATGGCTCGCCAGGTAGCCTAGCAGTGGATGAATGTCACGATCATGCTGACCGATGAAACGCGCCAGTTTCGATCAAACGTCCTGACTGCTTTTGGCGCCACCGGAACACAAGTCGAAGAGCTTCTGGCATATAATGACAACATCTTCCATCACAATGATCAGACGGACGTTGATCTCCCACTAGAGGACGAACCGTTCGTTGCCGCGTGGGAACGCTATCTGGTCGCTGCTGAGACGGATGGCGCCCTTGCAGCGCTGAGGGGCCCGATTGTCCAGTTGAACTTTCCAATTCGTACTGCAATCAGCCACGACCCATCCTATCGGGCGATTGTTCGGAGAGGACAGCCTGTCAATGCCTGCCCCTGGGCGACGGGCCTACCTTTCAACCGTCCTGAAAAAATTACGTTTCTGCTTCACCCAACTCCCGGAGGACGCATCCCGGTAATTATCGTGGGAGACCGCGATGATTTTGAGAATGTTGTTCGCGCGACGACCATGCGTAACGAGCCCGGGTCAGTACCCCGATCGATTGGCGCGAAGATGGTGGCTGGCTTCAACAACTGGGAAAGGATCTGGGATTACCAACGACAATGGCTAGAGCGCGAAGATGTGCAGAGTGGATCAGCCGATTGGGCAAAGGAGTTCAAGCGACTAATCCAGCGTAAAGAACTTTATCAGGATCGATTCATTATCGTGAGCGAAGGACCCTACAGCGGCGTCTCTGCGAATACGCTCGGGCTTACGGAGAATGAATGGAACCGTCTTTCACTGGTCATACGCTTGCACCACGAGGGCTCACACTACTTCACGAAGCGCCTATATGGAGTCATGCGGAATAATCTTCTGGATGAGCTAATTGCGGATTACATGGGCATCACGGGAGCCATTGGGCGCTACCGCGCCGACTGGTTCCTCCATTTCATGGGGATAGAGGCTCATCAAACAAACCGGCGAGGAGGGCGGCTGGAACACTATCGAGGCGACCCTCCTCTTTCTAGCAAAGCGTTCCCACTCCTGCAGTCATTGGCCAAGGCGGCCGCTGAGAATCTTGAACGGGCGGATATCTACTTGGGAAGTAATCGACGAACATTACGCGATCGTGGCCTCATAATCTCTGCCCTAGCGCATCTCACGATTGAAGAGTTGGCCTCGGCAGATGCAGGTGCCCGTCTCCACCGCATCTTCGGAGCAAGCTAACTTTTCTGATGTTGCCCTACAGACTCACAGATATTATGCGAAACAAAATCCATCGAAAGCGAAAGGATCAAGGTCTTATCTTGATTTCTGTCGTGATGGCCACTGTTTTCGTCAGCTTTTCTAGCTGTGCGGGTCAACATAACTCTCTTCTGGGGAAGGACTTCGAGGACCGCCTTCGCAGCATTGAGGTCATGACATTGGAAGATCAGTCCGTCTCTCTACCGATCACGGTCGAGGAGGCGGAGGACGAGGCATCCAAACGACTGCGCAAGCGGCAAACACTGTCGGAACGGATCGACTTAAGCGTTGAAGATGTCCGCAAAGCCGCGCTTGAGAACAACCTTGATTTGAAGGTCGAACTGGTGATGCCATCAATTGCCGAGGAAAGTATCGGCGAGGAAGAGGCCGCATTTGAAACAACATTTTTCGGGGCGAGCTCGATACAAAAATCGGACCCACCGGCCTTATCGCCAGCATTCAGTGAGGAAGGAGTCCTATCTGGCATACAAGTCGGTGCAGGGATACAGTCGACGGTGGCAAGCAATGAGATCGGTGTCCGTATTCCCCTAAAAACCGGCGGCCTCGGCACGGTCAGTCTGCCAGTCAGAAGCCTTGATATCGGAAGCGGTTTGCCAACCCAACACGATTCTGGAATGCAATTCTCGATCAGTCAGCCTCTGCTCCGTAATGCAGGAGTCGCCGTGAATACAACACCCATCACCATTGCGAAACTGCAAAGGCGTCAGACTGATTCTCGCACTACACTTTCCGCCATCCGGATCCTCGCTACTGCCGAGAAAGCTTACTGGAACCACTATGCCGTCGGACAAGAACTCGAAGTCCGCCACCAACAGTACGAACGGGCAGTCGAGCAACTGAAACGAGCAAGGCGCCTCGTAGAAGAGGGAGCTACAGCGATGGTCGAGGTTACACGGGCTGAAGCTGGGCTCTCACGGCGTGTCGATGCCATTATTGTCACCGAAACTCAAAGACGGTTGACGGAACGTAATCTTAAGAGAATCATGAATGTGGAAGAACTAGATCTTGGAAGCCAGACAGTGCTGGTGGCGAAAAATGACCCGCGCCCACTTCACCTGCAGCTCGATGCGACAGATCTTGCCAAGAAAGCGGTGGAAAATCGGATGGAGATGCTGGAGTTAGAGCTGCAACTGGCCATCGATGCTGTTACCATTAACGTCGCAGAGAACCGGATTCTTCCACTATTCTCCCTGAACTACACCTATTCTTCCCTCGGAAGAGGAACAAAACTAGGCAAATCGTTCGACACCATTTTCAATCGTGGCTTTGAAGATTGGCGTGCAGGGGTAGTCTTCGAAGTCCCATTGGGCAACCTTGCCGCTCGGTCGCGCTTGCGCCGTGCTATTCTTCAGCGGACCCTGAGTCTCTCCACCAAAGCGCAACGAGCGCTGAGCATCCAACAAGAGGTTTATGATGCGGTGGACCAGCTCGAACGGGACTGGCAAAGGATTCTGGCAGCACGGGAAGAGACCGTGCTGGCTGCTCGGATCTTTGAAGCAGAGCGTCGTCTATTCCAAGCAGGAGCACGCACAACCACCGAAGTACTCGAGGCCGAAGATTTTTTAGCCGACGCCCAAATCAATGAAATCCGATCACTTGCCGCCTATGAGACTTCAAAGATCGATATCGCATTTGCCACGGGCATGCTTTTAGGATACAGCCGCGTGCAATTGACGATGAGCAAGCCGTAAAATACTGCGAATGGCGATTTTCTGTATTCCCCTCCGATGCCCCTTCTGTGATGAGTGCCGTATAGGGCACTCAGCGAACAGGCCACAATCATCGGCCCATTCAGAACGGAATTCAATTTGATCGCATGCAACACAAAATTGCCCGGAAGGTTCAATACACACCCTATAAAAGGGCGTACATCAACGACACGCACTCATGAAATCTTACGTCGTGGTGATCCCCGATGCGTCTAACCGTCACTACTTATTTTTATTCCAGATATCCGATTGTTATCTTAATCGTCTGATTTCTTACCTATCCACTTTGAGCCGCTTTTCCAAAACTTCTTCCCCCCGTGGCTTCCCAGCGTTTTGCCTCCCCCCGCCACCGCGTCCAGGCGTGCATCGCTTAATTCCGTTGAGTGCTCGAGATCTTCGGCCGTGAACGCATAGCCATGTTCGGCCCCTAACGCGATCAACGCTGCCGCGTCGATATCATTATCAAGCGCGGCTTTGAGATTTACATCGCTCGCGACATGCTTGAGAAATTGGTTAAGCGTGGCTTCACTCATGATGTTCCTCCCTGTGATGGGTCACCTTGATCTCTTCGTATGTAGCAGACATTTGCGCCATCAGGACTTAGCGCCGAAATTCCCCTGGAATGAGACCCTAAACCTGCCGCCACTTCCTGCCCCACCTTTATATGCAGTTATGATAACGGGCGAGATCAAGCCGCCTGAGACCGTCTCCAATTGCTCGTCACTCAACTCCCCAGGACTCTCCGCTGTCCCTGCGGCGCGTACCTCCTCGACCGTAAACTCGCGGCCATGGTCGGCACCTAAAGCAACCAGCGCGTCCGCCCCAATCTCCTTACCAATCCGTGTCTGCAGGTAGGCACTCCCCTCAACCTGGGTCATAAATTGCTCCACTGCTTCTTTACTCATGATGTCCCTCCTGTGCTCTGATCATTTGCTCAGTGCCCGTGATCGGGATGGCCTTGGACTATGGCTATTCCTCAAAACTTGCCGTCAATTGTGCCAACAAAAAAACTCGCCCCGGGAGTTGATACCCTAAACGCACCTTGCGCGCCGCCCGTGTGGCCGCTCGGAAAACGTGACGGTCCTGGCTCCGCTCGTACGGCGAAACCGTTGGCCGCGTATTCGTCCCCCGTTGGGCTCGATAAGTCCCAGCTCTCCTAGCCCACTCTTGCCCGTATACACCTGAATAATCTTGCGCAGAATCTGCTTGTTCAGCTTGCTACCGGGCCCAAAGTGCTGCATGCTGTGCGGGCTGAGTTTCTTGGTCAACCCCGCTAGCAGCTGGTCCTTGGAAAACGCCTCGTGCTTGGG
>DTRN01000171.1:809-1986 GCA_012965905.1 Nitrospirales bacterium | reverse complement strand
GACTCAGCAGTCGAATACGCATGTTGAATGGTCCCGATAAGCTTTCGGGACACGCTTTTTAAATCCCCCCCGACTCCGATCTTAGGATATACAATGGCCACCAACAACGTCAGCACAAAGATGACGGCAATAAGCTCGACAAACGAAAAACCGCGAACGCCGCTGGCGGATTTTTTCAACAACCCCCTACTGCTGAAAGTTCCAGCTTTGAATATCCGCCTCTTCACCTTCTCCGCCAGGCTCACCATCACTCCCATTCGAGACGAGATCATAGTCATCATGGACGCCGGGACTCAGATAGAGAAACGGCGTTCCCCATGGATCTTTTGGGACCGCCTGGAGGTATCCTCCTCTTCGCCAGTTTTTGGGGACCTTCCCGGATGTTGGCTTGGTGATGAGCGCCTCGAGACCGTGCTCTGTGGGTGGATACTTCCCAGTATCCAGCTTGTACAACTTCAACGCGCCTTCGATATTGCGCATCTGTACTTTTGCCGCCGTAATCTTGGCTTCATCCGTCCTTCCCATAATTCGGGGCACCACAATGGCCGCCAAAATAGCAAGAATGGCAACGACCACCATAATCTCGACGAACGTGAACCCTCGTTGATCTCGCATGCCTATTCTCCTTCACTAAAACTTACCGTGCCATCTGACTCATTTCGAAAATTGGAAGCAAAATGGCCAGAATAATAAACAGGACCACCACGCCCATCACCACAATCATGATGGGTTCCAGCAGCGCGGTCAGTTGATTCATCGATGTGTCGACTTCAGAATCGTACACCTGCGACACGCGAATAAGCATCGCTTCCAATTCACCGCTTTTCTCTCCGACCGCGATCATATGCGTGGCCAACGGTGGAATCAAGCCACTGCGTTTTAATGGCGCGGCAAGACTTTCACCCTCCCGAATATTCTGACGCGCCTCATCAATGGCATGTTGAAGCACCCGATTGTTCACGACCCGTGACACCACCTCAAGAGCTTGCATCAGCGGCACACCACTACTCAACATGGTGCTGAGTGTTCGTGTAAACCGAGAAACGGCGACCATTTTCACCACCGTCCCCACCACTGGAAGTTTGAGCAACAACGCATCATATCGTTCACGCCCTGCCTCGGTCTGCAGATACCGCCTTACCATCAGCACGGCGAACACACCCCCGGCGAGAAACCA
>DTRN01000171.1:0-799 GCA_012965905.1 Nitrospirales bacterium | reverse complement strand
GAGGCAGCCAGCCCATCGCTCACGGTCAATAGAATGATGGTTGGAAGTGGCAACGCCTGCTCCATGTCGGTGAACACTGCCGTAATCTTGGGCACCACGAACGTGACCAGACCAAAAAGCACCATGCTCCCCACCGCGAACATAAACATCGGATACATCAACGCCGTCGTAATCTGGTTTTTGAGTCGGATCTGACTATCTTGGAAATCGGCCAGACGTGCCAACACCTCATCCAACGCGCCACTGGCCTCGCCTGCTGAAACCATATGGGTGTAAAGCGGAGAGAATGATCCAGGATGGCACTGGAGCGCTTGGCTAAGCGCGCTCCCTTCCCGCACCCGTTCACGAATATCCGCCATCACACCTTTAATGTTGGCTTTCTCGATTTGGTCGATCAGGGCACTGAGTGAGTCGACAAGGGGCAGACCCGCGGTCAGTAATGTTCCCAGTTGCCGCGTCAGCAAGGCTTGTTCCTTCAGAGAGATCGATTCCGCACGGGACTTGAACGTGAGCAGGCCATCTGTTCCCGCCGATCCTCCTTCCTTTAAATCGGTAGGAAAGACCCCGTTGTTGCGAAGCTTCAGACGCGCACCTTTCGCGGTATCGGCATCAATCATGCCAGACACCGTTTTCCCTGCTGCGGTCAGCCCCTGATATTCATAGACCGGCATTTGCTTAGAACTCTCCCATACGTAATGTACGCCGAATGGCACTGATCATATAACAGGGCACACCGAAGCGAAAGCCTTGCTCGCGGCGGACTGAGGAGAACTCAGGAAATAATCCCCTCTCACAAGGT
>DTRN01000170.1 GCA_012965905.1 Nitrospirales bacterium | reverse complement strand
TGGAAACACCGGGTGTTTTCGAGAACTTTCGGCGATGGCGACATAGAGATGATCGCAGAGGTGGAGGCTTCGCGTAATGATATCGAGATGTCCATTCGTGATGGGGTCGAATGTCCCTGGAAACACAAGCGTTTTCACAGTTCTGAGACCGTTGATGGAGTAGATGTGGGTTCATAAACCGACAAGGCCGAGTCGCCATACCGATAGGTTGCGGTTTTTGAAAAGCTCCCACAGGTATCATCCGTGGGGTGTTTGAAGCGATGCTCGACCACAAGGAGCCCGTCGGGTTGAAGCCAATTACCTCGGGTGACGCGGTCCATGAACGTATGTGAAACCGGAGCGTCGTAGGGCGGATCGGAAAAAATGATGTCGACCGGTGTCGTACGGTGCCGGGTGTTGCTGAGATAGGCCTCGACGTCGAGGATGTGGATGCGGAGCGTCGACGGTTGTTCCGGGGGCATCGATGTACAGTATCGTGCCACATTTCGGTGCAGGAGTGCTGCTGTCTTCCGATTCTGTTCGACGAAGATCACTGTCGAGGCTCCACGGCTGTGGGCTTCAAGGCCGATACTTCCGGTGCCGGCGTACAGGTCGAGAAATGTGCATCCATCGATTCGGGCGCTGAGGATATCAAACAGCGCTTCCTTCACTCGGCCCAACGTGGGCCGAATCTTTAATGCTTTTGGAAGGGGGAGTGACAACCCCTTGCGTGCTCCAGCGCCGATTCTCACCGATCGTGCCTTGATGGGTCTGAAAACGAGTGGACGTGACGAGTTGATTATTCAGATGGTGCGTGATTAGGTGATAGTTCGTTGCGCTTGAAATCAAACCGCGGGGTCGGTTCGGATTCGGCAGCGGTCTCAAAGTTATCATCCAAAATATTAATATAATCAATCAGCCAGCCCCCATCGACCTTCAGTAAATCGTATATCTCGTATTGGACAACGGGGCCGCGAATAGAGTCCACAGTACTCTTCAGAGTGACCTTGGCCTTGTGGCCTTCTTCCTCTGCGCTGATGAGTTCACCGCCAAGATGCTTGTACTTTACGTACTCAAGGAACGATGTGTATGTGTCAACCCACTCGGCTTCAGACATGCCGCCGCGGTGTCGTGTGGTCATCATCGTGGCCGCACGCGCGTGGTCAATCCCATAGGTCGTGATCCATTTCTGAACGAACGCATAGGCGGAACCCGTATTGTCTTTCGCGACCGCGATCGTCGGAACGATGGGAAGGAGTGAGATGAGCACAAGCGCGATCCAGGATTGAGAGGGTACTAAAACGCGCATGGGAGAAGTCGTCATTGAGATAGAGAGTGGATCGTATTATCCGCCGAGGGTGTCCAACATTTCCTTCGAGCTGCGTGCGACGCAGGTAAAGATCGGAACATCTCGGCGTGTGAAACGGCTGGCCTCAACCCCACGGAGTTGATGGACGAGATCGAGAAAATCTTCTGGTTTATCGGTTTCAAACGCGAGCATAAACTCCTGATCGTCGATACCAAAGGAGTACGTCGTATTCAGTCGCACCGAAGGAAACTTGTGCCCCACCTCGATGTGCTCATCCATCATGCCTTGCCGTGCAGATTTGCTCATCAGATACCAGTCGCGCGTTTTCTCAAACGGATACACAAAGTTATACTTCGCTTTTCCAGGGACAACGGCGAGCCGTTTGCCTTCTTGTCCTTCGTGCACGTGTTGGTCGATATAGATAGATCGCTTGGTCATAGAAAGATAGGAATAGGGGGTGTGAAGATATTGGCCCAGACCGGTGGCGAGCAGCGCCGCTCCCATGTCCTGGAACGTTTCAAGTTCGTAGGAGATCCGCCATAGCATCATGTCGCAATCTCCGCGAATGCCGACGGTCGAGTAGCAGACCGTGATCAATTTCCCGCGATAATCTTCGATGACTTGTTCGAATTCCTTCTTTCCTTTGGCTCGTTCGTCTGGTGGCAAGCGCCTCCACGCAGGGTCAACCTTATAGAAGAGAAAGTTGACAAATTGCCGTTTCGCTTCAGTCTTCTCGCCAGCCATACAGCGGTCCTCCTTTAGTCAAAAAAACCCGCAACACAAGGGCGTATTACCTCGTGCCGAAGGTAGATTTTCTAGCACTTACAGGTCCGAATTGTCAACAAAAGCCTGGCCTGTAAGGGAGGTGCGGATCAGTGTTTTTGTGTCAGAGTGAGGGAACGGTGTTGCGGAGTTGCTCGATGTCTTCGGCGATGACGGTGATTTTGCTTGTGACGGCAGACTTGAGGTCAGCCACGTCATCTTGCACATCGAGCAGTCGCGTACGGAGATTGTCGATCTGTATTTCGACTTGTTCGTGGGTATCCGGCATGGCACGGGCCTCAGTCAACAGGATGATGACCTTATCAACCTCGTCCTGTGCTTTGCCGAAGTTTTTCTGTTGGATCGTGTCCGTTACTTCAAGCAACATGGCCTTTGCCTTGTTGAGATTGTGGCGCAGGGTCAGATCGCGTTTAAGTTCGGACGATTTTTCAACCACGCTGGCAGTCATAGTCTGGACTTGAGTCTTTAACGAATCGACCGGGTCTTTTCCCAGACTGCCGACGCCGGTGTAGTAGCCTAATCCGAAGATTCCCGATATCAACGCGAGCATCACGATCAGACGCAGGAATCTCCGTGTGAGTGTCGGTTTGGCCGGTTTGTCATCGAACATGGTATTCGCTAGCTCATTCGCCAATTGATCATCTCACTGTCCGAATGAGGGCGTTCCCCTCATCGAGTCCATCGATTGTAGCACCAAAGTCCGTCAATCGACATATGTATTCGATGGTTTCCGAGGTAATGACTTCTCCGGGAACCAGCAAGGCGATGCCTGGTGGATAAATCGTCACGACCTCGGCGCATGTTTTTCCGGCTGACTCACGAAGTGGGAGGGGGCGATGATCGGCGAGAAACGCTTCACGGGGTATGAGGACACGGTGGCCTGGCACGGGCGGAAGTCCGGGATTGGTGACCGGGTGATCCGATGTATGCTGAGTGGAATCTTCCGCGATGCGTTTGAGCGCGTCTACTAAGCGATCAAGATCCTGCTTTCGATCTCCAATACTAATGATGACCAGCACATGAAAAGGGTCCGCCATTTCAGCCTGCACGAGATATTCTGTGTTGAGCTTTTGCGAGACTTGAAAGCCGGAGAGTCCCAGGTCGCGTACACGAATGGTGAGTTTGGTGACATCAAGATGGTGATGATCCTGGCGCCCAAAACATTGCAGACCTGGAATGTGGTTAATACGCTCTCGTGCGTCTTCGGCCAAGCGAATGGCGGTCCCCAGTAACTTTTTGCCTTCGGTGGCCATCTGCATTCTGGCAAGATCAAGGGAGGCCATCAAAATGTATGACGGGCTTGTCGTTTGTAAGAACCGTAGGTTTTGCGCGAGTCGGTCGAGATCGATGCGATCGGCGTTCGCGTGTAACATGGAGGCTTGGGTCATCCCGCCGATAATTTTGTGGGTGCTCTGAACAACAAGATCTGCTCCGGCATCCAATCCTGATTCCGGCAACCGATGGTGAAATCGCAAGTGGGGACCGTGAGCTTCATCCAACAATACGGTCATATTCTGTTCGTGTGCGTATTCAACAATCGGTCCAAGATCAGCACACAATCCGTAATAATTCGGGCTGGTGAGGAATAGTGTGCGTGCCTCGGGTGTCTCGGCGATGGCCGCTTTGACGTCATCAAGCGACACGTTCACCGCCAGTTGGAGACTGGGATCGAACGCGGGAGAGAAATAGACTGGAGATGCACCGCTCAAAATCAGGCCGGTCACGACAGACTTATGCGCATTGCGCGCGACCAGCACGGTGTCACCGGGACGACAGGCGGTAGCCAGCATCGCGTGGACCCCGCCGCTGGTTCCATTGATCAAAAAGTATGAGCGGCTGGCGCCGTAGGCTAACGCTGCAAGGCGTTGCGCCTCTTTGATGACCCCCTTGGGTTTTTGCAGGGAATCGACTTCGTCGAGCGTCGTCAGGTCAATTGAAAAAATCTTTGGCCCGACGAATTTTCGAAATCGCGTGCTGATGCCCTTGCCGCTTTTATGACCGGGCGTATGAAAGGAGACTTTCCGACTCTCGGCCAACGCAACCATGGCGTCGAAGAGGGGAGTTTTATATTGCTCGTCGGTGGAGAACGGAGGGAGGGGCATAATGCCCGGCTATACGGGGAAGGCGTACAATGGATGGTTGTCTTCGATAATGCGATCAACCTTCTCGATGTGCTCCGCAATATGCTTTGGAAGCACGAATTGGGCTCGACACAGCTCGCCGGTGAGATATTTCATCCCTCCGGTCACGCGCTGTGCGATGCGGGCTTCGAAGTCGTCGGCAGAAATGTCGCATGGGTCGATGGCTTTGGACGCGAAACTGAATCCCCACGGCCACCCATAGGCGGGAACAAACGCTTGATAGGGCCGAACCACTGGAAACTTCGTCTTGAGGGTTTGGTAGATTGCGCCGTAATTCAACAGACTGTTCATGCTTGTCGCGCCGGCTTGAACCGCGATAATGCCTTGCTCAGTCAGGCGTTCGTTCACCAGGTGATAGAACTCGCGGGTGAAGAGCAGATAGGCTGGGCCTTCCTCGATGGGATCTGAAAGATCGATGATGATCACATCGAATGGTTCTTTGGCGTCTTCGAGGTATTTGCGTGCGTCTGCATGAAGAATCTGCGCTCGCGGGTCGTCGAATGCACCTCGATGCCAACTCGGCAGATGTTCCCGACAGCTCACCACCACGTCCTCGTCGATATCCACCATGACGGCTTCCTTCACAGATGGATAACGCAGCGCTTCGCGCAAGGTCGCGCCCTCGCCTCCGCCGACAATCATCACTCGGCGAGGTTCGGGATGCGTGAGCATGGCTGCATGAACCAGAGCTTCGTGGTAGATAAACTCATCCGACTCGGTGGATTGCAGCTTGCCGTCCAAGACCAGGCAGAGGCCGTACCCCTCCGTGTCAAGGATGTCGATTTGCTGGAATGGTGAGGTTTTCGAGTAGAGGGTCGATTTCACGCCGTGCATGTGGACTTCATGCGGCGCGAGTTCTTCATGGAACCATTTGCAGTTCTTGGGGCTGGCCATAGGAATACACACTCGTAAGCGGGACGCAGCCGCGCTTCACTTCGTAGAGGGTCGGTTGTTGGCACTCGAAGGCTTCAATGAGTTGCTGTGCGGCTTGTTTCAGTTTCAGCGTGTCGCCGCAGGTGAAAATATCGACGGCGGCATATTCAAATTCCGGCCAGGTATGGATAGCGAGATGGGATTCGGTGATCACGACCATGCCGCTCACACCGATGGGATTGAATTGGTGGAAATGTGTATCAACAATCGTCGCTCCGGCCGTGTTTGCTGCGGCTATCATGAGTTGTTCGACTTTTGTGACGTCATTAAGAAGTGTTGAATTGCATTTATGCAATTCAACCAAAAGGTGCGTTCCTAGTGCTTGCACTCTTCCTTCCCCCCTCAATAATAAGCCGGCTTCTTGGAAAGAAGAAGGCCGTGGCCCTTTCCACCTCCCCGGGATTAGAAAATTAACAGCTCGAAAAAGTTCGGCGTCACTATAGCGAACTACGTTGATTTGTCAAGAGAAAATCATAAGTTGTCGGGGTCGCTTGGCTTGTGGATAAGTTGCCGTTACAGGTTTTCTATCTTGACGGGTTTAGCTGTGGATCCATATAATTCCGCCTCAATCTTCCTCAAGTTTCCTGCACGTGAACGAAATGCCCTCTCAAAACACGATGATTGACGTCTGCGACGTGACCAAACGCTACGGACCGATCACGGCCGTCAATGGGATAAGCTTTTCCGTCGCCCAAGGCGAAGTCCTTGCGTTTCTCGGGCCCAACGGCGCGGGGAAAACCACCACCATGCGGATTTTGACCTGTTTTTTGCCGGCGACGTCAGGGCAAGCCAGTGTGGCTGGGTTTGATTGTTTTGAGCAGCCGATTGAGGTCAAACGTACCATCGGGTATTTGCCGGAAGTGCCTCCACTGTATCCTGAAATGACGGTGACGGAATATCTGACGTTTGCGGCGCGGCTGAAAGGCGTGGCCAGTTTCAGCGTCGACTCCGCCGTGGACCGTGTGGTAGGGCGTGTCTCGCTGGGTGATGTTCGCGGTCGCCTGATCGCTAATCTTTCGCGTGGATATCGTCAGCGAGTGGGGTTAGCTCAAGCACTGGTTCATGAGCCGTTGGTGCTGATTCTTGATGAGCCAACAACCGGTCTTGACCCGCGTCAGATCATAGAAATTCGTGAACTGATCACAAGCCTGGCCGAAACGCACACCGTGATCCTCAGCACGCACATTCTGCCTGAAGCAACCGCGGTGTGTCGTCGGGTCGTCATTATCAACGACGGTCGAATTATGGCGCAGGATTCCCAGGAACGCTTGTCGGCCAAGCTCCGGCAATCAGCCAAGGTCAGCATGGTCTTGCGTTCACCGACGGCACAAACCACGCAGGAGCTTCAGGCCGTTCAGGGTGTGTTGAACGTCTTTCATGAGAACACGTCGCCTCACCCGACATATTTAGTCGAGTCCTCAGCGAATCAGGATCTTCGGGAAGATCTCGCGCGGCTTGCGGTGAATCGAGGTTGGGGGCTTGTCGAACTCACGTCCGTGACCATGACGCTTGAGGACGTATTTTTGAAGCTCACCCGAGAAGATCCTACCCAATCCTGAGCCTGTCGTACGTGATCCGAAGCACAGCGAAGGATCTCACTCTGGTGTACTATCTCACTCTGGCGTGTAATCGGCGAAAGATGATCGTGGGGCGAATCAACTAAGACCACGACGAGGAGGAGATGGTGAGGTATAAGTGGATTTTTCTCACAGTTCTATCTGCCCTGATGGTTTTGACAGTGGGGCTGGCCTCTGCCGGCGGACCTCCCAGGGCAATCTCTGTGCTAGGCATCGCAAAAGTGGCGGGGGAGGATGTTATTGTTGACGTGCTCGTGGTCCTGTCGCCAGAGGCAAACGCCAATGAGGCGGCCCGCGCGGCCTTGGAACAGCAAGGTGCCCGCCCCTTTGACTCGGCAGAGTTGGGCTCGGGGGGGGAGGATTCACCCTCAACGGCCTGGTGTGGAACTCCTTCCCGGTAAGCCAGTACTACAACTCCGGCAGTGGTAAAACCGAAAACGCGCCCGCCAGCCTTAATGGAAGTGGTGGGACGGCCCTGACAAATACGCATGATACGTGGAACGGAGTTTCCAACTCGCTTTTTGAAATGGTTTCCGGAGGTTCCACCACTTGTTGCCCTTCCGTGGTCCGTGAGTGCAAAGGGCGACAGTTCTTCGACGGGAATAACGATGTTGTTTGGTTGAAAATGAGAGGCAGTGTCCTCGGCGTGACTTGGTTCGGCACTCAAACTGAAGAAGCCGACATGGCTCTC
>DTRN01000169.1 GCA_012965905.1 Nitrospirales bacterium | reverse complement strand
ACTCTTCCATTTGATCATGATCTGCTCCGCGCGCATAACGACGATGCCGTTGCGGTGAGCGACTCATTAATTCAGGACATCGTCACGCATGTCTATCGTCGTGATGACGATGCGCGCGTGTTGTCCATTCGCTTACGCAATGGGAGGCGCGAAACCCTCTATCGAAGTGACCTGTTGAGCGGGGCGATATTGGCCTCAATTGTTCGACGCGTGAAGGAACGCGCGATCGAACGCTCCATTCAGGAGGCGGACGCTGGAATTACACGTGACGACATTGCTATTGCTGTTAAGGACGAATATGCAGAAGGCGGGATTCTTCCTCCCGATGATTCAGCGGAGGAGTGGCTGAAACTGCTTGATCATCATCCTGACCAGGTCGTGAGTGTGTCCCCCTTTAGGAAGAGCGGAGTGGAACGCGAGCTCTCCGTACGCACGATCATCTAGTGTACCGTCCTTCACGCTAGCCCCTTCCTCAGACTATGGGGCATCGAAGTGTCCCGGTGACTTCATCAGTTTCCTCAGGGCCGGGATAGATTTTGGTAGAGCATCAAGCGCTCGTTTCATTTTAGGGTGTTCCTGCTATCATCTTAGCTGGAGTCGGTGGTGGATCTCGGTCGAATAACGCGAGTTCTTATCCGGTCCCCAAATTGGTTAGGGGATGCGGTTATGTTTGCGCCAGCGCTGGCTGCCATCCGACACGCTTATCCGCAGTGGCATCTCACCCTTCTTGCGAAACCAGCTTCCGCTTCCCTCTTTGAACGATCTCCGGACATTGACGATGTCGTTGTCTACCGAGATCCCGGCATCCATTCCGGATGGCGCGGACTTCTGAAGTTGGGACACGACCTTAAAACAGGGGAGTATGACCTTGCGCTGTTATTCCAGAATTCCATTGGGGCCGCGGTGGCCGCTCGTTTGGCCGGCATCCCCATCCGACTCGGGTACGATACTGACGGCCGGGGATGGCTGCTTACGCATCCGGTCGCTCGACCTGGCAATGCCAAACACCTGTCCCTGATCGGTTATTTTCGTGGGCTTCTTCCATCTCTCGGTATTACATCTGAAGAGACTGCTCCAGTGCTTCATGCCAGTGATGACGAAGATTTACGTGCTGCAGCGCTGCTTCGAAACCATGGCGTCGGATCCACGGACTTACTGATTGGGCTCAATCCCGGATCGGTGTATGGAACGGCGAAACAGTGGTCGTTTCGACGTTACGCAGCCGTTGCCAATCGCTTTGTGGAAGCGGTTGGAGCTAAAATCATTATCTTCGGAGGACCTGGGGAGGAGGAGCTAGGCTCTCGAGTTGCTCAAGCGATGAGGACTGGGCCGATTGTCCTCAGCGGGAAGACGACGGTGCGGGAGCTGATGGCGTTATTGAAACGCTGTCACATGCTTCTCACGAATGATACCGGGCCGATGCACGTGGCGGCGGCTTTCGGTGTGCCGGTTGTTGCTATTTTTGGACCAACGGATCCCGCGGCAACAGCCCCGGCAGGCATGAATCATGTGGTAGTTACGGCACAGGTGGGGTGTTCTCCATGTCTACTGCGGGCATGTCCGATCGATCACGCGTGCATGAACGGCATTGAAGAGCAAGAGGTATTTGGGGCAGCGATGGCATTGCTAAAACGTTCGAGGTCGACGACTGATATCGCGGTGTTTTTGGATCGAGATGGGACCATCAATTACGATCCCGGATATCTTTCAGATCCTGGGGCTCTGAAGCTATTCCCGGGAGCGGCATCGGCAATTGCGCATCTCAACGCCGAAGGCATCAAGACTGTTGTCGTTTCCAATCAATCTGGAATAGGACGTGGCTTGTTTACGGAGTCCGCATTGGCTGAAGTGCATGGTCGACTTCGCGATCTTCTGCGGGCTGAAGTGGGTGCAACGCTTGATGGAATTTACTATTGTCCGCATCACCCTGATGTCGGATGCCAATGTCGAAAGCCTCGTCAAGAGATGCTGATACGTGCCTCCAAGGATCTTCACCTGAATATCGGACGTTCGTATATGATCGGTGACAAAGCCTCGGATATCAGCCTTGCGGTGAATGCCAGGTTGAAAGGGATTTTTGTGAAAACCGGGCACGATCCTGATGGTGAACTGACTCGACTCCGCGAAGAGGGTGTGCAACCGCACCATGTTACTGAGAATCTCCGCATGGCGGTCGAGTGGATACTCACGGATATACGAAGCAATGCGCAACCCCCCTGAACGTATCCTCCTCCTCAAACCAAGTTCGCTCGGCGACATTATTCATGCGCTTCCGACGCTTGCGGCCATTCGGAGAACCTTTCCAGAGGCGCATATTTCGTGGCTTGTGAAGAAGGCATGGGCACCCATTCTTCACCACCATCCACTGCTTGACGATATCATCGAAGTCGAGTTTTCCGCTGTCAGATTATTTGGGTTGATTGGTTCTCTGCGGGCACGTCGGTTTGACATCGTCGTGGATCTACAGGGGTTGTTGCGAACGGGAGTACTCTCCTGGCTCTCTGGGGCTGCAACGCGTATTGGTTTCACTGATGCACGAGAGGGGAGTTCGTTATTTTACACGCGGCGCATTGTTGCGCCTATGCGTGCGATGCATGCGGTGGACCGATATCTTTGTCTTGCCTCCGCATTGGGGGCAACAAGTAGTAAGTCAGAGTTTGTGCTGCCCGATAGGTCGGACGAAAAGCGTCGAGGGGAAGCCCTGTTTACCAAGGCGGGACTTGATGATGCTTCCAATGTTATCGGCATTGCTCCTTCGGCTCGTTGGGTGACCAAGCGCTGGCCTGCTGAATCGTTTGCAGCGGTTGCCGATCAATTACAGTATGAGGGGCCTCACAAGGTTGTCTTCATTGGCGCAACTCAAGAGAAGAGCGAGGTTGCGCGTGTGAAGCGGGCAATGAGAACCGAAGCGGCTGACTTGACCGGGCTGACGACGGTGGGTGATCTCCCGGTGGTGATGCGGCGACTTCGCTTGCTCATTACCAACGATTCCGGTCCAATGCACGTAGCGGCGGCGGTTGGGACTTCGGTAGTGGCCGTATTTGGTCCGACCAGTTCAGCGTGTACTGGGCCCTATGGCGATGGCCATACAGTGTTAACGTCACCTGTAGACTGCCGTCCATGCTTTCGGCGTCAATGCCATAATCCAAACACATACGAGTGTCTTACTCGGATATCCGTGCAGGATGTGGTACGGGCAGCGCAGAGGGTGCTTCAACGAAATCGAGGAGGACACAATGGCGGTTGATCAATCACTTCTGGAGATTCTTGCCTGTCCGAAATGTAAAGGCGAGGTGGCGCTGACACAGAAGAAGGATGGGTTGGTGTGCAACGCGTGTCGTCTCATCTATCCTATTACCGACGGTATCCCGGTGATGTTAGTTGAAGAAGCCAATCCCCTTGATTGATTCCGCAAAGCTTCCCATCTCCGTCTATCTGCTGACGTATAACGAGGAAGTGAACATTCGTGCGGCATTGGAGAGCGTGACGTGGGCGGATGAGATTATCGTCGTCGATTCGTTTAGCAGTGACAAGACAGAGCAGATTTGCCGCGAGTTTACGAATTTATTCTTCCAACACAAGTTTGAGGGATTCGGTCAGCTGCGCAATCAGGCCATTTCCCATACGACCTATGACTGGATTTTGAGTGTGGACGCGGATGAACGAGTTTCCAATGAACTCCGTGAAGAGATTACCATGCTGGTGCAACGTGGCCCATCTGCCGACGCGTTTTACGTCCCACGGAAAAGTCACTTCCTGGGCCAGTGGATTAGGTATGGGGGCTGGTATCCGGATTATCGCCAACCTCAGTTCTTCCATCGGTTACGCATGCGTTACCGAGAGGACATGGTTCATGAAAGTTTTGAATTTATGAATGGCGCTGAGGGGAAGTTAGAATATCTTCAGGGCCATGTTTTCCAATATCCCTTCCGTACCATCAGTCACTATCTTGGGAAAATGCATCGTTATTCTACTTTGCGCGCGGAGGCGATGTATCGCGAAGGGCGACGGTTTCGCACTCACCAACTCGTTACCCATCCACTGTTTACGTTCTTCAAGATGTATATTGTGCGGCAAGGGTTCCGGGATGGCATGGCGGGGCTCGTTCTGGCAGGCTTATACGCCTCATATGTGTTCACCAAGTATGCCAAGCTTTGGGAACACTATGACCGCGTTTCACAATGAAACAGTTGCCATTTTGGAGGAGGCCATACGGCGCCACACGTGTTCTCGATGTTGGTGGCGGACATAATCCATTTCGAGGTGCCACGCATGTAGTGGAGATCGACATGCTGGTTGGCCATCACCGAGATGGTCAAGCGCTCGCTCTTCCCCAGTCCGCCAGTTTAATTGTGGGTAATGTTGAGACATTGCCATTCCGGACGGAAGCCTTCGATTTTGTGTACGTCTCACACGTGCTGGAACATGTCGATGCACCCTCGCGAGCATGCCACGAGCTGATGAGGGTCGGATCACGTGGCTATATTGAAACACCGAGTCCACTGCTCGAACAGGGGCTTGCGTACGGGACGAAGGAATCCGCGCATCATAGTTTTCACAAGTGGTACGTATTTGCGCCGGATCACGACCGATTGATTTTTGAACCAAAAACACGCGATACGGCCACGTGGTTTTGTCGATGTCCTGACGGGCAGTTTATCCAGGAGTTGTTCGACGTTGTGGACTTTGGGCATGCGCAACATTATTTGCGTCGTACTGCCAAGACCACGATATTCCATTGGACACGGACTTTTCGCGTGGAGGTGAGAAACGAGGTTGGGAACTGTCGCCGGGACGGAACCGGCTGCCGGTTTGTCGGAATGCGCAAGGCCCTGATGGGCAACTGCAACGATCTCTTTCGCGCGAAGCGGCTTCTCCAGTTTAAGAAAACGTTTCCAGATGTTCAGACGTTGTTTCGTAAGCATGGATACCAGACTCTTTTCATTCGGTAGGCCGGCCATCGTATGACCCTCTCAGTTGTCGTGATTACGAAGGATGAAGCGCACAACATTAAGGATTGTTTTGAAAGTGTGCATTGGGCCGACGAGCGTATCCTCGTCGATGCTGAGAGTTCTGACCAGACAGTGGAGATTGCGAGATCCATGAATCCACCGGTCCAGGTGTTTACGAGATCATGGCCAGGGTTTGGTCCACAGAAGAATTTTGGAGTCGCGCAGGCGTCGTCGGATTGGATTCTGATCCTTGATGCCGACGAACGTGTCACCTTAGCCTTACAGCACGAAATTCATGACCGCTTGCATCGTCCGGACCTTGGCACGGTCGCCTATCGTGTTCCGCGACGCAACGTTCTCTGGGGGCATTGGATTCGCTATGGAGGGCTGTATCCCGATTATCAAATCCGTCTATTTCAGAAGGGGACTGCCTTCTACAATGACATACCCATTCACGAGAATCTCATCGTCAAGGGAGCCATTGGCACATTACGCCATCCTCTCGATCACTATTCGGAACGACACATTGAGGATCATTTTAAAAAAATGGATGTGTACACAACCCTCGCAGCAAAGGGGAAATGGGATGCGCGCGTCTCGGTATCCTGGCATCACCTGCTTCTCAACCCGCTGGTGACCCTGTGTAAGGTGTTGTTCTTGAAGCAAGGCGTGCGTGACGGCGTGGCAGGTCTCATCAACAGCCTGTTTTCGAGCATGTATACCTTTCTAAAATATGCCAAGGTATGGGAAATGTCTCGCGATGGCCGGCAACCTCAGGAACGCCCATGAAGCTGGTCGGGCCAACTGAAGTTGCGTCTGGATCTGGAAGAGTTCTTTACCTCCAGGGCGTGGCCTCGATCGGTGGAGCCGAACGAGATCTTCTGGCTATGATCAAAGCGTTGCATGGGTTTGATCCAATTGTGGTGTGTCCGAATCAGGACCCGTTGGTGTCTCTGGTTCGCGACGTCGGAGTCCCTGTCGTGTGCATGAACATGCCTTCTTGGAGAAAGGTTAAGGCCCTTCCGCTCATTCTTCCTGCGATATACCGCCTGTTTCGGATTCTGGTGAGCCACAAGATTGATGTGCTTCACATCAACGACCTGTGGTGGGCGCCGATCGGTCTCGCGGCGTCTCGACTGGCCGGCATTCCGTGTATTACGCACGTCAGAGCAGATTACACGCCGCGGCATATTCGACACTATCGTCTGAAGGCGTGCCAGATATGTATTCCGGTTTCCAAAGCGTTGGGACAATCTCTGGAACGGTCCGGGGTCGATCCTGCTCGCATACGCTTGCTCTACAGCGGGATTGATCTCTCCAGGATCGCGGAGAATCATGACAGTGCGGCAATCAAAGCACAGTATCAGATTGATCCAGGTCGCGTCGTCATTGGGTCGGTGGGAAATCTTCAAGCGGTGAAGGGGTATGAGTTTCTGATCCGAGCCATCGCACACATCAAGACAGCCATCCCATCCATCCTCTGCGTGATTGTAGGGGGTGGCGATCGACCTTATGCCAAGACGTTGTATGCGCTGGTTCGGGAACTCGACGTGAGTGACCATGTCGTGTTCGCCGGATTTTGTGACGATGTGTATCCGTTGCTCTCCGTGATGGATGTGTTTGTTCTTGCGTCGATCAGTGAAGGGTTTGGGATTGCGCTTCTTGAGGCGATGGCGCTGAATAAACCAGTTGTTGCGACATCTGTTGGAGGGATTCCTGAGGTCGTGATTCACGGTGAGACCGGGTTGCTGGTCAACGAAAAGGACTCGCTAGCCTTGGCGCGTGCTATTTCCCATCTCTTGGCAAACCGTGAGCAGGCAGCGGCGATGGGGAAGCGCGGTCGTGAGCGCGTCGAGGCCTGTTTTTCGATCAAGGCTTCGATTGCGAGGCTCGAAAGCCTTTATGCGGAAGTCTTGGGTCAAACTCCAATGAAAACTGGTGTGTGGACAGATCACATATGAACATTGGCAACTCTTTGAAGAGAGGTTCATTCATTCCCAGGGATCATAGACGAATCTTAGTTCTCGCCATTCGCGGGATCGGGGATATGGTCTTGATCACCCCACTGTTGCGTCTACTAAAGCAACGAGCGTGTGCCGAATATCTGGCCGTTATGGCTGACGGTGTCACCGCCGAGGTGTTCGATCATAATCCACATATTGACCGGCTATTCGTGATCGATAGATCTCGATCCCGGCAATTGCCATGGATCTCCGGTCTCAGGGAGTGGGCTTCGCTCGTTTCAGATCTTCGTCATGAGCAGTTCGATACAGCAATAGACGTGTTCAGCGGGCCTCGGAGCGCATCGCTGGCCTTCTTGTGTGGAGCGGACGATCGTTATGGAGAGGATTTCCGAACCAGCGGACGTGGGTTTCTGTATAACTATCCGACAACGATTGTGCGGGATGGTCGGCACATTGTTGAGCAGAAACTTGACTTGGTTCGCCCTCTTGTCCGGGACATCGACGATGATGTGGAACTGGAGATTGTCACCACGACGAGCGAGCGTGATCATGCCAATGCAACGTTATCTCAACTTGGTTCTGCAAAACCCAGACGTGTGGGTCTTTTCCCAGGGGGAAAAGACAACTTTATGTGGCCCGCCGAACGATTCGCATCCGTTGGTGATTGGCTTATCAAGACCTATAACGCGGAGGTTATGTTGTTCGGCGGACCCAGGGATATTTCTGTGTGTAAGCGCGTGAGCGAGAAAATGGCTAGCACACCCATCGATTTGTCCGGGAAAACAACGCTCAGGGAATTGATCGCCTTGCTTGCTGAAGTAGACCTGGTGATTTCAAATGTCACCGGGCCGATGCATATTGCGGTGGCGCTAAAAAAGCCGAAGGTTGTCGCTCTCTACGGTGCGGCCGATACCGTCCAGTATGCCCCGTGGGGGGCCAGCAGCATCATGCTGACAAAAGGATCTCCGGGTGATGCTTATTGGCGAAAGGTAGATTATCATCGCGATTTCGAATTCTTGCTGAACATCACCGTAGACGATGTGTGTGACCGTGTTCAGCCTCTGATGGAAGCTCTCACCGTTTCGGAAACCCATGCTTGATCCCCTGGCACTCAATGAAATACTTGTCATCAAGCTGAGGTACTTGGGGGATGTTCTGCTTATGACGCCATGTTTGCAGGTCATCAAGGAGAATTTGCCGCACGCCAACGTGACTGTGGTGGTCAACAAGGGGACTGAAGCCGTTCTGCATAATCATCCTTACGCGGATGACGTTGTCACGGTTGATCGACGTTCGTTTGTTCAAAGGTGTCTGGCGGTGATGCGCCTGCGGAAGCGGCGGTATGATCTGGTGCTTGATTTGACCGATGGGGATCGGTCGGCAATTATGACCCGGCTGGTGAACGCACGGTATCGTGTAGGTTATAACGCCGAACATCGTTGGCGTGGGCGTTGTTATGATCAGATTATTCACGGTGACCCGGATGAGCTGCACTCAGTGGATTATTACTTGCAGGCTATCAAGGATATTGGCCTCAATGTGAGCGTGCATGCTCCAACGCTTTCGTGTGCGCCTGATGATGAACAATATGCCCACGAACTCTTAGTCGATCACGGCATCGATCGTGAGGAGCAATTGGTCATGATTCATTCCGGGGCGCGCTGGGAAGCCAAGTCATGGTTGGCGGAGCGGTTTGCTGCGGTGGCAGACACAATTCAGGTTTCACGATCCACTCGTGTTGTGTTTGCCGGAAGCGAACAGGAACGCGCACGAGTCAAGGACATACAAGCGCAGATGTCGACAACGTCGGTGTCCATTGTCGGTCAGACGACAGTGCTTCAACTTGCAGCGGTCATGAAGCGATGCGTTCTCTTTCTTGGTAATGATAATGGTCCCATGCATATGGCCGCTGCGGTGGGACTTCCCGTCGTCGCGCTGTTTGGTCCAACGAATCCAAAAGTGTGGGGGCCATGGGGAAAGGGGCATCGCGTATTCTTTAAGGATGTTGATTGCCGAGCGTGTTTTCTGCCTGGGTGTCATTTAGGGTTGCAGAGTTGTATGGCGCAGATTTCCGTCGACGAAGTGATGGACGCGATTGATGACTGCCTGATGTCAAAAAACCAGAAGGGACAATCCACCATATGCGTGAACTAACCGAGACCCTCCGAAGCACAATCAGAGGAATTAAGCTCGTCGCGATGGATGTTGATGGCGTGTTGACGGATGGTGGGATGTACTATTCAGAGTCAGGGGATGAGATAAAAAAGTTTCATGCCCGCGATGGTATGGGGATCAAGTTGTTACAAGGTGTTGGAATCATCACCTCATTTGTGACCTCGGAACAGACCAATCTCGTTCAACGAAGAGGCGATCGCCTCAAAGTTCCCGAGATCCATCAAGGGACGTTCGAAAAAAAGAACGTTCTAGACAAACTCTGTGTGAAATACGATCTGACCATGCAGCAAGTTGCTTTTATCGGCGATGATGTCAATGATCTCGAAGCCCTCCAACACGTTGGTTTCTCTGTCGCTCCTGCTGATGCCGTGCCGGTGGTCAAGGACGTTGTTGACTACATTTGTGAATGTAACGGGGGTACAGGAGCCGTTCGTGAGATGAGCGACTTGATTCTCCACGTTCAGAACGCATGAACTCCCGTGTCATAGACACGGGAATTGAGTGGAGCCTTATGGGCGTCGCAGCGGCAATTCTTGTTGCCGACCTCAACCACCTGCTGGAATATACCTTTATCGCGCTTGCGATCGTTGTGTTGACGCGTCAGATCGCAAGTCGCGATCGTCGATTAGCCCGTACATCATTGGATGTCCCGATTCTTGTCTTTCTGGGATGGGTCCTCATCTCCATCGTCAGTGCAACTGACCCAACGTATAGTTTTGCAGAATGGCTAAAATTGCTTGCGCATGTGTTGATGTTTTTTCTAGCGGCAAATTTTATTTCAGAAGAAGGGCAGGTGAAGAGAATCTTGGGAGCGTTTGTCGTCGGTGTGCTTCTCATGAGTATCTATGGCATTGTGGAGTTCTTTGTTGCCGATGGATCACTCGTGGATCAATGGTATGAACGTACTCTTCGTGCGGACTCTCTCACCTCCGAATATAATTGGTTCAGTACCTACCTGATGATGGCGCTACCCATAGTTGCGGTGTGGGCACTGTCAACAGATCATCGTGAATGGCGTATCGTGCTTGTGGTGACATTGGTTGTCGCAACGTTCGCCCTGTTTCTTACCTACACGCGTGCTGCATGGATAGCCGTGGCTGTTCAAGCGTGTTTACTTGTCGCACTGAAGGGATCGAACGTGATGAAACTGGTCGTTGCAGGGATGGTCGTGGTTGCGTTGAGCACGGTGATTGTTGTGACGATGCAGGATGTGCCGAAGGGCGCATCGGGAGAACGTGGGGTTGAGGGCCATACGGCAAACTTAAGCACGCTATTGTGTCGACTGCATATTTGGGAACTAGGCGTGAAGGACATGAGTGAGCACCCGATCACTGGTTTGGGATATGGGACGAAAACGTTCGCTCGAAAATACCACGATATTCACGTGTCGCAATGTCCGCCGCAACTTCATAACATTCATAACAGTTATATGAGTTTTGCATTCGGTGCAGGTATTCCCGCGCTGTGTTTTTTCGTGTGGATATTCTGGCGCATTCTACACACCTTCTGGATTGGGCTTGTGCAAGGGCCATCTTATTTTCAGCGAATGTTTGCGCTCGGACTTCTCTTGATGACCGTGGGGCTGATGATCAGAATCACATTTGATGTGATGTTTCTAGGGATGTTAGCAGTGCTGTTTTGGATGCTGGTTGGGCTGTTTTTTGGATTGCAGCGGACCCTCATTCCCACCGACCTGCCATCGTCTCGAGTGACGTAACTGCGGTAGCCACAGCATGATCATGGTGGCGGGAGGCAGTGCAGGAAACCAAGAAAGTCGCTGCGTTCATCCCACCACTGGCGTGCGTGCGCTTTTCGGTAACCGTTGCGTGCAATGGTCAGTCTCAAGCTTGGATCATCAACGAATTGGAGCAACGCACAGACGTGCCCGTCTAGATCATCGTAGGCCGGCATTAAACAGGTCATATCCCGAAGACAGAATGAACGGTTTCCGACCACGTCGGGGCAGATGACCGCAACCTTACTGGCCATGGCTTCCAATGGGGCGAGGTAAAAGCCTTCTGTTTCGTTAGGGGTGCCAATAAAAATATCTGCAGCCCGCATTCGAGCGGCAAGCGCTTGCTGAGAAAGAAGCTGATCAATTGATTCAAAGATGACGGTGTTTGTAGCATGTATGGATTGCCAGCGATCGCGAATGCGATTCCCGAAAGTATTTTTCCAGTTTGCATACAACACCCTCAGTGGCCGCGATGGCTTGAACCAGCGAATCGGTGGGCGAAATAGGCCAGTGGCTATCACGTTCGGAATCGTTTTCGTGAGTGCATGATCTGTCACGTATGGGGTAATTGCGTCTGATACCTCTGGCGAGACGCAGATGCGAGAGAAGGCTTTTGTCTGAAGCAAATGAAGTGCGTACCCATCGACGAAATTGGGATTGACGTGCCGGACATGCTGGATGATATGAATAACGCGTTGATCGGGTAGTGGGCATGACATTCGTTCGGCGATCTTTGGCCAATCAGGTGGCCAGGTAAAAAAGATCGTGTCCCATCCTTCCAGGGTTTCTGGGGTGCTGATCTGAACGTCTGAGACTGACTGAGGGGACCAATAGACGGGCTTATTGTCCTGGGGCACCCACAGGCCAACGCGAAGGCCAAGCGAACGAGCGTGCGAGAGATAATGGAGGATTTTCACGTTTCCTCCTCCAACTCCTGACGTCGGCATCACAAACAGCATCGAGCGCATGGGAAGGTCGTGTTTTCGTAGGCGTAATGCCGTACGAATCTGGGTAAGCACGCGACGTCTTAACTGCAGTATCAGGCTACTCCGCCTCTCCCGGCCGAATCCGCCAATCGGTTGTCCGTATGTCGTTGTCGCCTTCCTTGGGATCGCGTGAGTAGTAATAGAGGGCGAGTGATTTTCGCGTGATATGGTCCGGTGTATTCAGCGGTTCCGGATGGCCGTGGCAGGAATCTTTATCGGTATTGAAGATAACGCACCGATTAAATATGGGCAGGACGCGTTGCACGCAGCGTGTCATTGTGGAATCCCAAAGTTCCAAATGCCCGCCGTATTCTTCTTTCCAATCTATATTCAAAAAGATCAAGGTGTTAATCCGTCGATAGAGCTTCAGTTTCGAGTCGAAATTGAAATCACTGTGAATCGCAAGCTTCCCACCAGGTAGAATTTGGTGCAGGCCTCCCCCAGTGAAGTGTGGATCTGGGATGAGACCCTGAATGCCAGTGAGTGTTTCCAGGAATTCGATCATGGCGTAGGAATTCAATGTGAACAGGATATGTTGCAGGGACGGAGAGGCTTGTGCCAGACGTTCTGCGGAACCGACCCCGAGCTTCTTGGGCTGGTGTACCGTGTCGCGTTTAGTCCAATCGAGCCAGAGCGGAGCATCAGGAGGCGGAAATTCCGCAAGAGCTTGGTGTGCCCCGTGGGCAGGTAAGAAATCATCGATCACCACGTGAGGAAACGGATTTGCTTCGTTGTATGTGGTTTTGTGCGTGCTGGCGAGTATGGACAGTTCTGATTGATCAAACACGAATACACCGCCAGCGTCTTTCCGGGAGTGCTGTTTGAAAATATCTCGGAATGCCATTGCTCAAAAGTTGAGAGAGAAGACGAGTGTCAGTGTATCACGGCTGAGGGATGTATATAATGCAGGATTGTTTGATACTGTTAGAACATCTCGCTTGAGGTAGCATGGGGCAGACCGTGAAAGACAACGTGATTCTCTTGGGCGCACCGCGTAGCGGTACGTCGTTCCTCACAAGCCTGTTGCACAATCCGCCTGATTTCATCTGTTTGAGCGAACCGCTGCAGATTGATGTACTGACTGAACAGTCCAGAACCCCAGGGGAGTTTGTATCTGGGCTCGTCGCATTTATTGCGAAAACCCGCGAGAACATTCTGTGTGGCACCCCGATTGAAAATCGTATCGATCCGCATACCGGAACCCTTGCAGAAAATTATGCCGTTCGCCATGAACACAGCGCTGATGGCTGGGTTGTAGGGTCTGGGTTTGAATGGCAAACGCAAACGCTTCCAATTCCAACGTCTCGATTTCAGCTTCTGGTCAAACGCAATGCGCCGCTAGTCGCCGTGATCGAGCATCTTGTCGAACGTGACGATCTTACGGTGTTTGGGATGGTACGAAATCCGGTATCAACGATACTTTCCTGGAGGTCTCTCGATCTTCCGATTTCCCGGGGCCATCTGCATTCCGCGGAGCGGATTTCTTCGGAACTGCGAGCACTGGTTCAAGAATCAGATCTTCTCTTGAGACAGGTGAAGATTCTTAATTGGATTTTCGGACGCATCGTGACCTATCTTCCCGCCCATGCGATCCTATGTTATGAGGATCTCATGGATGATCCCGGGAACGCGGTAGCGGCGACTGGCTTACGGCTCTCCGGCGAGGTGTCCCAACTTGAGTCAAGAAACTCCAGTGCGTACTACGATCATTCCGAAGCGAAACAAATACGGGAGATGATCGAGTACCATGCTCCCCACATTCTGGCCTTCCAAGACGGCCGCTATGCCAGGGCGTAGAGATAACTCGTGGGGCAACGCGCGTGGTGATATTCTCCAGACTCACATCCCAATGAGACAACCACACCCATCATCACCCTTCGCCCTTACTTCCCAGGAATCTGAACGAATGCTCTTTATTACGGGCATTCCTCGTAGTGGGACAAGCTTACTGGCACATCTACTCGATCAACTTCCCAATATGGTCATTCTCAATGAGCCGCTTGAAATTCCACACCTATTTGAGGATGCGTCCTTAGAAGCCTTTTTTTCTGCGTATACAACATGGCGGAAGAAGATTGCCAGTGGTGAGGCGCTTGAGAATCAGTGTGTGAATAATGCGGTTGTCTCGGATACCTGGGACGATGGGGAACGTCGTTCATATATTCCAACGGTGACCCGCGAAGATTTTGTGTTAGGAACAAAGAACCCCCTCGCGTACCTGACGCGATTAAACACTATTCGCAAGGTATTTCCAGGGGCGAAAATTGTGATCCTGGTGAGACATCCCTATTACGCCATTGGATCCTGGAAGAAGACTTTTCTGCATCTTCGACATGCCAGCATTCGCGACTCGGCGGTTTTCAAATTCGCGGATGAGCGGCAGCAAGACGTGCTGGTTGAGCTAGCCGCGATCGAAGATGAGTCTGCCCGACGAGCGGGATTGTGGAACTATTTAGCTACAGAGATTAAGACGTGCGCAGATTCCGATATGATCATCAGGTATGAAGATCTGATTGCCGATCCTCGTCCCCATCTGCAGCGGATTTACGAAAGATTTTTCCCAGGCACGATGGTGGAGGCAGTCCAATCATTGGCAACCCGAAATGAAGGAGAGCGCCACCTGATGAGCGAAGAGGAGCGAACGTGTATCAAATCGATGTGTGCTGATGCGGCCGCGTGGTTTGGGTATCACGATCTCTAAAAGGCTATTGAAAGGGAACCACAGTGACACCGTCGAACATGCGTGACACGACATGGTTTGGTATGCTTGCCTATCGCCGCAGCATACATTGACGCATTGCGGAACGAAGTATCATGTCATGTTTGATTGGGATCAGCCTGTTGGCTTTGCTTAGTCTACTCGTCACTACGGAGGCGAGTGCACAGCTGCCATTTGGTTTTCAAGTCGAGACGGTCGTCCCCGATGCCGCGATTCCAGTTTCCCTTGCGCCTGTTCCGGATGGACGGGTGTTCTATGCCGAATTGCTCACCGGGTCGATTCGTGTGCTCAAGGATGGCGTTCTCCAACCGCAGCCATTTGTCACGCTCCAGGCCGCGACGTCGTTTGATGTTGCAGGTGCTCGTGGTCTGGGGTTACTGAGTGTGACTGCCGATCCTGACTTTTCAACGAACCGGTTTTTGTATGCCGTGTACACGCCGACACCGGATGAAATCGTGGTATCACGGTTTCGTGATGATGAGGGGATTGGAGTTGATGAAGTTGAAATCTTGCGGCAGCCGGGAGATGGTAAACACAACGGCGGACGGATTGTATTTTTACCCGATAAAACCTTGTTGATGACCAGAGGGGACACGGGGTTTCAAGATCTTGCCCAGGATGCTGAGGTCGTACAGGGTTCGATTATCAGGGTGAATGCGGATGGGTCGATTCCTGCGGACAATCCAATGGCTGACTCTCCCGTGTATGCGGCGGGAATTCGTAATAGCTTTGGCATTGCCGTTCATCCCATCACCGGGGAGGCCATCTTTAGCGAAAACGGAAGAAACGACGATGAGATTAACCTTCTAAAGGCAGGTGGAAACTATGGGTGGCCCCTGTGCGTGGGGAACTGTGAACCACCCAACGCAATGTTTATCGATCCAATCGTCACCTTCACCCCATCAATATGCCCAACTGGAATGGACTTTTATTCTGGTGATACCTTTCCTGAGCAATATCGCAATGATCTCTTTTTTACAGACTGCAATACCGGGCGAGTGCAGCGAATCAAACTTGTGCCTCCGTCCTATGATCGTGTTGGTCTCATGGAGGATTTCGTGGGGGAGGGGCTCATCGGGACTTTAGATGTGAAAACCGGAGCCGATGGCAATCTCTATTACACGACGTTTGATGCGGTGTTTCGTCTTGTTCCTCCGTCAGGCAATGAGACAGTAGAATTTGCTGGCATGGTGGCGCGTGTGGATGCTGAGGGAGGCGAAGAGGCTGTAGCTGGAGCGACAGTAGTACTAAAACAGCGCATCGATGGGGTTACGGTATTCAAGCACAAGACCCTGACTGACGAAATAGGACGGTATCATTTTACCGGACTTCAGGAAGGTGAATACAAAGTGGTCACCAAGAAACGAGGATTTCAGAAGAGAAAGACACTAGTCCAGATCGTTTTGGGGGAACCGCTCACCGATGAAGTCACGCTTCTTGACGAATTGCCGTAAACGCTAGAACGACCGGCGCCTTTCGATATACAGTTTCTGCAAGGGACCATTAGGCTGGAATAGTGTGATGCTGAAACGACTTACTTGGATCCTTGTGTTGACACTGGTGTTGAGGGCATCGATAGCCTTTGGCCAATTGCCGCCAGGGTTCGGACTCGAAGTAGTGGTTGGCAATGCTAATGTTCCGGTTGCCCTCGCATCAGTTCCGGATGGGCGCCTCTTCTATGCTGAGCTTCTTACAGGCTCTGTCAGGGTGGTTCGGGACGGTCGCCTAATCCCTGAACCCTTTATTACCCTTCCGATTGCCACTGCGTTTAACGAGCGTGGGGATCCTCGGGGTTTGGGAATCTTGGGCCTTGCCGCGCACCCTGATTTTTCCACAAACGGCCTAATGTATGTCCTCTACACACCATCGCCTGAAGAAGTTGTAGTGGCCCATTTCAAGGACCGTGATGGGATTGGAGTCGAAGAAACAGACATTCTACGACAACCCGGTAATGGTGGGATGCACAATGGAGGCCGGCTACGGTTTTCCTCTGATGGGACATTGTTGATCACGCGGGGAGATAACGGGATGCAACAACTTGCACAGGATCCGGATGCTCTCCAAGGCAAGATTATGCGTGTGAACCCTGATGGATCGATTCCTGATGACAATCCTGATCCGGAATCGCCGATCTTTGCTTCAGGGATCCGAAACAGTTTTGGAATTGCTGTCCATCCGGTTACAGGAGCAGCGTTTTTCTCGGACAACGGCCCAACCACGGATGATGAAATCAATCTACTCGTTCCTGCTGGCAACTACGGGTGGCCAAGGTGTGTTGGTGCGTGCAATCTATCCGATCCGTTGTTGAAGGACCCGCTGATCAGTTTCACCCCAACCATTTGTCCCGTTGGTATGGATTTCTATACAGGCAACACGTTTCCCGAACAATATCGCGGTGACTTGTTTTTCGCCAGCTGCAAGACTCTGACTGGTGGGGTTCACCGAATCAAGCTCGTGCCTCCCTTGTTCGACCGCGTCGGCATCCAGGAAGATTTTTTCGAGGGGGGGCTTGGTGGGGTTCTGGATGTAAAGACGAGCGCCGATGGCAGCCTCTATTTTTCAACCTTTGACACGATTTTTCGAATCGTACCGCCGGATCCTGACGTGACAGCTGGATTGAGAGGGACGGTGACGGACCTGGATTTTGAAGGGAACACCACCCCCATTGTTGGGGCGGTGGCCGTGCTGAGAAAGAAAAACGAAAGGACGACTTTGTTTAAGCTGAAGACACTAACCGATGAGGCAGGAGTGTATGTGTTCACAGGGGTTCCAGACGGAGAGTATCGGGTCGTGGTGAAAAAAGATGGGCTTGAGAAGGCAAGGGTGACCGTCGACCTCATGGTGGGGGAAACAACGACAAGCAATATCAGGATGTCGATAAGCCCATAGCATAGGAGTCTGCTATATTCCAGGTGATGCGTCGTTGAGAATGGAGCGGCCTTTGTGACCGAGCAAATCTATTTTCTTCATATTCCGAAAACAGCTGGCACTTCCCTTCGAAAGGTCATTGAAGCGCAATTTTCGCCCGAAGAGATTTGTCCATGTTCTGTGATGCAGGAGTTGTCGGAAATGGTGCGACGGGATGCAAGTGAGCTTGCCGCCTATCCCTTGATTGCGGGACATATGGGATATTCCCTGGTCTCGCTTCTTCCGACGACGCCGCGCGTGATTACCATGCTTCGTGATCCCGTTGCACGCACGATTTCGAGGTTCAACTACATGAAGCAACATGTGACACGTTCGGTACGTGCTCCATGGGGCCACGAGCGTTTCTTGGATCATGATGTCAGCATTGATGATTTTTTGGCGTTCAAACCTACTCGACAACTCATAACCAACTTTCAGGTTCGCAATCTCGCACAGGATTTTGATTTGACCCAGACCTATACGGATTTCGATGGCAATGCCATTATTCCGAAGATGAACAAGCTCTTCGCTTATACATCGACGGGGATGAGCGATGAGGATTTGTTAAGCAGGGCCAAAAGTCGTCTAGCTTCATTTGAATTTGTGGGAATCACGGAGCGATTTACGGAATCGGTTGAACTCTTGCGTTCCACATTCGGGTGGGAGGTCTCGATGAATGTCCCGTTTCTCAATGCCTCCTCCCTGTCAACAGGGTTGGACTGCCCACTTTCAAAACAGACGCTTGCTGGCCTTCAGGCATGTACGTCGCTCGATGCAGAGCTATATGCGTTTGCGAATGAGCTATTTGAACAACGCTATCAACGCATGCTACAAAATGTTCCCATTCCCTCATGACTGAGAACACTCAAACCTATTTTCTCCATATTCCAAAGACCGCAGGGACCTCTTTACGATCCATCGTCGAGGAACAGTTTCCGAAGGATCATATTGCGCCGTTCTCGTATATGCACGAACTTGCCGATGTTGTGAAACGTGATAAGAACGAACTGGTGAATTACACATTGTTTGCTGGGCATATGGGACATACGCTGATCTCATTGCTGCCACGAGCGCCTCGAGTTATCACGATGATTCGAGAACCGGTCAACCGAACCATCTCACGCTTTAAGAACCTGATGCGCAATCGGGGTAGAAAATCGGTGGGACATGAGCGATTTCTCGATCCCGAGGCAACCATTGAGGATTTTCTCTCGTTCCCTCCAACGCGGCGTCTGGTCACGAATTTTCAAGTTCGCAACATCGCACTCGATTTTGATCTCACCAAAACATATCACGACGACGATGGACAAGAAATTCTTCCAAAACAAGCGAAGCTGCTCTCCTATACTCGGACAGATATGAGTGATGACGAACTTCTGGCCAAGGCCAAGCAGCGCCTTGCGTCGTTCGACTTTGTCGGCATCACTGATCGGTTCGCGGAGTCGATGGAGCTTCTGCTAGCCACGTTTGGCTGGACAACGACGATGGATGTCCCTCATCTTAATGCGTTGCCCGATCCAGCGCTTACCGAGCAAACTCTTTCCAGCGAAACCATGGCAAAGATCGAAGTGTATACGCGTCTGGATGCGGAACTCTATCGATTCGCAGCGGAATTATTTGAGCAGCGCTATTCGGCGATGTTTTACCAGCAATGAATGCGTTCCATCACGCACGCAATGGCTCCGATGTGTGGGAACTGAGAAAACTGTATGTCACCTCGGCATACGGTGGGGTCGTACATCGTAACCGATTTACGCAACTCGAAACATTTTGCATGTTTCTTGGCTATGCGCGGAGTGGGACCTCGTTGCTGGGAGCATTGCTTGATGCACATCCGAATGTTGTCGTAGCACATGAGCTTGATGTGTTGAAGTATCTTCAGGCAGGCTTTCGCAAACATCAAATCTTCCATCTGTTACTTGAGAACTCCAAAGCGCATGCGAAACGAGGGCGAAAAGCAACGGGGTATATCTATGAGGTCCAAGATCAATGGCAGGGGCGGTACACGACGTTACGTGTAATCGGGGATAAGAAGGGAGGCAGGTCGAGTTTGCGACTTCAAGAGAACCCCCAACTGCTCGACGAATTGCGAACGACGATCGGACTTCCCCTGAAGGTGTTTCATATTGTGAGAAACCCCTATGACAACATTGCCACCAAGTACCGCAGACGGTTGCAGCGCGGACCCGCGGATCTTCAGGATGTAATCGAGCAACACTTCTCCCAATGTCAAACCGTTGCTGATACAAAGCAAAAGCTGGATGAGGCCGAGTTACTTGAGATCCATCACGAGTCGATGATTGAAGATCCAGTACGATGGTTACGTGCAATGTGTGAGTTCTTGGGAATTGAGTGTTCTGCAGACTATGCCAACCACTGTACTCAGATTGTGTTTTCGTCCCCACACAAGAGCCGCCACGATATCGAGTGGAGTCAGGACGACATCGAGCTTGTGCGTGTCAACATGGCACGCTATGAGTTTTTATCTAGCTACTCGTTTGAGACGTAGAGCGTAGCGTGCCAAAACTAACATTGTTAACCACTCTCTATCGCTCACGAAGTCTCATTGCCGACCTCGTTCACAAGGACTTCGTGGGAAGATACAAAGGGTCGACGATGGGATTTACCTGGTCGATCATCACGCCGCTCCTTACTATTCTCATCTTTACCTTTGTATTTTCAACCATCCTCAAAGTCAGATTCGGGGGAGGACGAGGTGCGGATTTTGTGGTGTACTTTTTATGCGGGATGATTCCCTGGCTGACATTCAGCGACGCGCTGAATCGATCGGCATCGATGATTCGGGAAAACGCGCATTTTGTGCAGCGTATCATCTTTCCGGTGGAGATCCTTCCCCTGGCGGTCGTACTTTCCGGGATGATCCAACTTGGGATAGGCTTGATCTTACTGCTGGGTGTGATCGGCGTGTTTTTCACGCCGTTGACGTGGACAGTCATGTTCGTTCCGCTGCTGGTGTGTCTTCAGTTTTTGTTTACAATAGGTTTAGCCTGGATGATTGCGTCTCTCGGGGTATTCGTACGTGATACCGCGCATGCAATTGGCTTGGGCACGCAGATGTGGATGTTTCTTACGCCCATCATTTACCCGGCCGAACTGGTCCCGGAATCATTAAAGATACTGCTTGTGATCAACCCCATGGCCCATTTAGTCCAGGGGTACCGTCTTGCCATCATTGAAGGAACAATTCCTGACCTGTACGGCTTTATCGTTTTGACGTGCGTCATGGCGATGGTTGCCGCATTCGGCTATCTCTTTTTTATGCGTTCCAAGCCTACGTTTGCTGATGTTTTGTAAACAGGAACAGAACGCAGCGATAGAGGAAAGAACTGAATGAGCGCGATTTCCGTGGACAACGTATCCAAAGCCTACAATTTATATCGTCGGCCCGTGGATCGGTTGCGTGAACTGGTGTCCATTCGAGGGCGAAGCTATCACGATGAATATTGGGCGCTACGCGAGATTTCTTTTGAGATAGAGCAAGGAAAAATTGTTGGACTGGTCGGGCAAAACGGGGCAGGGAAAAGCACGCTGTTGCAGGTCCTCGCAGGCATTTTGCAGCCGACAACTGGGACGGTACAACTACAGGGAAGAATCGCAGCATTGTTGGCGTTGGGGGCAGGGTTCGATCCCGAGTTTACGGGACGTGAAAACGTGTACCTAAATGGTGCCATCCTGGGCATTGATCGTGCGGAAATGGAAGAACGGTTTGACCTGATCGTGGACTTCGCGGAAATTGGCACGTTTCTCGATCAGCCGGTCAAGACCTACTCGTCTGGCATGTACATCCGGCTGGCGTTTGCCATTGCTGCGAACGTGGACGCGGATATCTTCATCCTCGACGAGGCACTCCAGGTTGGTGACAGCATGTTTCAACGCCGATGTTTCCGGCGTCTCGAACAGGCAAAAAAGGAAGGGAAAACGATCGTCTTGGCCTCGCATAGTGCACAGGTGATACAAACCGTGTGTGACGAAGCGATTTTGCTCGATCACGGGGCAATGCTTACGTCTGGTCCGCCGGTGAATGTCTTTCACGCTTACCAGGAGTTGCTGTCTCGTCGAGAAGAAGAATACGTCAAACGCTTAAAGCTGACACAAGGCTCGCGGGCATATTGGCTTGACGATGTTGAGCGTGGCCTTGAAGACGTCGGATTTCAGCCTTCCTCGGAAGGAGAGGAGTACCGATTTGGTTCTGGGGATGCCGAGATCCTTGAAGTTGAGCTTTATGATGACAAGCACGTGCCGTGCCGCGCTGTGCAGAGGGGACACTGGGTCACGGTCGCGCTGACCATCAAGTTCAATCGAGACATCGAAACCCCAAGCGCGGGGATGGCAATTCACACTCCCGTTGGGGTTGCGGTGTACGGTATCAGCACCGACAACGCTGACTGTCCCTTGCAGTCCCAAACTGCTGGTACGCTCTTGACCATCGAATTTTCGATTCTCACGCAGCTTCACGCAGGAAACTATGTTCTAAGCTGTGGCGTAACAGAGAAGCTTGGGACTCATGTTCATATGCTTGATAAGCGAAAAGACCTGCTGGTGTTTCAAGTCCACAGCGCCAAACGTTTTGTCGGTCTGGCCTATATGGAAACCAACATCACCGTAAGAGTGCAGGAGTCCACGGTACCAACTGAAACTGATGTTTCTGCCGACAAGGTCCTCGACATATGACCCCTAGTTCTGGCATAGCAACGTGCATAATCGGAATGCACCGTAGTGGAACATCGATGGTGGCTCGTCTTCTCAATCTCGGCGGTCTTGATCTCGGCGACACGGCGCGATTGTTGGATCCGCAGGCCGACAATCCCATGGGCTTCTGGGAGAATAGAGAAATTATGGACCTCAATGACCGTCTTCTGGCCGCCAAAGGGGGCAGTTGGATGAAGCCGCCTCTGTGGCAGGTTGGGTGGGAAGCAGCTCCAGGCATACCCGTTCTGTTGGAAGAGGCAGCAGCCATTCTCGATCGGGCATACGGATGTCGTGAAGCATTGCAATGGGGATGGAAAGATCCTCGGACGACACTGACGTTGCCCTTCTGGAAACGTGTGGTGGGTCCGTTGCGTCTCGTATTGGTAATCCGC
>DTRN01000168.1 GCA_012965905.1 Nitrospirales bacterium | reverse complement strand
AAGGTCCCTTTCAGATAATAATGCCTTACATGTTTCGCACGCGGACGGGAAAAGAAAGTGAAGAATTCGCTGTGCCCACAACTGCACGATAATGTTTTACAGCCCATTATTAGTGAGCGTCTATGATGCTAGGTCGAATAGTGTGCGTTGAGTGCAACGTAGGCGGGACTCAGATCGGTAGTCCAAATTCGATCATGCTCTTGACCAAGTCCAAGGTCGATAGTGAGGGTAAATTCTTTTTGTCTTAAGACTTTTTTTGCTGCGCGATCTGAAGCAATGCCTGTGCCAATACCCTTTTTGACGACCGTGACTGTATCAAAGGCAAGCGAAATTCGGTCAGGCTTGATTGCAATATTTGATCTCCCTATCGCAGCCATGATACGTCCCCAGTTGGGATCTTGTCCGAACATCGCTGTTTTGAAAAGAGTTGAGGTGCCCACCACCATTGCCATCTTCTTTGCGTCGCGCCGCGTTCGTGCACGGTTGACGACCACTTGGATGACTTTTGTCGTCCCCTCGCCGTCATGGCAGATTTGTTTGGCCAAATTGAGACACACCTCTGTGAGCAGTCGTTGAAATGCGCGCATTGCCGCCGTTCCTAAACGAATTCTGGAATTGTTTGCGAGACCGTTGGCCAGACAAAGGACCATATCGTTCGTACTTGTCTCCCCATCTATCGACACTGCGTTAAACGACTCCCCAACCGCGAACTTCAACGCGGACTCTAGTGCCGTACGCTCAATCTCCGCGTCTGTCGCAAGATAACCCAACATCGTGGCCATATTGGGGTGAATCATGCCTGCACCCTTCGCGATTCCTCCAATAGTCACGCGTTTTCCTGAAATAGTTGCCGTCGTGCTAGCCTCTTTGATATGAGCGTCCGTGGTGAGGATTGCACGTGCTGCATTGCGCCCGCCTGAGGGCTTTAATAGGCTGACCAGCTCTGGAACGGCCTTTTGAATGAGTTGGATGGGAAGAGGTTTTCCAATAATTCCCGTAGAACCGACGCAGACCTGGTTCGGTTTGAGGTCGAGCGCCTCTGCGGTGGCATGTGCCATGGCAAGCGCATCTGATAACCCACGTTGTCCGGTGCAGGCATTCGCGTTGCCACTGTTGCAGATAATCGCACGAACCTTTCCCGCGCGAATATGGCGTCTGGTGATGTCTACCGGTGCTGCGGTACATCGATTGGTAGTGAATACTCCGGCTGCAGTGGTCTCGTGCGTGGAGAATATCAGGGCGAGATCGAGTTCAGGCGCGCGTTTAATCCCGGAGTGAATGCCTGTGGTGAGGATGCCCGGTACGCTTGACAGCCCCCTTGTCTTGGCGCTCAAGGAAAGATGCCTACGACGTCCAGACCGGTGGATTCCGCATTCCCAACCATGAGATTCATGGCTTGGACAGCTTGCCCGCCGGCGCCTTTGACCAAATTGTCGAGCGCGGCCAATAGTGTCGTCCAGCCGGTCCGTTGGTCAACATATACCGCGAGATCACACCGGTTAGATCCACGTACATCGTGTGGATTCGGTAATTGATCTTTCTCGGTGACACACACAAACGGTTCGTCGCGGTAATACTCCTGGTATATGGCTCGCAGTTCCTCAGTCGACATCTGAGTACGGAGCCGCACGAACGCCGTGCTGAGGATTCCACGATTCATGGGGACACGCGTCGGCGTAAAAGTTACCCGGATCTCTGGTTCAGATGGGGATGCGTTTTGTGTGCTGCGACTCACAATCTCGCGTAATCCTTGCTCGATTTCTGGTGTATGGCGATGCTGTCCAAGGTTGTACGCTTCAACCCCGTCATGTGCTTCTGGAAAGTGGGACGCGAGGGAGGTTTTTCTCCCAGCTCCCGAAATTCCTGATTTCGCGTCGATTACAACGAGATCATTGTGAATCAATTGTTTCTGGAATAATGGAGCTAACTGTAGAATTGCGGCTGTTGGGTAGCAACCCGGTGCCGCCACAAGGCGCGCCTCGCGGATCCGTTCGCGATTGAATTCCGGCATCCCGTACACGGCTTCTGACAGCAATTCTGGGAAGAGGTGTGCAGCTCCGTACCAGGTTTGGTAGTCCGCAGGATCGTTGAGCCGAAAGTCTGCACTGAGATCAATGACCCGCAGTCCGGCTTTGAGACAGGCATCCACTGCGGGCATTGACGTCATATGTGGGAGCGCTAGAAAGACCAGGTCAGTCTTGCTGGCAATCTGTGTGGCGTCGAATGTTTCGAGGGTGAGCGAAAATCGGCCTGCGAGGTGCGGAAATACCTGTTGGAGGGGTTTCCCCGCGTTGTGTTCAGAGGTAACTGCTGTAATGGTAACAGTCGGATGCCCGGCAAGAATTCGAAGGAGTTCCGCGCCGACATACCCACTCGCACCGATAACGCCAACACGCAACATGGGATTAGACTACGAGGTCATTCCGCCAAGCACAAGCGGCATGAGAGGGGCCCATATTTGATTGGGGCTGATGCGCTGATCTCAGCGCTTGGAAAACTGGAACTTCGCTCTGGCGCCTTTTTGCCCGTACTTGCGCCGTTCTTTTTTCCTTGGGTCCCTCGTGAGAAAGCCTTCTTTCTTGAGGGTTTCTCTGTGGGCTGGGTTGAGTTCAACAATCGCTTTTGCGACTGCGTGTCTGAGGGCGAGAACTTGTCCTGTCTGCCCTCCGCCGCAAACGGTGGCGAAGATATCATATTTTCCCAATAAGCCTGTAATCTCAAGTGGTGGATGCATCATCAATCTGTGAGACGCGCGTTGGAAGTATTCATCGACCGAGCGGCGATTGATGACGACTTGTCCGGTCCCCGGGGTCAGCCACGTTCGTGCGATCGCATTTTTTCGTTTTCCGGTAGCGTATGATGTTGTTGCATCCATATCCATTTCCTTTTCTATGAATTTACGCGATGCTGAACAATGACTTACAGGGTCAACGGCTGAGGTTTCTGTGCGCCGTGGGGATGTTCTGGGCCAGCGTAAACGCGTAATTTCCCAGCCAGTTGTTTTCGAAGGCGGTTTTTCGGAAGCATCCCGTGAATTGCTTTCGACAGGAGATCCGTGGGTTTCTTTTTAAGTAATTCTTCTGCGGCGATCGATTTAAGCCCGCCTGGGAACCCGCTATGATGGTGGTAAACTTTCTTCTTCAGTTTCGACCCTGTCAGGTGAATCTTCTCCGCATTGACGATAATCACATGGTCTCCGAGGTCAAGGTGCGGTGTAAATGCTGGTTTATGCTTGCCGCGAAGCACGCCAGCGACTCTCGCCGCGAGGCGCCCAAGGATCTGTCCTTGAGCATCAATAACATGCCAGGTGGGAATCATGTGTTCTGGTTGAGCGGGACGGGTTCTCATCGCAATTAGGCCTCGTATTTTCCAAAATTTTGCGGATCAAGTTTCTCCAACCACGTGTCGAGATTTTCTCCGGCACGACGCTTCATAACGTCATCTGTCGCATAGATGGGACAAGGTACCCGTAAGGCAAATGCGATGGCGTCACTTGGGCGCGCGTCAATGGTGTGTTCAGAACCATTCGATTTGACATATATGGACGCGTAATACGTATTGTCGCTGATATCGGTTACTACAACTTGAGTGACGACGAGTCCGAGATGTTGTGAAATGCCCTTGAGCAGATCATGGCTCGTGGGGCGTGGGGGGACAACGCCATCCATTGCCAATCGGATCGCGTGCCCTTCTGTGCTTCCAACCCAGATTGGAAGAATCTCTGATCCATCCTCTTCACGGAGGACGACGATTTTGGTGTCTGTGTTCGGATCAGCAAGGACTCCGTGCACTTTGAGACGTACCATCGTGCCTCGTTACACCTCATATTTCCCAAAATCCTCTGGCTTGAGGTTCTCGAGCCACCGATCGACCTCTTCGGCATCGTGCTTCTGGATCACATCATCTGAAGCAAAGATAGGCGCTTCTGTCCGGATCGCAAAGGCAATGGCATCGCTGGGCCTGGCATCGATCGAGAAAAACGAGTCCCCAAAAGCAATATGGACCTTGGCATAATACGTGTTGTCTTTCAAGTCGGTAATGTTGGCACTCAATACCTTTGCATCAACCGAATCGATAAGAAGTTTCATGAGGTCATGAGTCATCGGGCGCGGGGTGGAGAGGCCTTCGAGTGCAAAACTAATTGCGCTGGCTTCCGGCTTTCCAACCCAAATCGGGAGCATGTCCTGGGTTTCTTCGCATCGCAGCAACACGATATACGAATTATTATAGGGGTCAAACATCAACCCTCGAATTTTCATCTGGGTAATCATGAAATTTTTGTTGGATTCCGCGGGCCAAAGGTGCTTCTAGCCCTCTGTCCATGTACCATTTCCCTTGCCTGCATGTCAATGTGACAATTCACAAATAGCCTTGACGGTCATGCAATGACGACGTTGTTTTGCCTGGAATTTTCATTCGTCTTTCGGGAGATTGAGAAATGTCCACATCTGCTGTTTGAGTTGCTCTCTCCCGCTCGGATCGCCGAGGTTGAGGCGTAATTCGTTGATCACCATCACACGCATGTTTGTCCATTCCGTCCAGCAGGGAAGACAGACATTGGCCTTGATCAACGGTTCGATCTTTCCCATATACAGGGGTTCCTCGACCGGTTCTCCTGGTTTTCCACACTTTGAACACAGTTCCATCGCCATCTAGATTTCCTCGGTCTGTTTAGACATCTTCTAACAGGGCGGGTTGATTCGGGGGTGGGTGTTCCGGTGGGGGATTCATGATGCCCAACACCACCGCCATAACCACGATTCCCGCTCCCAACCACCACACATAGGGCTGAACGCCACCGACATCAGACAATGTATGGTCCCAGGTATCTCCCGGTACTCGTGGCTGGCTGTGAAGTTCATCGAGACCCCGCTTGACATGGCCGTAATATAAGTAATTAGCGAGTCCTCCAGCAGCGAGTCCCCACATGAAAAGGATCTCCATGCCTCCGCGAAGTAGTGCGACAGTCAGGAATGGGCCGACAGCAAACACGGCGGCATACAGGTACATTTTGCGATAGAGGAACCATAACCAGCCGAGCAAAAATGGAAACCAATTCCACGTTAGAGCGAACCGGTCGCCTCCCTCATGCCGAAACTTTTCAAATTGCTGCAAGTAATATTCGGATGCTGGACCGAGAAACTTGACCCAGTCCTGCTGCTCAGAAGAAGCGGGGCTAGAAGAAGCGGGGCTAGAAGAAGCTGAAGTGGTAGGTGTTTCTATCGGCTCTTCCGGGAGACGTTGGCCACAGCCGCTACAAAAGCGCGCATTATCTTCGATCTGGCGACCGCACGAGCCGCATGATTTCGTCATGTCCACATTTCGTTCTCAGGAAAAAGGTCGAATTTTACTCGAACTCTGCATTCTATCGTGAAGTGATCTTAGTGTCTATATCACGATTTCGTGGCCGGCACTTGCCTCGTCATCGTGATTGCCACGTATGCAATCGCGACGACCATGATTCCAGCAGCAGTGAGGAATGCTACGGGATATCCTGCACTGGAAATGAGAATCCCACCCATAATGGGACCGCTGGCATGACCGATATCCGACAGGGTGCCATACACGCCCATTCCAGAACCGACGAACTGCGGCTGCGTGCTATCCCCAACCAACGCAGAACTTACCGTCATGACTGCCGCGTCGCCGAAGCCGAATATCCCGGCCAGCACGAGCAATCGTTCGAACTCGCTGTTGAAGGGTATGCCTGACATCGCAAACGCACACAACGCGAGTCCCAGCAGGATCAGGGGCTGTCGGCCGATGGTGTCAGATATTCTCCCGAGCAGTGGTTTCGACGCAAGTGAAATCGCGCTTTGAATCCCAAACAAGAACCCGATTTGGGTCCCGCTCAGCCCGATGGAGAAGCCATAAAGAGGAAGAAACGCCATCAGGACTCCGGTGCTGAACATTTTTGACATTCCCGCAACGCTGGCTGCCAGGACCTGGCGATTCCGAATCACCGACTGTACGCTGGTTAACATCACGTTCATCGTGTTTTTGATGTCCCTCGGCTCTGCACGGCTTGTCGGTGAGGTTTCGGAGTCGGCAATGTGAACTTGGAGGACCAGGAATAGTCCCAGCAATCCTATCGCCCCAGCGACGGCGAACGCATCAGAAAATTCTGCGTGGTCAAGAAAAAATCCCCCCGCCAATGGTCCTAGAAGCGCGCCGGCTTGCGTTGATGCGGTATACCATCCCATCCCCGTTCCTCGTTTCTCCGTAAACATGGACGCCACAGTCGCAAGGGCAATGGGTGCGAACACCGCAGTGGCCAGCCCGTGACACAGCCGAAGAATCAGTAGTATTTGGAGGTCTTTAATAAGGAGATAGGCAAAGGGTGTGACTCCAAAGGCAATAGCTCCGACGATCAGCAGACGCTTTCGGCCAATGATGTCAGAAAGCACGCCCATGGGAAGCTTGAGGAACACGCCGGTCATCGTTGAGGCCGCGACGACCATCCCAATGGCCTCCGGTGTAGCACCGAGTGACTCGGCAAACATCGACAGGACGGGCATGCGAACCAGGTTATAGCTAAAGAAGCAACTCAGCCCTGCAATGCAGAGGAACAGGAAGGGGTGGGTCAACGTATGTGACCTATACGTGATTGACGGGGGAGTGAGGGGTGGCCCTGGAATACGGGCGGCCTTCGATCATGAGGTCTGGGCCGATGCGGCTGACGCGCAGGTCGCCAAGCGCAATTCCGTCTTCTAACAACGATGGTGTCTCGCCTTCAATCAGTGAGCGCGCACCGTGGCCACCCAGGAACAATGGGGCGGTCATGAGAAGGACTTGGTCGACAATTCCGGATTTAAGAGCAGAGGAATTGATCTTAGCGCCGCCTTCGATCATGATATGTGCAAAGCCTAGTTTACCCAACCGTTCCATCAACGCCGGAAACGAAACCCGCCCATTCCTATGACTAACCTCAATAATCTCCGCTCCCGCTTTCTCAAGCGCGGCCTTCTTCGTTGGGTCAGCGATTGCGCATGCGATGAGAGTTCGCGTTCCAGTTTGTGGATGTAACGCACGAGCCTGGAGTGAAATTCGAAGCTGCGAATCGACGATCACCCGATGGGGTTGATGTCGATGTTTTCCCGGCAGACGGACCGTAAGGAGTGGATTGTCAGCGAGAATGGTGCCGATGCCCACCAACACCGCGTCGACACGTGAACGCAGTCGGTGGACGTAACGTCTCGCCGGTACTGACGTGATCCAACGCGATTCGCCGTTGGCCGCTGCAATTTTCCCATCTAATGTAGAGGCAATTTTTAACGTCACATAGGGCCGTCCGGTCGTCATGAGCTTAGTGAACGCTTTATTTAAGCGTGATGCCTGTGTCCTGCATGCTCCGTCGGTGACATCGAGACCGGCCTGTCGTAGCACTTGAATGCCCTTTCCGTTCACTGCAGGGTTGGGGTCGATCATTGCGACGACGACTCGTGTTAC
>DTRN01000167.1 GCA_012965905.1 Nitrospirales bacterium | reverse complement strand
TTGTGTGATTCCTCAATCACTTACCTGCACTCGTTCAATAGAAACGGCGGTTCCCGATTGGTGATTTACCTCGACAACCGCACCAGATAACACACACGGCCCCTTGGCCACCTCAAGCCGCCGTGGCATATGGGTCAAAAAACGCTCAAGCGACAGTTCCTTTTTCATCCCGATGACTCCATTGATCGGCCCAGTCATTCCCATATCGGTAAGGTAGGCTGTTCCCTGCGGAAGAATTCGTGCGTCTGCCGTTTGAACATGAGTGTGCGATCCCAACACGGCGCTCACTCGGCCATCCAAATGCCATCCCATGGCCATTTTCTCTGAGGTGGCCTCGGCATGCATATCGACCACGATCGTTTGAACTGACCGATGCAGAGTCTCAATGGCTTGATCAGCAGCCTGAAACGGACAATCAAGCAGGGGCATATTCACTCTGCCCATCACTTGGAGCACACCTAACGATCCACAGTTCGTCGTCTCAATGACGACACTCCCTTTTCCGGGGGCAGCATCGGGATAGTTGGCTGGCCTGAGAAGCTTCCGTTCATTCTGGATGTATGCCAGAATTTCTTTTTTGTCCCACACATGGTTTCCCGTTGTGATGACATCAATGCCGTAATCAAACAACTCCTGAGCAATATCAGGCGTAATGCCAAAGCCCCCCGCGGCATTTTCGCCGTTCCCAAGCACCACATCGATCGCATGCTGTTCGATGAGTTTCGGTAACTGTCGCGCGATGATCTTTCTGCCGGGTTCACCAACAATATCCCCGATGAACAAAATGTTCATCGGCTCTGCATACCAACCATGGCATCATCGCGCATAGGCGACATAACGACTCTCTCGCAGCACCGTGATCTTGATTTGACCGGGATAGGTGAGTTCTTGCTCAACCTTTTTGGCAAGCTCTCGGCTAATCTGCGAGGTTTCGATGTCGGACAGTTCTCGATGTTGAACCACCACCCGAATCTCGCGCCCCGCTTGAATGGCATAGGCCTTGTCGACGCCTTTAAAACCGGTGGCCAGTTTTTCTAATTTTTCAAGTCGCTTGACATAGGCCTCAATCGTCTCTCGTCTCGCCCCTGGCCGCGAAGCGGACAGCGCTTCTGCCGCGGCAACCAAGACCGATTCGGGGCAAATGGGATCTACTTGCTCGTGATGCGCTGCAATGGCATTCACAATCTGAGGAGACTCTCCGTATTTCTTTGCCACGTCAGC
Organism: Nitrospirales bacterium; assembly: GCA_012965905.1. Classification (GTDB taxonomy): domain Bacteria; phylum Nitrospirota; class Nitrospiria; order Nitrospirales; family UBA2166; genus UBA2166. Next base: position 797 of record DTRN01000167.1, on the reverse strand, counting down.
ACCAATCATCGCGTGTGGACCTTCGACCTCATGACTCAGTGACTTCCCAATATCATGCATGAGGCCTCCGCGTCGGGCGAGACGCACATCGAGCCCCAGCTCCGATGCCATCATTCCGCTGATCAACGCGGCCTCTCTCGCATGCATAAGATTGTTCTGGCCATAACTTGTTCGGTACTTGAGCCGCCCAAGTAACTTGACCAACTCAATATGCACATTGTGAAGACCCAGCTCAAGAATCACCCGCTGAGCCTCATCAATCATGAGCTTTTCCACGTCCTTGGTCACTCGTTCGACAACTTCTTCAATGCGGGTTGGATGAATTCGGCCATCAGCCATAAGACGTTCTAACGAGATCTTCGCAACTTCACGCCGCATAAGGTCAAATCCAGAGAGGATGACGGCTTCTGGGGTCTCGTCAACAACAAAGTCAACGCCCGTGGCAGCCTCAAGCGCACGAATATTCCTCCCCTCTTTTCCAATAATCCGTCCCTTCATACTCTCGTTGGGAAGCGGAACGACAGAGAGTGTCGCTTCAGACACATAGTCCCTGGTCACACGTTGAACCGCCTTGGTAATCGTCTCGATCGCAGTTGCGTCGGCCGTTTCACGCGCGTCATCTTCGATTTGTTTGATCATTTTCTCGGCGTCAAACTTGGCCTCACTTTCCAACCCAGCAATGAGCACCTCCTTGGCCTTCTCCACGGTGAGCCCCGACACACGTTCAAGCGCCCGACGCTGTTCTTCCACACTACGGTCAAGCTCAGCAGCCTTCTCGGCCAATTGATTTTCCTTTT
>DTRN01000166.1:17913-22779 GCA_012965905.1 Nitrospirales bacterium | reverse complement strand
CCCTCAATATGGCATGTCAAGGGAAAATTAATAAAAATTTCCTTAATTTTCCTCAAATCGAGATTTTTTACCAAGCCCATCCTGGCGGAATTCCGGCACGACGTGCCTCTCCTTGGGAGGACAATTCTCACCTCATTAATGCCCCTTCCCCCACATGAGCGAGCACACAACAATGAGAATCATCATCCTGAAACCAGACCCCTATAGGTCGCTGACCAAAGAAACTTTAATCAGCCATCACTGGCTGGGGGACAAGGATTCGAACCTTGATAGACAGAGTCAGAGTCTGCCGTCCTGCCATTAGACGATCCCCCAGCACATAACGCTTACTATCATTAGAAACGATAAAAAACCAAAAAAATGCTAGCATGCGACCTAGGACAAATCAAGAAACAGGGAACATAAAATCCGCTGTAGATTGGGAGGGATAATGCAACGCGAATTGTTTATGGTTCAAAAAGTGAAATGCGACGGCTGCGCCACCAACATACGGGAAGGCTTGCTCAATCTTCCCGGCATAGACAGCGTGGAGATCGAAGTTTCAACTGGACAGGTGACGATACAAGGGACACAATTGTCGCGCGAGGAACTCGTGGGGAAACTTGCCGCACTCGGCTACCCTGAGGTGTAGTGCTTCACGTTACACACATCTAAATGCCGCTTGCCGCCATCGAGAGACTCAATACGCTAGGGCTACCCTCACCGAAGCAAGGGATCCGCTAGCTCGAAAAATCCGCTATACCATTCGATAAGACTACCGCCGAAAAAGAGGGCTAACACGGCACCCAGCGCAAGAAATGGGCCGAACGGGATCGGTTCACTGTGCTTGATAAGTTTTGTCGCCATCAACCCCCCGCCAACAACCGCTCCGGAAAATGATCCTAGCAGCAACGTGAGAAGTGTGGCTTTCCAGCCGAGAAACGCGCCCAACATTGCCAGAAGCTTGACGTCACCCATTCCCATGCCTTCGCGTCTGAATATATAGGGACTAATCCAGACAACAAAGAACAACACTCCCCCTCCGCACAGCAAACCTATCAGCGAATCCAACCAACTGATCGGTAGCACCGTGGCCGCAGCGATCAGCCCTAACGGCATTCCTGGAAAAGTAATTTCATTTGGAATAATCTGATGATCGAGATCGATGAAGGTGACAACGATTAAAGTCGAAAGCAACAGCGCATATACGAGCGTGGCGGGTTCAAGCCCAAACCTGACTACGTCCAATACATACGCAAGACCATTCAAGCCCTCAACGAGCGGATAGCGCCACGAGATTTTCACGTTGCAGGAACGACATCGACCTCGCAACGCGAGGAAACTCACGAAAGGAATGTTATCAAACGCACGAAGGGGGGTTTCACAGGCGGGACAATGTGAAGCAGGGAGAACCACCGACATGTCGTGAGGAAGGCGGTGAATACACACATTGAGAAAGCTCCCCACAATAGCTCCGAACACGAACGTCACTGCTAAGATGCCTAGGAACACTGATAGGTCTCCGGACTGAACCCAAACGATTGTCGACATGTCATGCTCTCTGACTCCGCTGACGAACGACTTCGTAAAGTAGAACTGCTACCGCGACCGATACATTGAGGGACGACACGGTTCCATGCATCGGAATGGCCACGCGGTCATCGCACTGTTTGAGAACCCCAGGACGAATCCCTTTCCCCTCACCACCAACGACAATGGCAATCGAACCTCGATAGTCAATGTCGAGGTAGCTCTTGGATGCGTTGGGATCGAGGCCGTACACCCATACGCTGCTCGATTTGAGTCGCTCAATTCCCTGCGACAGATTGGTCACCCGCGTGACGGCAACGTGTTCGAGGGCGCCGGCAGAAGCGCGCGCCACAACACTCGTCATTCCCACAGCCCGCCGATCGGGTAAGACCACACCGTTGACTCCGGCTCCCTCGGCAGTCCGAATAATGGCTCCCATGTTTCGTGGATCTTCTACCCCATCCAACATGAGAAAGAGCGGGGGCGTACCATTCTTTCCTGTCTCCTCTAATAGCACATCAAGCGACACATACACTTTTTGTGAAACATATCCCAGCACGCCTTGATGCTTGAGCGATCGAGCCAAGCGATCTAACGCTTCGCTTGGAACCAGCTTGACAGGAACACGCGCGCGCTTTGCCAGACGAAATATTTCGTCTTGTTGGCGATTACGCGTACCCTGCCTAATCAATACTTGATCTAGCCGCGCGTTACTCGTGCGGAGCGCTTCCTTAAGTGGATGGACCCCAACGATCAGGTCATCGCTATCTGGCGAGTCAACGTCTCGCATCACCTCACGGCGTCGTGACCTGAGTTATGAGGTCTGATTCTGTCGGGACGTTGACCAGGATACTGGATCGAATGCCGTATGCACCTGGCAGAGTGGAGCCTCTCGCATTTGCGGTACCGGCTTGCCCGGAATCTCCAGTGGAAAGAATGTCGCTCACGACGAGCGAACCAAGAACACGTTGGTCTCCCCCGAGTAACTTCACCTCGAGCGCGGGGCGGTCGAGACCGAGCACGTGGAGACCATCGGTCGCGACATTCTCTTTGATCAGTATCTCCGCTTGTAGGGTTAACACCCGATTCATGAATTCTCGAACGGGATGGGGCATAGGCTTCTCTGGAGATTCCAGGGGCAAGGTGACCTGCTGGTCCGGTGTTGTGATGACGAGATCTGTCACCAGCGAACGATCTACAACCACGAGATGCTTATTGCGGAGCGTAAACAGCGTATTTGGAATGCGTTGGAACGTCTGACGGGAAACGATGAAGACTGGAAGATCTGGTGTTGTCGTGGCATACACCCATTCCGCGTTGTCCGAACTCGCGAAAAATTGTACTGCATACGGGACATCATTTGCCTGAATATGCATCACGAGCTTTGGCAAGCCAAGCTGTGCACGTATATTCTTTTGCTCCTCCGAATCGTCAATGAACTTTCCCGCCTTGAGATTCTCGATCTGAAAGAGCAGCGCTCCAATCACCGATTGATCAGCAAGAAACTCAATGGGAGCATCAAGAAACCATGTGTGCTCCGTTTTAAACAGGGAGAAGGCGCCTGTTTGGTGTTCAAGCGTTAGTCGGTCAATGTCCTCACGATCAAGTTCGAAGAGTTCTTTTCGTCGGAGAATATATTGAGTTTTTGACAGAATGTCTCGATCTGGAAGACTGGTTAAATAAATTTGAGGACCGGATGTTCGTTTGAAATAGAGCTGTGCCGAAATTGGACCTCTTTCTCCAATCAAGAACTGTTCGTCTCGATCATTCAGCGCAAAAGACAGGGTCAGCTGAGGTGGCGCTAACCCATAGTCACCAAGATTACTGCCTGATTCGTTAATGACCCTGGTTACATTCGCGATCACCAGATCTCGAATGATATCTTCAACTTCAGCGTGATCCGCCCGATAGTGTAATGGCTTCACTAACCACCAATGGCCACCCGGCCCTTTCTCGACATCGATGGCGTCTTGATCACGATATTGAAGAGTGATACGACGAACGTCGTCGCTTTGGAAGCTGACCAGTTGCTTCGTACGTTGCTCCTCCTCGGCTTTTCGTTGAGCATCAGGAAACTCAACTGCGTATAGATAGATCAGACCAAGAACAAGCAACCCACCAAGGGTGAGGGTCACAACGTATGGTTTCATCGGATTGTTACAACCTACGCCGTTTTTGCCACACGAAGACCCCAAGACCGAACACGATACTGGGGAGGAGAAGGACCTGGACATACAATAATATTTGTGCTTGGTTCCTCGTCAAGACCATCGGCTCGAACGACGCTGCGGTGGCAGAGATGGATATCAGATCACGCTCCTCAGCCAACCAGTGGAGCGCATTGAGGAAGAAATCACGATTGCCGGAAAAATTCACGTACGCATTGGTGACAAAATCCGAGTCGCCGATGACGACCATGGCAGGAGGTCTGTCCTTATTCAGTTCCACACCACCGTGCCCAAGAATTTTCTTCGGCGCCACTGCCACGGCAACCGTAAGCGGTCCTTTGGTATCAGTGGCAACATCGAACGTCGCCTCTGTCGATTGGAAGTCATATTCCTCCCAGCTTGAGGGATTGGTATTCGCGAGAGGATGAATATCCCAATCGGCCTGTGCGGTGGAATCACTTTCTGCCTGAATACGCACAGAACGTGCAATCGGAAAAAAAGTTGCCAGATCAAACTGATGCGTAATGCCATGCTCTGGATACGATGTTACCAGAGGGATAGTAAATTCCGCTCCGGACAATCGCGACTCCGGATCCATAATGACGCCGTTGCCAAAACTCACGCCACGAATTGCAAGCAGGGGTTCGAGCCCCGTATTGGTTTCAGGCCGCAATGTCGGATCCAGGAGCAGCAAGAGTCGTCCCTTTTTCAGAATGTACTTGCGAACTAGCTTAAGCTCATCAGCAGTGAACATACGTCGTGGCCCTGCGATGACCAGCACGGAGATGTGATCGGAAGGTTCGGCATCCTCAAGCACCGAAACCGTGGAAACGTCGTACCCCTGGTTTTCGATTGCGGCGCTGAGCATGGAGTACCCTTGCTTTCCGGGGTCATCCAATCTGGGCTCTCCGTGGCCAACCAGAAAACGAACGGAGGTCTTGACTGTTCGGGTCACACGAATAATCGCATTGGTCAATTCTTGTTCCGTGGGTGCGGGCACTTCCGCGGTTCGACCACCGCTTTCGAGAATAGCGGTATCTATTTTTGTAATGCCATGTTTCCGTGCGAGGGCCGGTTTTTTATCGGGGTCAGCAATGGTGTATGCAATGTGATTTGTACGATATTGATAGGTGTTCAGAAGATCGCGATACCGTGTCTCTCCCTTACTCCCTTCCCGCGAAAAAGCGGT
>DTRN01000166.1:12380-17859 GCA_012965905.1 Nitrospirales bacterium | reverse complement strand
CGTCCCGACAGGTTGTCCAGCACATTGCCGGTTTGAGGGGCAATGGTAAATTGCTGGCTTTCCGAGAGATCGATCCGAAGAGGATATCGGGCATTGAGAAAATTGATAAATTCAAGAATCCCCAGAAACATCAACACCATGAGGATGCTGTTGAAACCGAGGCGCGTCGAACGCTGGTTCGAGAAGATCTTGACGGTCTCGAAATGTAAGACAAAAAAGGCGAGCAAACATCCGAGCGCGAGGACTGCGATGCCAGTGACACCCCAGTTCGGGATAAGCGCGAGATCCTTCAGCGCCACTCCGGCGACCGCCAACACCAACCCGACAATCCCAAGCGCCGCAATCACGTACCGCTTCAATGCATTTCCCTCACACCCGCATCGCGACGTTGCTGTTGCTTAACGCCATCGTTGCGATTCGACAATCCGATGGGTTAGGAAGATCCAAAAGACGATACTGGTGAGGTAGTACACGACATCGCGAGTATCGATCAGCCCATTCACAAAGGGATCGAAATGATTGACGATCGAGAGATACAACAACACCTGTCCAATCGGTTGCCCTTGCAATGCCTCGGCAGCCCAGCCCACCATCCAGAACAGAAGTAAAATCCCGAATGACACGAACACGGCGATGATCTGGTTCTCGGTGAGTGAGGAAGAAAATAATCCGACCGAGAGAAACAATGCCCCCATCAGAAAAAGACCGAAATAGGCTGCGCCCAAGGGCAACCACTCAATGTCTGTAAAAAATGAGAGCATCAGCGGAGTCAATCCGGTCAGCCCCACCATCACGCCAAAAACCACGATCGCTGCGAGATATTTTCCAAGCACCATTTCAGTGACCGTAATGGGTGACGTCATCAACAATTCGAGGGTGCGCATCTTGCGCTCTTCTGCAAACAACCGCATGGTGAGCATCGGCAGCAACAGCAAAAGAATAATGGCAAGGTTTCCGAAGACGGGCCGAAAGACCAACTCATTCACATGCAACGCGGGAACGACCCCTCTCACTTGCATTTGTTGCATCGCGACGGTGCTTGCCTGAATGGCCGCAAGATAGGTCAACACCCCGACGATAAGAAGAAACATGGCGATCACCACATACGCCACCGGCGACATGAAGTAACTACGAAGTTCTTTCCCGGCTATGACACGAATGTGCGTCATGATCGATACATTCCGATTTTTGATGTGCTTGGCAGTATTGCGGGGCATCGAGGTTTACCATTGATCCTCGATGCCCCGCAACGGACGTAGCGAACGTCGCTATCTATTTCTTAGAAGAAACCATTCGGCGCGTGGCTTGCGGACGCCATAAAAAAGAGCATTGGGATCGATAGCACAACATTTGTACGGGATGCTAAAAGCGCGATCCTTGCTGCCTTCGGCTTATCCTCAGCGGGAACCTCGACCATACCCAACACTTTCTTTTGATTGGGCCAAATGATCATCCACACATTCAAGAACATAATAGTCCCCAGCCACGCTCCCATACCAATGACGGCTGATTCACCTTGAAGCATGAACGCCTTGCCTAAAATGCCCTGTGTCAGCAGCAAGCCCATTCCGAGCAACCACGTCAATAGTGCGGCATGACGGAACCACCACAATGCGTTCGGGACAAGGTGTTGAAATGCCTCAGCCTTGGCTTCAGGTGTGACCGATTTCAAATAGGACGCTTGGATAAAATTGAAATAGTACAAAATGCCAATCCACGTAATTCCGGCAAGGAAATGGCCCCATCGGAGCAACAATTCCAGATGTGCTTCCATTATCTGCCCTCCTTCACGGTTTGATTGCCATGATGCACTTCTGGACTAAACAATTGCTCTCACAAGCACGAACAGGATCGCAGTCAGAACAAAGCCCGAGACGATTGTCCCAGGTACAGAATCCAATGGGTTCATGATCTACCTCCCTTTGAGTTAATGATAATCCCGCCCCCAAGCACCTGATCTCCTCTGTAAAACACCGCCGACTGCCCCGGTGTAATGGCCCGTTGGGCAGTCTCAAACACGAGCTGAACGACATCGTCAGAATGGGGCTTCACGACTGCCGGCGCCGCGGTCGTGGCATATCGAATTTTTCCCATGATAGGTTCTGCGAATAACGTCTGCGTCGAGCAAAGCAAGTTGAGATCTCCAACCAAACAATCCGATCGAAACAGTTTTTCCTCCGGACCGACCACAACGGTGTCAGTCTGAGGTTCAACCTCGAGCACAAACACTCGTTCCCCAGTTGCCACGCCAAGACCCCGCCGTTGCCCGCTGGTGTAATTAAACACGCCCTGATGCTGTCCCAACACCTGGCCAGACACATCGACAATGTTTCCCGGCCTCCCGATCTCCGGAACTTCCTTTTCGAGAAAGTCTCGATAGCTTGTTTGGGTCACAAAACAGATTTCTTGGCTTTCGAACATTTCATCTACCGGCAGACCGATGGACTCCGCAATGGTCCAGACATCAGACTTCTTCAACGCCCCGAGAGGAAAGATGAGGTGTGGGAGCCAGTCCTTCTGTAAACGGTGAAGAAAATATGTTTGATCTTTGGAATAATCGGCGGCACGGGCGAGATGAAACTCATCGGTAGTCGCATCGTGGACGAGCTGAACATAGTGTCCTGTCGCGACATAATCTGCGTGAAGATTCTGAGCAACCTGGTAGAGGTGAGTGAATTTAATACGCTCATTGCAACGCACACAGGGGTTCGGCGTTTGGCCCGCAGCATACCCCTCAACAAAATCGTCGATGACGGCTTTGCGAAACTCGGTTTTGACATCGACGACATGGTGGGGAATCCCAAGCTGTTCCGTGGCAAAGCGTGCGAGACCAACCTTGCAACAGCTACGCTCTTGCCATTTTTTTGTTGCCCCCTCTGCTTCGTCTTCCGCTTCCCACACCTTTAACGTCACGCCTTCAACCTCGTAGCCTTGCCGGACGAGGAGAGTTGCCGCAACGGCACTATCAATGCCCCCACTCAACCCTACGACGACTTTTCCTTTAGCGTTCACAACCATCAACCACTTGGCTAGCGAAGAATAATTTCAAGAATGCGGTCCAGATCTTCGGCAGAATAATAGTCGATTGAAATTCGTCCGCCTTTGGGTCCAGTGGTCAGCTTCGCATTTGTTCCAAGTCGACATTTCAGCTGTTCTTCGACATTCGTCACGTTCGGATCTTTGAGCTTAGTAACTGGGCGAAGCCGTTTCACCTTTGGCTGTAGCAGTCCCTCAAGATCCCGGACTGACAACTTCTCTTTCACCGCCCGTTTTGCCCAGGCCTGTTGCTCATCGATATTGGACAGCGAAAGCAGAACTTTCGCGTGCCCCATCGTCAGGCTTCCGGACTCCACAAGCTCCTGGACGTCATGTGGCAAGGTTAACAGCCGCAACATATTGGCCACTGACGACCTCGTCTTTCCGACACGCGTCGACAACTGATCTTGCGTGAGCGAGAACTCTCGGATCAGGCGTTGGTAGGCCCGTGCAACTTCGATGGGGGTCAGATCTGAACGTTGAATGTTTTCGATCAGGGCTAATTCCATCACCTCATGATCGGAAACCTGCTTGACCACTGCTGGAATGGTGCTGAGGCCAGCGAGAGTGGCTGCTCTCCACCGCCGCTCGCCGGCAATGAGTTCAAATTTCCCATCCGGCGTCTCTCGCACTAGAACAGGCTGGAGAATGCCATTGTGCTTTATAGATTCAACCAGCTCATCAATTTCCGGCTGGGAAAAACGACGCCGTGGCTGATGCCGATTGGGTATGACACGATCGACGAGAATTTCCTTCCGCTCATCGAGCGTATCAATGGATACGAGCGTGTCTTTTGAAAAAATGGCGTTTAAGCCTCTACCCAACGCTTGCTTTTGCATTTTTCAATACCTCTTGCGCAAGTTCGACATATGCCCGTGAACCGGACGAGTGATTATTGTATGCCAACACTGGCCGTCCATAACTTGGAGCCTCTGCGAGCGCGACGTTTCTCGGAATCGCGCAGTGAAACACGCGATCGTGAAAGTTTGAACGTATTTCTTGAGCCACCTGGGTACAAAGACTGTTCCTCGCATCCAACATCGTCAAAAGAACGCCCTCGATGCCGAGATTTTTGTTATAGATCCGGCGGACGCGATTAATATTCTCCATGAGCAGGCCAAGCCCGTGTATGGCGTAATACTCACACTGAACTGGAATGAGGACAGAGTCCGCAGCCACCAGTGCGTTGATTGTGAGAAGTCCAAACGAAGGAGGGCAGTCAATGAGGATAAAATCGTGTTGATCAAGAAGACCGAGACAAATATCCTTCAGCCGGCTTTCACGGCGAGAAACATCCGCAAGCTCCAATTCCGCCCCCGCCAGGGCAGGGGTTGAGGCAATGAGTTTGAGTCCTTCCAGCGCAGTGTCTTGAATGACGTCAGATGGCGCTTTTGTTTGCCCGATCGCATCGTAAATCCCACCGGCTCCATTCGATCCGCTCAATCCTATACCATTGGTTGCATTGGCTTGAGGGTCAAAGTCGATCAACAGCACCCGCTTGCCTACGTCCGCGAGTGAGGCCGCAAGATTCACCGCAGTGGTGGTCTTGCCAACACCGCCCTTTTGATTCGCAATGGCAATTATTCGTCCTGGCATGTCTACCTTATACAATGGGTTTTAAATTTTTAGCCACAACATATAGTAGTAATGGTGAATTTAGGTGGCATCCTATCACAGGATGAGGTCAAACGGAACCAGATTGTTCCACGTGGAACATTTTTTCTTTGGCTTCTGGCTTATTCAAGCGCCTATCTCGTTCAAGCGAGATCATGAGGAGAGAGATTGCGGCAGGAGTCATACCGGAAATGCGAGAGGCCTGACCAATAGAATGTGGACGGACAGACTTTAGTTTCTCCAATACCTCGGCTGAAAATCCAACTACACCGTCATAATTGAAATCCACAGGAATGATCTGCCGCTCGACCTTCTTGAATTTTGATATCTGGGAAACCTGTCGTTGAATGTATCCATCATATTTTATGCGGTTGTCGATTTCAGTAGTAATGTCTGACTCGGCAATACTCCCTGGCTCAAAGACATCCAACAGGCACTCATATCCGATACCAGGCCGTCTCAGTATCTGGGCCATCGAAACATCGCTAGACAGCCGCCCGCCTATCCCGACTTCTTGCAGTTTTGACTGATACGACGCATAGGAACCAACCCGAGTCGATTCTAACCGCTGTATTTCGGTTTCAATCGTCGATAGCTTCTGCTTGACACGTCTATACGCTTCCTCCGGGACCAAGCCAAAGAGAAACCCATACTCCATGAGCCGATGATCTGCGTTGTCTTGCCGCAGCAGCAACCGATACTCGGCACGCGACGTAAACATGCGATAGGGCTCTGTGGCATCCTTGGTAATCAGGTCATCAATGAGAACCCCAATATATGCCTGAGAGCGATCGAGAACGAATGGCGGTTGCTCCTTAATCTTAAGCGC